>CAZLLI010000145.1:0-5199 GCA_964560355.1 uncultured bacterium | reverse complement strand
CATCCTGCACGTGAACGCGAAGGACAAGGCCACGGGCAAGGAGCAGAAGATCGTCATCAAGGCCTCGAGCGGATTGAGCGAATCGGAGATCGAGCGCATGGTCAAGGACGCGGATCAGTTCCGCGCCGACGACAAGAAGAAGCGCGAGGAGATCGACGTGCGCAACGCCGCCGACAGCGTGGTCTATCAGACCGAAAAGAATCTCAAGGAGTACAAGGAGAAGATCGACGCGGGTGACGTGTCCAAGCTCGAAGCCGGGGTCGAGTCGGTGAAGACGGCACTCAAGGGCACGAACGCGGCGGAGATCAAGTCCGCGACCGAGCGTCTGAATGCGACCTGGCAGGAGGTCGCGCAGCGCATGTACCAGAACGCGTCCAGCGCGGGCGCCGCGCCGCACGGCGACGGGGCCGGCGCACAGTCGTCGCCGGGCGGGGGAGAGGCCGGGCCCGGCGGGGCCGCGGACGCCGAGTACGAAGTGATCGACGAAGACAAGAAGAAGTAACCGCACGTGGGGCGGCGGGCGCGCACGACGCGCTCGCCGCCTTTTCGCTTGACCTTCCGCACCCGCCGACGTACGCTCGCGGGTCTCTAACGTTAACCGGTTGGGGCGATTAGCTCAGTTGGCTAGAGCGTCTGCTCGACACGCAGAAGGTCAGAGGTTCAAATCCTCTATCGCCCACCATTCTCGTCTTGACGCCGCCGCGTGGAGTTAAGAAACCCATGGTCCGCGTAACCTTGCCCGACGGCTCCAGCCGTTCCTTCGACCAGTCCGAAGTCCCCGTGCCCGACGTCGTCGCGCTCCTTGGCGAGCGCGCCAAGGGCGACACGGTCGGTGTGCTGTTCGGCGGCCAGTTGCGCGACGTTTACCAGACCGTCGCCGGCGACGGGACGCTGCGCGCGCTCAAGGACAACGACGACCAGAGCCTCTACCTCCTGCGCCACACCGCCGCGCACGTGCTCGCGCACGCGGTGCAGGAGTTGTTTCCCAACGCGAAGTTCGCGATCGGTCCGCCCATCGACGACGGCTTCTACTACGACTTCGAAGTCGACAAGCCCTTCACGCCCGAAGACCTCGAACGCATCGAAGCGCGCGTCCACGAGTTGCTCAAGAGCAACCTTCCCATCAGTCGCGACGTGTGGGACAAGGCGCGCGCGCGCGAGCACTTCGGCAAACTGGGACAGCGCTACAAGCTCGAACTGATCGACGGCATCCCCGGCGACACGGTGTCGATCTACACCGTGGGGCGCTTCGTCGACTTGTGCGCGGGCCCGCACATCGACTCGACCAAGCGCATCAAGCACGTCAAGATTCTGTCCGCGGCGGGCGCGTACTGGCGCGGCGATTCGTCGCAGCCCATGCTGCAGCGCATCTACGCCACCGCGTTCTTCAAGAAGGGCGACCTCGACGCGTACCTCAATCGCCTCGCCGAGGCCGAAAAGCGCGACCATCGGCGCCTCGGCAAGGCGCTCGACTTGTTCGACGTCAAGGACGAAGCGGGCGGCGGGCTCGTGTTCTGGCACCCCAAGGGCGCCATCGTGCGCGAGCAGATGGAACTGTACTTGAAGAGCGAGTACCGCAAGCGTGGATATCAGCTCGTATACACGCCGCACATCGCGAAGGCCGACCTGTGGAATACGTCCGGGCACCTCACGTACTACCGCGACAACATGTTCACCATGGACGTCGACGGCCAGGAGTACGTCGTCAAGCCCATGAACTGCCCGGGCCACATCTTGATTTACAAGCGGAAACTGTACAGCTACCGCGAGCTCCCCGTGCGCATCGCCGAAATGGGAACCGTGTATCGCCACGAGCTCTCGGGTGCGCTGCACGGCTTGTTGCGCGTACGCGGCTTCACGCAGGACGACGGCCATCTCTTCTGCACGCCGGAACAAATGCCGGACGAGATCGACGCGACGCTGGACTTCGCAATGACGGTGCTGCAGCGCTTCGGCTTCGACCAGTTCAACGTGGAGCTCTCCGTGCGCGACCCCGCCAATCCGACCAAGTATGCCGGTAACGACGAGGAGTGGCAGATGGCGGAAGCCGCGCTCGAGGCGGCGGTCAAGCGGCGCGGGCTGCCGTACAAGCGCATGGAAGGCGAAGCCGTCTTCTACGGGCCCAAGATCGACGTCAAGGTGATCGACGCCATCGGGCGGCCATGGCAGCTCTCGACCATCCAGTTCGACTTCAACCTTCCGCGCCGCTTCGACGTCAACTACGTCGCCAGCGGGGGCGAGCGCCGGCAAGTGTTCATGGTGCACCGCGCGTTGTTCGGATCCATCGAGCGCTTCATGGGTATTCTGACCGAACACTACGCGGGGGCGTTCCCGACCTGGCTCGCGCCGGTGCAGTGCGTGGTGCTGCCGATCTCGCCGGAGGCGATGCCGTTCGCCGAGCAGGTGCGCGACGCGCTCGCCAACCGCGGCATCCGCGTCGAGATGGACGCCCGCGAGGAGAAGATCGGCTACCGCGTGCGCGAAGCCGAGGTGCACAAGATCCCGTTCATGGCGGTGGTGGGTGAGCGCGAGGCCAAGGAGGGCGTGGTCGCGGTGCGCGCCCGGGGCAAGGGGATGGCGGGGACCCAGCCCCTCGACGCCTTCGTCGCGGAAGTCGTTGACGCGGTGGCCGCGGGCCGCTAGTATTCGGCGTCGCTGGTCCGGCCGTGGGGCCGCACCGGCGACGAACATTATCGATGCAAGCAGGGGCGTTCGCCCCTCACCGGCCGTCCGGCAGTGACGGGCCAGGTTCACTTCGACGCCTTTCGCCCCGCGCGAAAGGAAGCGGATGCCTGGCATTCGCTATTTTTTTTGGTCACGAGGAGGAAGCCCTATCAGCTTCGACCGCAAGAGAGCGCCCCGCATCCGAGCCAACGAAGGCATTCGCGTCCCCGAGATTCGCGTCATCGGGGCCGACGGCAACCAGCTGGGTGTGATGCCCACGTACGAAGCGCTGCGGATGGCGCGCGACCAGGGACTCGACCTGGTCGAAGTCTCGCCGACGTCGCGGCCCCCCGTGTGCCGCATCATGGACTTCGGCAAGTACAAGTACGAACAGAGCAAGAAGACCAAGCAGTCGAAGAAGAAGCAGCACACGTTCCAGGTCAAAGAGGTGAAGTTCCGCCCCAAGACCGAGGAACACGACTATCAATTCAAGAAGCGTCACGCCGAGGAATTCCTCGAGAAGCACTACAAAGTAAAAGTGACGCTCATGTTTCGCGGCCGCGAGCTCGACCACAAGGAGCTCGGCTATCGAATGCTCGATCGCCTGACCAAGGACCTCGCCCACGTGGGCGTGGTCGAGCGCTCGCCGGAGTTCGAAGGCCGCTTGATGGTGATGTACTTTTCGCCGCTGTCGACCAAAGCGCCCTCGAAGCCGAAGGCGCCCAAGCCGACGCCAACAAAGGAAAACGACGATGCCCAAGCTGAAATCAAGCCGATCGGCGAGGAAACGGTTTCGTAAGACGGGAACCGGGAAGATCCGCCGCTATCACGCGTTCAAGAACCACATCCTGACCAAGAAGACGGCCAAGAGGAAGCGCGCGCTGCGCAAGGCCTCGTTGGTGCACCCGTCCGACATGAAGCGGATTCGCCGGCTGATCCTGGTCTAGCGCCAGTTACCCGAACGCACACGATTCGACCCACGCACGACGAGGGCAAGCGCCGCCCGCGTGGAAGAGGGCGCGGTATCAAGGAGGATTCGTCATGCCACGCACAAAGAACACGGTCGCCGGACGCGCGCGACGCAAGCGCGTACTGAAGCAAACCCACGGGTTCGTGGGCGGCCGTGGCAAGCTCTACCGTACTGCCCGCGAGACGCTCGACCGCGCCCTGGTCTACGAGTACCGCGACCGCAAGCAAAAGAAGCGGCACTTCCGCTCGCTGTGGATCGCGCGCATCAACGCCGCCGCGCGTCTGAACGGTCTGTCGTACAGCCGCTTCATGAGCGGCTTGAAGAAGGCGTCGGTCGACATCGACCGCAAGATGCTCGCGGAGATGGCCGTCAACGACGCCGCCGGATTCAAGAAGCTCGCCGACGTCGCCAAGGCGTCGGGGAGTCCGGGCCGCTAGTCGTCGACGTCGATGGACCCACGGCCCATCGAGAACGCGCTTCGCGCCGACATCGCGGCGGCCACCACGCCCGACGAGCTCGAAGCGGTGCGCGTCAAGTACCTCGGTCGCAAGGGGACGCTGACCGCGTTCCTGCGCGCGATCGGCGAGACGCCGCCCGAAGAGCGCCCGCGCCTGGGCGCCGAAGCCAACCGCCTCAAGGTGCTGTGCGAGACCCTCCTCGCCGAGCGTACCGCCGCGATGGGCGGCGCGACCGACGACCTCTACACCGCGCCGGTCGACGGCACGCTGCCCGCCACCAACGCCGTTGTCGGGCGCCGTCACGTCATCGCGCAAACGTTTCGCCGCATCGGCGGGGTGCTCGAAGGCATGGGCTATCGCCTCGCGCGCGGCCCCGAGGTCGAGCTCGAGTACTACAACTTCCAAGCGCTCAATTTTCCCGACGAGCACCCGTCGCGCGACCTGCAAGACACCTTCTACGTGTCCGACGATATTCTCTTGCGCACGCACACTTCGCCCATCCAGGTACGCTTCATGCAAGAGCACAAGCCCCCGCTCAAGGTGTACGCGCCGGGGCGCGTCTATCGCAACGAAGCGCTCGATGCGTCGCACCAAGCCGAGTTCCACCAGGTGGAGGGACTCTACATCGACACCGACGTCACCATGGCCGACTTGCGCGGCGACCTCTTGCTGTTCCTGCGCGACTTGTTCGGGTCCGACATCCAGGTGCGCTTCAAGCCGCACTTTTTTCCGTTCACCGAGCCCAGCGTCGACGTCGACATGTCGTGCTTCAATTGCCACGGCAACGGGTGCGTGATCTGCGGGCAGTCGGGTTGGATCGAAATCCTGGGCGCGGGCATGGTGCACCCGAACGTGCTGCGCGCGGTGGGCATCGACCCCGACCGCTATAGCGGCTTCGCGTTCGGCGTCGGCGTCGACCGCATCGCCATGATTCGCCACGGCATTCCCGACATTCGCATGTTCCTCACCAACGACCTGCGCTTCCTGGAGCAGTTCGCCGAGCGCTGACGCTCGCGACACCATGAACGTCTCCGTCTCCTGGCTTCGTCGCTACGTCGACATTCAAGTCGACGCCGTCGCGCTCGCGCACGACCTCACCATGCACGG
>CAZLLI010000144.1:0-5291 GCA_964560355.1 uncultured bacterium | reverse complement strand
CGTCGACGCGGTGGCGACCCGGCGCGTGCGCGCGCACCTGCGCGCGGCCGGCGTCGACCCCGCCGAGAGCGTGGTCGTGATCTCGAACATCTACGCGCTCCCCGTCGCGCGCGCGCTCGAGGCCGCGCGCCTGGTCTACGACTGCAACGACGCCCACAGCGATTTTCCCGGCGCGCCCGCGTGGTCGCGCGAGTACCGCGACGACACCTTCCGCGCCGCGAACGCGGTGGTGGTGAGCGCCGACCGCCTGTTCGACGACGCGGTGCGCGCGCGGGGGGCGCGCTCGGGCGTGCACGTGGTGGGCAACGGCGTCGACTACCGCGCGTTTCGGCGCGCGGCGGAGGCGTCGACGCGCGCGCACGACGCCGCTCCCGGCGAGGTGCGGGTCGGCTACCTGGGCGCGATCGCGCCCTGGCTCGACTTCGAATTGATCGCGGCCGCCGCGCGCGCCCGCCCGCGCTGGACCTTCGACCTGGTGGGGCCGGTGTTGGGGGGCGTCGAAATGGATCTGGCCGCGCTGCTCGCGCTCCCGAACGTGCGCCACCACGGCGCGGTGTCGCACGAGCGCGTGCCCGACGTGCTGCTCGATTTCACCGTCGGCATGATTCCGTTCCGCCGCACGTCGCTCACCGCCGCCGTCAATCCCAACAAGCTGTACGAGTACCTCGCGGTCGGTTTGCCGGCGGTGGCGACGCCGTTTTCGCCCGAGGTCGAGCACTACGCGGGCGCACCCGGCGACCCCGACACCGTGGTCGCACTCGGCGGCGACGCCAACGCGTTCGTGAAGGCGTGCGAATCCTTCGCGGCGGCGCGCGCCGACGCGGCGTCGCGCCGGCGGCTCTCCGAGCGCGCGCACGCCGTCGCCGCCACGCACGACTGGGCCGCCATCGCGTCGCAATTCTGGAGCGTGATCGGAAACGCGTGAGCGTGCTACACTCGCGCAAGCCGCGCGAGCGGTGACTTCGCACAAGGAGGCGTCATGGGATTCTTCACGCGCCTGATCTGGATCTTCGTGTCTCCCGCCAAGGTGTTCGACGACATTCGCGAGAAGCGCGTCACCTGGGTGCAGCCATGGATCTTCGCGTCGCTGATCTACATGGTCATCACCTGGATCGCGATGCCCATCCAGCGCGCGCTGCTGGAAGTCCACCCGTCGATGACGAGCGATCAAATCGACCAGCAGCTGCAAGTGATGGACCGCTTCGGTTTCATGTGGATCGTGCTCGCGCCGGCCGGCATGCTGATCATCACCTTCGTCATCGCGGGCATCTCCTACGTCGCGGTGACGCTCGCCACGCGCGCGGCGACCTTCAAGCAGTACCTCGCGTTGTCGTTCTTCACCAGTATCGTGGGCATGATGGGGCAGCTGGTCTCGTCGATCATCGTGCGCGCGCGCGGGCTCGACAGCATCATGGGGCCCGAGGACGCGCAAATGTCCCTGAGCCTGCGCGCGCTCGCGCCCGACAGCGCGGTCGTGCGCGGGCTGTTCTCGAGCGTCGAGTTCTTCGCTATTTGGAGCCTGGTGCTGGTGGCGATGGGGCTCCAGCGCATCTTCGGGATGTCGCGCGCGCAAGCGATCGGCGTCGCGATCTTCTTGTGGTTCCTGTACGCGGGTCTGGTGATCGTGGGCGAAGTCTTCAGCGGGATGAGCTAGCGGCGCGCGCGCGCTTCGATCACGGGCGCGAGCGCGTCGGCGACGGCTTCGCCCACGAGGCGGTTGCCCTCCACGGTGAGGTGGCCGTCGACGCGGTAGTAGGCGTCGCGCCCGGTGGCGCGATAGGCGTCGGCGAGCGGCTTTTGCAGCGCGATCCACGGGAAGCCGCGCTCGCGCGCGAGCCCGACCAGATTCTCGTCGATCAGATCGGGGTCGACGCCGCGGAAGCGATACCCGTTCGCGGTCATGATGACGCCGAACTGCTGCGGAATCGACGCCACCGCGAACGCGACGCCGCGCTCGTGGCAGTAATCCTCCATGCGTCCAAGCAAGTCGCGCGTCACCGCGAGCTGGTCCGCGACGCGCTCGGTGACCGGCGTCGCGTAGTATTCCTTGCGCGACGTCACCAAGAAAAGCAGCGAGTACAGCCAGTCGCTGTGCATGACGACGCGCTTCGCCCACGCCACCGAGTGCAGCTCGAAGCCGCCGCCGCTACCCGCGCCGATCGCGCGACCGGGCGCGTCGTCGAAGGGACGATTGGTGTAGACGTCGTTGGCGAGGAATCCGAGCAGCACGACCTGGGGCTGGAGCGACGGCGCGAGCTCGACGAGCGCGTGCGCTTCGGAGCGCGTGTCGTAGGCTTCGACGCCGGCGTTCGCGAGGTCGACGCGGAGCCCGCGCGCGGCGAGCGCGCGCGCCATCACCGAGGTCCACGCGTCGTCGGGCGCGACCCCCACGCCGAACGTAAACGAATCGCCCAGCACCAGCACGCGCACGCCAAGCGAGTCGGGGTGTTGGGTTCCCACGCGGCGCCCGTCGGGCCCGATGGCGTACTCGGCGGTGAATTCGGGGGTGCGCTGCACCGCGCGCGTCCCGGGGCGGTAGCGATGGCCAAGCACGCTGTCTTCGACCGCGCGCGCGAGGCCGTCTTTCTCTTCGGTGCGCGAGACCTGCGGTCTTGCCACGCGCAGCGTCGCCTCGAAGCCCGCCCACACCGCGAGCGCGACCCCCGTGCTCACGGCGGCGTCGCGCAGGAATCTGAATCGTCGACGAGGTCTCTCCGCCATCGCGCGATCCTATGCGCACGGCGCGCGGGCCGTCCAGCGCTTCGCGGCGATTTGACACGCGCCGCGCGACAGTGCTATTATGCAGCGTCCAACCCCAAGTCCACATTGAGGTTGCAGCCATTCTCTCGAGACGATTCGGAATAGGAGGAGGCTCATCGTGAAGCAGTTTCCGGCGGCCCAGATTCGTAACGTCGCATTGGTCGGACACCAGGAATCCGGCAAGACCACGCTGTCCGAATCCTTGCTGTACACCGCGGGCGCGATCCCACGAATGGGCCGGGTCGAAGACAAGAACACCACGATGGATTACGACTCCGAGGAGATCGCGCGCGGCATCTCCATCCACTCCGGCGTCGCGCACCTCGAGCACGCGGGCACCAAGGTCAATGTGATCGACACGCCCGGCTACGAAGACTTCGTGGGAGACGTGCTCTTGGGGCTCGACGTGGTCGAAGGCGCCATCATCGCGCTGCGCGCGGACGCCGGCGTCGAAGTCGGCACCGACCGCGTGTGGGGATTCGTGCGCGACCGCGAGCGCCCCGCGCTCTTCGTCGTCAATCGCATGGACAAGGAGCACGCCAACTTCGACAACTGCCTCGAGCAATTGCACGAGCACTTCGGCGCGGGCGTGCACGCGCTCCAGCTCCCCATCGGGAGCGGCGAGAAGTTCCGCGGCGTGGTCGACCTGGTCGACATGAAGGCGTACGAGTTCGAGAAAGACGGCAAGGGCGCGGCGAAGCCGATCGACGTTCCCGCCGACTTGAAGGACAAGGCCAATGCGCTCCGCAAAGAGCTCATGGAATCGGCCGCGGAGTCCGACGAAGCCTTGATGGAGAAATACCTCGAGAGCGAATCGCTCTCCGACGAGGAGTTCAAGACCGGCCTTGCGGCCGGCGTGAAAACCGCGCAGATATTTCCCGTCCTGTGCGCGTCGCCCGCGCACAACATGGGCGCCTCGCTCATTCTGGACGCGATCGTGAAGTATCTCCCCGGCGCCGACACCGGCGCGTGCGTTACCGTCGACGGCAAGACCATCAAGACCGAAGCGAACGGCACCCCCCTCGCGTACGTGTTCAAGAACATTTCCGACCCGCACGTGGGCGACATGCTGTGCGTGCGCGTCTTCCACGGGACGCTGACGCCGGCGCTCGACCTACAGAACACGACGCGCAATACCGCCGAGCGCCTGGGCGCGCTGTTCGTCCTGGAAGGGAAGAACCGCCAGGACGCGGACAAGCTCCAGGCCGGCGACATCGGGGCGCTGGTGAAGCTCAAGGTCACCAAGGTGCGCGACACGCTGGGCGACAAGGCGAGCGGCAACGTGGTGAAGCCGACCGACCTGCCGAAGCCGTCTATCAACTCGGCCATTCTGCCCATCACCAAGGGCGACGACGAAAAGATGGGCACGGGCCTCCATCGCATCATGGACGAAGACCCGACGTTCGAAGTCACTCCGACGCAAGAGACGCACCAGACCATCATCGCGGGACAAGGCGAGCTGCACCTCGAGATAATCGTGCACCGCCTGAAAGAACGCTTCGGCGTCGGGGTCACGCTGGAAAAGCCGCGCATCCCGTACCGCGAGACCATTCGCCGCCCGGCCGAGGCGCAGGGTCGCCACAAGAAGCAGACCGGCGGGCGCGGACAATTCGGCGACGTGTGGCTCAAGATCGAGCCGCTCCAGCGCGGCAAGCATTTCGAGTTCGTCGACGGCGTCGTGGGCGGCGTGGTACCGGGGAAGTTCATCCCCGCGGTCGAGAAGGGAGTCGTCGCCACCATGGAGATGGGTGTGATCGCCGGCTATCCGATGGTCGACGTCAAGGCGACCATCTACGACGGCAGCTACCACACCGTCGACTCGTCCGAGCAGGCGTTCAAGACCGCCGGGTCGCTCGCGTTCAAGGCCGCGGTCGAGAAGGCGAACCCGGTGCTCTTGGAGCCCATCGTCAATTTGCAGGTCAAGGTACCCGACGAATACATGGGCGACGTCATGGGCGACTTGAGCGGGCGTCGCGGCAAGATCTCCGGCACCGAGAACCAGGGGCGCTTCGCCGTGATCAAGGCCACCGTGCCCATGGCGGAGCTCTACAAGTATTCGACCCACCTGCGTTCGATGACGCAGGGACGCGGCTCGCACACGCGCGAATTCTCGCACTACGAAGAAGTGCCGCGCGAAGTCGCGGACAAGATCATCGCCGAGCACAAGGCACAGGTCGCCGCGGAACACAAGTAATCGAGGAGTACGACATGTCCGGTCATTCCAAGTGGTCGCAGATCAAGCACAAGAAGGCGAAGACCGACTCGCAGCGCAGCAAGGTCTTCACCAAGCTGATCCGCGAGCTCACCATCGCGTCGCGCCAGGGCGGGAGCGACCCCGCGGGCAACCCGCGCCTGCGCCTCGCCATCCAGACCTCGCGCGAGGCCAACATGCCCAACGACACCATCGCACGCGCCATCAAGAAGGGCGCGGGCGAGCTGGAAGGGCAGGCGCTCGAGGAATTCTGGTACGAAGGCTACGGCCCCGCCGGCGTCGCCCTCATCATCGACGTGGTGAGCGACAACCGCATCCG
>CAZLLI010000143.1:0-5383 GCA_964560355.1 uncultured bacterium | reverse complement strand
TTGGCCGCGGTGAAGTCTTGCTTCACACCGCCCACCGACGTGAAGATGGTGCGCGAATCCGGCGAACGCTGGCTCAGGATCTGGCCCGCTTCCCAAACGGGCGCGTCGCCCGTCTCATACGGGAGGACGAACGACTCGAGGAAGCCGCGCCAGGTGGTCGGGAAGAACTTCCCGCGATAGAGATAGTCGTCGCCCTGGCCTTCCGTCGAGACGACCGCGACGGCCGAGCCCGACGAAATACGGTTCAGGATGTCGCGAATCACGTTCTGCAAGCTCGCGCTCAGCTGCGCGGCGTTGTTGGCCTGGAAGTACGCGCCGTCGCCGTCGGTGGCAGTCCACTGCAGGATGGGGGCGGTGACGTTCATGCCGATCGTGTACGTATTGACGATCTGCGTGCCGTCCAGGTCGGTGCGCACGTCGTTTTCCGCGAGCCACTTGGCGACGTGCTGCATGTACTTCGAGCAGTCGTCGCTGTTCGGGTTGGGGGCACCGATGCCGGAGCAGTTGCTCATCCCGATGCCCGCGTTGTAGTAGGGCGCCTTGGTGTTGATGTCCTTGGTCGGGAAACCGTCGGTCACGACCACGATGAAGCTGCGCTGGCAGTCATACTGAATCGCGTTGGTATCGCTACGGTAGTAATCCGCAATGGCCGCCATGGTCTCGCCGAGCGGCGTCCAGCTATTACCCACCTGCGAATTGATGCGCGAGATAACGGTCGCCTTCGACGTACCCAACGTCGCGAGCGCCGACGAGGACGGGCGGTCGTCGTTGAAGTTCCACACGCCGTAGCGGACGTTACCCGCCATGTTCGTGATGACGTCGTTCACCGCCGCCTTCGCCATCTGAATGCGCGTGAAGCGCGGAATGGCGCCTCGCTGCGTCGCGGTGGCGTACTGGAACACCCAGTTCAGGTAGTTACCCTTGTAAACGCCTTTCTGTCCGCCGTCGCTGGTGACGAGGTACGCGGTGGGCGTCGTCGGCGCGCCGCTCTTGAAGCTGCGGCGGCTGTACGTACCGCTCGTCGAAACCTCGTAGTCGCGCGTCGGATCCAGCGTACCCGTGTAGGTCCGGGTCGGATCGTATGCATCGTGGCAGATCGCCTCGTTCATACTGCCGGAGTTGTCGAACAGGAACATGATGTTCACGTCGACCGCCCCCTGCTGAATGAACAGAGGATATTCGCACACGGCCGCTTGCGCGGTCTGGAGCGAGAGCACCCCGATCACCGCGACCAAGACGGACGCGGCGATGGTGCTCAATCCAAGAACGTGCTGCTTACGCATGGTCTAGTACCCCCCCGAGGTGTTGGCGAACAATCTGCTCGCCTGCACCTGGATGTTGGTGGAGCTCTCTTGGGCACTCGCCCCTTGTGCATCGATCGTGTAGTTGTAATCTACCCAATCGGTCCCGTACTCCGGATTCCATCGCATGCCGGAATACGTGATGTCGTACAGGTACTGGTTGGTCTCCTGGTTCGACGTGTTGGGCGCGTACAGCGCCTTGAAGTCGTCCAGGTCCAGCACCTTGTTCTGGTTGTTCGGGTCTTCGTCGGGCGGAAACGCCTGGAAGCGGAGCCAGTTGATGGCTTCTTCGGTGCCGGCGTCGGACGAGTTGAACGCACGCATGTGCGTGTACTCGTTGTGCGCCACCTTGCGCTCCGCGCCGGTCACGAACACGATGATCGTGGCGATCGCGGTCAGACCCGTGATAAAGAACAACGCCGTTACCAGCGCGCTACCACGGTCGTTTCGAACCAAGTTCGTCATGACTACTCCTTTGTACTCGCCGGCGAGTACTAACCGTTACGCAAGGAAATACGCGTGGTCGTGTTCATCTGACCGCCGCGCTGGGTTTGGGTGGTAATGTTGATTCCGATCGAGCGCACACGACCGCGGTTGGCCGCATTCAGCGGAGCAATCAACGCGTTGTCGTTGCCGTCGAAGTAGGTGAACACACACGCCGAAACGTTGGGGATCATGATCTGCGGCCCCGTACCGGGGTCGCGCATGACCGCCTGCTGGTTGGCGTCGAAGTAGTACATGACGTCTTCGGACGGTTCCGCCATCTGGATGGCGCCGTCGCCCGAGAGGTCGGATTGCACGTGCACGGTGTCCGACTGCGCGCTCAACACGCCCTGGATGCCGGCGGGCGGGAACGACGGGTCGCACCCCGCGGTGCGCAGTTCGTTCGCCATCACCGACAACCCGGCGCGTGCGCTCATCTGCTGGTTCGCGCGCACCGACGTGTTGCCGTACAGGCGCGTGGTCGAGAAGAAGACTTGGTTCACGACCACCAATACGATGCCGAGGACGATGACCGTCACGATCATCTCCACGAGCGTGAATCCTTTTTCACTGGCGACAAAGTCGCGCATCTTCCGTGCGGTATTTTTCATGGTCGATTAACGGAACGAGATTCGGTTGATCAACCGGACCGTGCGCTGGTCTCCGCGCTCGTTCCAGTTGACGCTGATCGTGATCTGATCCAGGCCCTGCCCGACGTTCTGCACGTTGCGGACCCACTGGTAGTTGTCGACCGTGCCCGAGTCGGTCGGCGCGTTGCCGAAGCCGAGGCTCTTGGTCTCTTCCATCTGCAGCTGCGCGATCGCGAGCGCCTCCGTGTAGCGGCCCGAGTCGAACACGTCCTGCTGCGCCCGCGTCTGCACGAACGCGAGCGGGAGCAACCCGATGGTCAGGATGACCAGGGCCACCATGAGCTCGACGAGGGTGAAGCCATCCTCGCGGCGCGACGTCGGTTGCGGCGCGTGTTTAGTAACCATGGGACGCAACCCCCGTCGGTGAGAGACTTACGTTGCTCGACATGGAGCGTCCGGTCACCGAGATGTCGACGGCGTCGGCCAGCCCCCAGGCGTAGAAGTTGGGGTCGCCGCTCGCAGTAAAGGTGACGCCATCGTTGGCCGGCGTGGTGCGGAACACCGTGCCGCCGCCGTTGACGATCTGATACTCGTCGGTTTGGAAACGCATCGTGATGGTTTCGCGCCGAGCGATCGCGAGCGAGCGAGCGAAGTAGAAGTCCGCGATCAACTGATTGCGGGATCCGTCCACGCGCGTCTTGCGGAGATAACTCCCGAACGACGGAATCGTGATCGCGGCGATGATGCCGATGATCACGATCACGATCGCGAGCTCCGTGAGCGTGTAACCCGCTTGGTTCAGTCTGTTGCGTGACCTACACATAGATTACCCCCTCGCGCTTGTGTGCAATCCATGTGCCACGGCGCAGGATACGTTCTGCGCACGTTCTCTACCCCTTGAACGATTCCCCGACCACGTTTGGAAAAGCGGCGGGTGAAAACGCGCGTGTCGGCCAATGCAATCTGCCGGGGCTTGGGGAAGCCGGCGAGAGCGGAAAATGTTGCCGAGTTCCGACGCGGGGAACGTCGTGCGCGCTTATATAAGGAGGGGATTGCAATCGCGTAACAACGCGGTGCAATTCGCAACGACGAGGAAGAAACGGCGCGTGGGACAGGACCCACGCGCTGTCGTGCTCTCTACTTGGGAGTGTATTTCTTGCGGGCCATCGAGAAACGGTCGCGGATGCGCGCGTAGTCCATGCCGCCCAGGCGGCCGACCGCGCGGAAGCGCTCGTAGTCGACCTTGCCGTTCGCAATCACGCGGTCGTCGACGTGGAGGAGGACGATGCGGCCGACCACCAGCGCTCCGCCGCCGACGCCGTCGGGACCGATCTCGACGATCTGGTAGCGCTCGCACTCGAAGTGGATGGGCGACTCCTTGACCCGCGGTGCCTTCACGCGCTCCGACGGCACCGGCGTCACCTTCGCCTCCGCGAACTCGCTCATGCCGTGCGGGTAGTCGGTCGCGGTCTCGTTCATCGCCTCCGCGAGCTCTTCGGGCACCACGTTCACCACGAAGTCCCCCGTCGCCTCGATGTTGATGAGCGTGTCCTTCTTGCGTCCCGTCGCGGCGTGGCGGCCGGGCGCGAAGCACAAGGTGGGCGGTTCGGTGCTGATGGCGGTGAAAAACGAGAACGGCGCCAGGTTGTGCACGCCCTCGCGCGAGACGGTCGACACCCACGCGATCGGGCGCGGCACGATGCACCGAATCATCCAGGGATAGAACTCTTCCTTGGGAGTCGTAGCCGGATCGATGATCATGCGGCGCGCGCTAGTACTGCCAGCTGTACGGATAGTTGGCGTCGTCGATGGTCGCGCACACCTTCGTCACCTTGAGCGGGCTGAAGGTGTCGACCATGACCGCGAGCTCCCCGGTTTCCTTCGCGCTCAGCGACGCTTCCAACAATCCCGGTTGCGGTCCGTGCGGAATGCCGTACGGGTGCAGCGTGATCGAGCCGACGTCGATGCCCTTGCGGCTCATGAAGCTGCCGTCGACGTAGTACAGCACTTCATCGCTGTCGACGTTGGAGTGCGCGTACGGAATCGGCACCGCGCCTTCTTCGAAGTCGAACGGGCGCGGGCAGAACGAGCACAGCACGTAGCCCGGACCCGTGAACGTCAAGTGGGTCGGCGGCGGAAGGTGGACGCGTCCCACCTTCGACATGTAGTCCTTGATGTTGAAAATCCACGGGTAGTAGAAGCCGTCGTAGCCCACCAGGTCGAACGGGTGGTGGCCCCAGAGATATTCTTGGATGCCGCCGCGCAGGCGAATGTGCATCGGGAACTCGCCCACTTTGTCGTTCGCTTCCATGAATTCCGGCTGGCGAATGTCGCGCTCGCAATACGGCGCGTCTTCGAGCAACTGCCCGTATTGGTTGCGATACTTCTTGGGCCAGTCGACGGGGCCGAACGATTCCACGAAGAACACGCGGTTGTTGTCGCTCGCGAACGTCATCTTGTAGATGACGCCGCGCGGCACCACGACGTAGTCGCCCTCGCCGAATTCGAGCCGTCCGAACATGCTCTCGAGCGCGCCCGCGCCCTTGTGGATGAAGTGCACTTCGTCGGCGGTCGCGTTCTTGTAGAAGTAGTCGGCGCCGCCGCGCACCGGGCTCGACGTGCCCAGAATGAGGTCGTTGTTGAACATCATCGGCTGGCGTCCCGTGACCCAGTCGCCCTGCGGCTTCAAGTCGAACGTCTTCAGGTGACGATGACGATGCTCGCCTTCCAGCGCGTCCAGCACGATGGGGCGAAACTTCCCCACCTCGGCGACGCGGGTCGGCATGTGGACGTGGTACACGTTCGAATAGATATCGGAGAAGCCGAGCCGGCTGATGTGCTCCTCGTAGTAGTGCTTCCCTTGCGGGCTCTTGAAGACGACGTGCCGCCGGTGCGGAATCTTGCCTCGCTGGATGTAGATCGGCATCGATACTCCTTTATAGCGTCCCGCGCCGCGCCTGCTCGCGCTCGATCGACTCGAACAGCGCCTTGAAGTTGCCCTTGCCGAAC
>CAZLLI010000142.1:0-5433 GCA_964560355.1 uncultured bacterium | reverse complement strand
CCGAAGCCCGGCGCCTTGACGGCGCACACCTGCAGCGTGCCGCGCAGCTTGTTGACGACCAGCGTCGCGAGCGCCTCGCCCTCGACGTCCTCCGCGATGATCAGCATCGGGCGGCCCATCTGGGCGACCTTCTCGAGGATCGGGAGCAGGTCCTTCATCGACGAGACCTTCTTGTCGTAGATGAGAATGACCGCCTCTTCGAGCTCGACTTCCATGCGCTCGGCGTCGGTCACGAAGTACGGCGAGAGGTAGCCGCGGTCGAACTGCATGCCTTCGACGACGTCGAGGGTCGTCTCCATGCCGCGCGCCTCTTCCACCGTGATGACGCCGTCCTTGCCCACCTTCGCGAACGCGTCCGCGATCAGCTTGCCGATCTCGGGGTCGTTGTTCGCGCTGATGGTGGCTACATTACCAATCTCCTCGTCCTTGACCTTCTTGCTCTTCGCCTTCAGGTCTTCGACGACGGCTTCGACGGCCTTCTGGATACCCTTCTTGATGTACATCGGGTTGGCACCGGCGGTGACGTTCTTGATGCCTTCCTTGATGATCGCCTGCGCGAGAATGGTCGCGGTGGTAGTACCGTCGCCCGCGACGTCCTGCGTCTTGGTGGCGACTTCCTTCACCATCTGCGCGCCCAGGTTCTCGTACGGATCCTCGAGCTCGATCTCCTTGGCGATGGTAACGCCGTCGTTGGTGACGGTGGGGCTACCGAATTTCTTGTCGAGGACGACGTTGCGACCCTTGGGACCGAGCGTGATGCGCACGGCGTTCGCGAGCTTGTCGACGCCGGCGCGGAGCTTCTCGCGCGCTTCGGCGTCGTAGATCAACTGCTTCGGCATTTCTGGCCTCCTTGGAAACGATGTTGGTTGAATTAGAGAATGGCGAGGATCTCGTCTTCTTTCATGACGAGATACTTCGCGCTTTCGATTTCGATCTCGTTGCCGGCGTACTTCGCGAACAGCACGCGGTCGCCCTTCTTGACTTCGGGCTCGATGCGCTCGCCCGAGTTGGTGCGACGGCCCTTGCCGACGGCGACGACCTCGCCCTCTTGCGGGCGTTCCTTCGCGGTGTCGGGGATGATGATGCCGCCCTTCTTCTTCTCTTCCTGCTCCAACAGCCGCACGATGACGCGGTCACCGAGTGGAATCATCTTCATAAACCCTGCCTCCTTGAATCGGTGTGTGTGGACGAAACGTGTGAGCGATGATGGTAAGACGCGCTTGGCAGTCGACCACATCGACTGCTAACTCTGGGCAGATTACACGATTCTTTTTCCTCTGGCAAGTGAAAAGTTTCGTAAGGGCGTGCTGGGTGAGGCCTTAATGCGAGCCATCAGCCGATCTATCCGACTACTTGCTAGAGACTTAACCTTGCGATCCGGGCCAGCCCGTGGAGGGTCAAGTCGTCGACGCGCTTCCACCGGCTCCCCAGCCAGGGAGCGATGAGGAACGCGTCGCCGCCGGTGAGGTAGCGCCGCGGTCGCGTCCGCGACCGCGTTTCCAGCATGTCGGCCGCCAGGCGAATCCCGCCGGCCACCGAGAGCAGAGCCCCCCACCGCATGGCGGACGCGGTGTCGTCGATGCGCAACGGGACCCGCGACCCGAGCGCGAGCTTCGGAAGTTGGGCGGTGAAGGCGTGCATGCTCGCGAGCGCCATAGCCGGACCCGGCATGATCACCCCACCCACGAAGACGCGGTCGAGGACCACGTTCACGGTCACCGCCGACCCCACCGTCACCACGATGGCGTCGCGCCCCCGCCCACCCACCGCCCCGCACGCGGCGCACAGGCGGTCGGTACCGACGCGCGCCGGAAAGCGCACCGCGAGATCGATCGGCATCGGCGTGCGGTGGTTGACGACGGTCGGATAGAGGCCGCTCGCGCGCACGATCGCGCGCACGACGCCGTCGGTCGCACGCGGTCGTACCGAGGACAGCGCCGCGGCTTCCAGGCGCGCGCCACGCACCACCCGCGCCAACGCGCGCGCCACCTCGCGCTCACCCGCGCGCGCGCCCACCACCGCGCGCCGCACCACGCGCTCGCCGCGCACCGTCGCGATCTTGGTGGCGGTGTTGCCGATGTCGACGCACAGGATCATTCGACCACCTCGACGTGCTCGCTGTACAACATCGCTTCGGACCCGTCGTCTAGCTGGACCACCAGCGCGCCGTCGCGCGCGACACCTTTCACGCGGCCTTCGACGCGGCGCCCTTCGCGCTCGAAGGCGACGCGCTTCCCCGCTTGCGCAAGACGCGCTTCGTACGCCGACGCGAGCGGCGCGAAGCCGTCGCGCTTGAAACGATCGTAGTACGCCTCGATGGTACCGAGGAGATCGGCAAGCACGTCGGCGCGATCCCACTCGACGCCGGTGAGCGTGCGACACGACGCCGCGGCATCGCGCAGCTCGTCGCCGAAGTCCTCCGCGCTCGCGTTGACGTTGACGCCGACCCCGACGATCACGTGCGCGATGCGCCCCGCGCTCGACGCCGACTCGGCCAAGATGCCGCCGATCTTCCCCGCGCGCGTGACGACGTCGTTGGGCCACTTGACGAGCACGTCGACGTCGAGGCTCTTGGTGAGCACGACCGACACCGCGGTCGCCACCACCAGCGTCACCGGCAGCGCCGCGCGCGCGTCGCCGTCGGGGCGGAGCACGATCGAGAACAGAAGGTCGCGCCCGGCCGGGCTCGACCACGCGTGCGAGCGCCGGCCGCGCCCGCGCCGCTGGAAGTCCGCGACCACCACCGTGCCTTCGGGCTCGCCCGCGTTTGCGAGCGCGAGCGCGACGTCGTTGGTCGAGTCGGTCTCGGGATAAAAATAGTAGCGGCGCCCGAGGTACGCGGTGGAAAGGCGCCGGCGCACGTCCGCGGGGAGCGGTCCCACCGCGCTCACAGAAACTCCAGGTGCATCGACGCCGCGGGCGCCGAGTGCGTGAGCGCGCCCACCGAGATGAAGTCGACGCCGGGCTGCGCGAAGGCGCGAATGGTCTCCAGGGTGACGCCGCCCGAGACTTCGACTTCGAGGCGCGCGCCGCCCCGGCGATACGCATCGACGTCGCGCAGCGCCTCCGCGACGCGCGCGGGCGCGAAGTTGTCGAGCATCACGCGGTCGACCTTGCGCGCCGCCGGCGACGCCAGCACGTCGCGCAGGAACGCGAGCGAGTCGACCTCGACTTCGAGGAAGGGCGCGCGAGGCGCGGCCGCGACGCGCGCGAGCAGGGCCGCGTGCCCGCCGAGCGCGCGCACGTGGTTGTCCTTCACCAGGATCATGTCGCCCAATCCGCGCCGGTGGTTGCGCGCGCCCCCGCAGCGCACCGCGTACTTCTCGAGTTCGCGCCACATGGGCGTCGTCTTGCGCGTGTCGAGAATCACGACGCCGGTGCCGCGCACCGCTTCCACGTAGCGCGCCGCCTGGGTCGCGACCCCGCACAAACGCTGCAAGAAATTGAGCGCGGTGCGCTCCGCGGACAGGATCGCCGCCGCCGGCCCCTCGACCGCGCACACGCGCGCCTGTGCGGCGACGCGGTCGCCCTCGCTCGCGCTCGCGTCGAAGCGGACGCGCGCGTCGACTTGCCGGAACACTTCGCGCGCGACGTCGACGCCGCACACCACGGTTTCGCCGGCAACGCGCACCTCCGCACGCGCCGCGCGGTCGCCCAATTCCAGGAACGCGACGGTGGCGTCGTGGCCGGCCGCGTCTTCCTCCAACGCGGCGCGCACCCGGTTCGCGACCGCCGCGCCGTCCACCGGTTCGAAGGGTGCCGTCATGCCTCTCCCCTTCCGCGCGAGCGCCGCGGCGCGGTGCGATTCTCGGTCGCCGCCAGCGCGAGCCGGATCTCGTCCAAGCGGTCGCGCAGCGACGCCGCCTTCTCGTAGTTAAGATCGCGCGCCTCGCGCAGCATCTCCGCCTCGATCGCGGCCGCCAACGCCTCGGAAGGAGCGCCCGCTTCGATGACGACGTCGGCTCCGTCCTTGCGCTTGGCGTCGGCGATCGAGGTCGACAGCGCGACTTCGTCGAGCGACTTCACGATACCGCGCGGCGTGATGCCGTGCTCGCGGTTGTACTCGAGCTGGAGCGCGCGCCGGCGGCGCGTCTCGTCGATGGCGCGCTGCATCGACTCGGTGATCTCGTCGGCGTAGAAGATGACGCGGCCCGAGACGTGGCGCGCCGCGCGCCCCGCGGTCTGGATCAAACTGCGCTCGCTGCGCAGAAAACCCTCCTTGTCGGCGTCGCACACCGCGACCAGCGAGACTTCGGGGAGGTCGAGGCCTTCGCGCAAGAGATTGATGCCGACCAGCGCGTCGAACTCGCCCAGGCGCAGCCCGCGCAGGATCTCGACGCGCTCGAGCGCGTCGATGTCGGAGTGGAGATAGCGCACGCGGATCCCGAGCGAGAGCAGGTAGTCGGTGAGCTCTTCGGACATGCGCTTGGTCAGCGTGGTGACGAGCACGCGCTCGCCGTTCTCGGTGCACGCGCGGATCTCCTCCACCAGGTCGTCGATCTGGCCTTCGACCGGGCGCACCACGATGTCGGGGTCGACCAGACCGGTCGGGCGGATGATCTGTTCGACCACTTCGCCCTGCGTGCGCGCGAGCTCGAAGTCGGACGGCGTCGCGCTCACGTGGATGAAGCGCGGGATGAGCGCGTCGAACTCGTCGAACGTGAGCGGGCGGTTGTCGAGCGCCGACGGGAGGCGGAAGCCGTGCTCGACCAGCGTCATCTTGCGCGTGCGGTCGCCGTGGTACATCCCGCCCACCTGCGGGAGCGTCACGTGCGACTCGTCGACCACGCACAGGAAGTCGGACGGGAAATAATCGAGCAGCGTGAGCGGCCGCTCGCCGGGTTTGCGCCCCGAGAGATAGCGCGCGTAGTTCTCGATGCCGCTGCAGTAGCCCACTTCTTCCAGCATCTCGACGTCGTAGAGCGTGCGCGCTTCCAGCCGCTGCGCTTCGACCAGCTTGCCGAGCTCGCGCAGCTGGACCACGCGCGTCGAAAGCTCGTCCTTGATCTCGCGCGCCGCCCGGCGCACCACGTCCTCCGGGGTCACGAAGTGCTTGGCCGGGAACAGCGTCAACTCGTCGAGCGGGCGGATGCGCTTGCCCGTCAGCGGGTCGACGATCGACATCGACTCCACGCGGTCGCCGAAGAACTCGATGCGGATCGCTTCTTCTTCGTAGGCGGGACGAATCTCGACCACGTCGCCGCGCGCGCGAAAGGTGCCGCGCGTGAAGGCGGCGTCGTTGCGCGAATACTGGATGTCGACCAGGCGTCGCAGTAATTCTTCGCGATCGAGGGCGTCGCCGGTGGCGAGCTCGACCGTCATCGCGCGCACCATCTCGGGCGAACCGAGGCCGTAGATGCACGACACGCTCGACACCACGATGACGTCCTTGCGCGTCATGAGCGAGCTCGTCGCGCGCACGCAGACGCTGGC
>CAZLLI010000141.1:0-5456 GCA_964560355.1 uncultured bacterium | reverse complement strand
CGCAGGACCACGTCGGCGTCGTGCACAGCTCGAACCTGTGCACCGAGATCACGCTCAATACGTCCACCGACGAAACCGCGGTGTGCAACCTGGGCTCGATCAACCTGTCGCGACACGTCGACGACGGCAAGCTCAACCACGAGCGACTGAAATACACCGTCAAGACGGCGGTGCGCATGCTCGACAACGTCGTGGACTTGAACTTCTACCCGACCGAAGAGGCGCGCAACGCGAACCTGCGCCACCGCCCCATCGGGCTCGGCGTCATGGGGCTGCAGGACGCGCTCTACATGCTCAATCTTCCCTTCGACAGCGACGGCGCGGTCGCGTTCTCTGACCACCTGCAGGAGTTCATCTCCTTCCACGCGATTCTGTCGTCGGCCGAGCTGGCGCAGGAGAAGGGCGCGTACGCGTCGTTCTCCGGGTCGAAGTGGGACCGCGGCATTTTCCCCGTCGACACGCTCGACTTGCTCGAAGCCGAGCGCGGCATGACCACCGGCGTCGACCGGCGCACGTGGATGGATTGGACCCCGGTGCGCGCGCTCGTGAAGAAGCACGGCATTCGCAATTCCAACATGATGGCGATCGCGCCCACCGCGACCATCGCCAACATCGCGGGCTGCGTGCCGTCGATCGAGCCCATCTACAAGAACATGTACGTGAAGTCGAACTTCAGCGGCGAGTTCACCATCATCAATCGCTTCCTGGTGAGCGACTTGAAGGAGCTCGGCCTGTGGGACGAGGACATGATGGAGAAGGTCAAGTACTACGACGGCAGCGTGCAGGCCATCCAGGAAATCCCGGCCGAGGTGCGCGCGAAGTACAAGGAAGTGTTCGAGATCGACCCCATCTGGATCGTCCAGCACGGCGCGCACCGCGGCAAGTGGATCGACCAGAGCCAGTCGGTCAACATCTTCACCACCAGCACGTCGGGCAAGCAGATCTCGGAGATCTACATCGCGGCGTGGAAGATGGGGTTGAAGACGACGTACTACCTGCGCACGCTGGGCGCGTCGTCGATCGAGAAGTCGACGCTGGATTCGAAGAGCAAGAAGTTCGCGGGCGCGGCGCACGTCGCGACCGAGACCGTGCCAGCGACGCAAGTCGTCAAGGCGTGCTCGCTCGAAGACCCGACCTGCGAGGCGTGCCAGTAGCGGCGCAAGGAGCACCACCATGACGGAACGACCCAACGAGAAACGCCTGCTCAATTGCTCGGCCACGGATCCCAACAAGATCCTGCCCATGAAGTACAACTGGGCGCGCAAGCACTACAAAGACGGTGTGGCCAACAACTGGACGCCGGAAGAAGTCAACATGCAGAAGGACGTCGAGATGTGGCGCAGCCCCGACGCGCTGTCGTCGCACGAACGCCGTCTGGTGCTGTGGAACATGGGCTTCTTCTCCACCGCGGAGTCGCTCACGGCGAACAACATCGTGCTCACGGTCTATCGCCACGTGACGAATCCCGAGTGCCGGCAGTACCTCTTGCGCCAGGCCTTCGAAGAAGCGATCCACACCGACACCTTCATCTACTGTTGCGACACGTTGGGCTTGGACCCCGACGAGGTCTACAACATGTACATGAGCATCCCCAGCATCCGCGAGAAGGACGAGTTCGTCATCGACATCACCAAGTCGATTCTCGACCCGAACTTCACCACCGAGGGGCGCGAGAACATCCAGAAGTTCGTCCACGACCTGGTCGGCTTCTACGTCATCATGGAAGGCATTTTCTTCTACGCCGGCTTCGTGATGATGCTGTCGTTCCTGCGCCAGAACAAGATGGTGGGCGTGGGCGAGCAATTCCAATTCATCCTCAGAGATGAATCCGTCCACCTTGCGTTCGGGTGCGACCTCATCAACAACATCGTGCTCGAGAATCCGGAGATCTGGACCGACGAGTTCAAGGCCACGCTGGTCGCGAACATCAAGCGCGCGGTCGAGCTCGAGCACGCCTACGCGCGCGACTGCCTGCCCAAGGGCATCTTGGGCTTGAACGCCGACGCCATCCACCAGTACGTCAAGTACGTGGCGGACCGCCGGCTGGAACGGATCAACCTCCCCAAGCTCTACAACGTCGCCAACCCGTTCCCGTGGATGAGCGAAGTCATCGACTTGAAGAAGGAGAAGAACTTCTTCGAGACGCGCGTCACGGAGTACAAGACGGGCGGCGTCTTGAGCTGGGAGGAGTGAGGCCCGGCGGCTGGCAACACCGCCGACTCTCCGACGCCCCGCCTTCGCCCGGCGGGGCGTCTTTTTTTTGGGGGCGCAAACCCTACGCACATTCTGCTTTGGCGCGGCGTGCGCCCCGCGATATACTCGGCGCCAATCTTCCGAGGTGTCGCCCTGCTGCATGCCTTCTTGACCATCGGCCGAGTCTTGCACGAGGTGCGCGTGCTCTTCGGCCAGCGTTTGGTGCCGCTCATGGCGGCCGGCCTCGCCTTTCATTTGCTCCTCGGATTGATCCCGTTCCTGTTCATCACCACCGCCGTCGCGGGCTGGGTGTTCCGCAACCAGCCCGTCACCAACAGCAACCTCTACGACACCCTTCTCGGCCTGCTCCCGCCCGGCGCCGGCGAAGCCGTGCTCGCCAACATCGCGCAGCTCGTGCAGAGCTGGCAGGGCTTCGGGATCCTCGGCTTGGTGTCGCTGTTCTTCGTCGCGGCGGGGTTGTTCGAATCGCTCGAGTGGAGCATCAACGGCGCGATGGGTTCGCGCCGCAAGGTGGGTTTCCTGCACCGCCGCCTGCTCACGGTCGCCTACGTCACCGGCGCCATGCTGTTCTTCTCGGTGGCGGCGGTCGGCGACTACGCGTTCCAGCTCCTGCTCGCCGCCCCCGGCGTCTCCGAGCTGGCGTCGTGGGTCAACCTCCCGCGCCGCGCCTTTTCGATGGGCGCCTTCGCGGTGTTCTTGCTGATTCTCTACCTGTCGATTCCGGCGCGACGACCGCGCTTGGTGCGCGCGGTCATCGTGGCGCTCGTGGTCGCGGTGGTGTGGGCCGTATTCCAGAAGCTCGGCGCCGCCGTCACCATCGCCATCTCGCGCCGACACGCGGTGTACGGCGCGCTCGCCGGCGGCGCGCTGTTTTTGACCTGGATGTACCTGCTCGCCATGTTCATCTTGCTCGGCGCGCTCGTGCTCGACGTGTGGGCGCGCGCGGCCGAGCGTCTCCCCCTCGACGCCGAAACCGGCTGGTCCGAAGGGACCGGCTAGCGCTCACTCGCCAACACCGGAGGCCGGATAGACGTGCTCATCGACGAGATTCGCGGCATCAAAGGAGTCCTCGCCGACATGGACGGCGTATGGTTCGTGGGCGAGCGCGCGCTCCCCGGCGCCATCGAAGCCCTCGCGCGCCTGCGCGCGCGCAACATCCCGATTCGGTTCGTGACCAACACCACCACCAAGACGCGCGGCGAGATGGCGCAGCGCATGCTGCACATGGGCTTCGACGTCGACGCGTCGGAGTTCATCACCACGCCCGCGGCGGCCGCGTCGCTCTTGAAAGCGGGCGGCGTCGAGCGCGTCAAGCTCGTCACGTCGCCGTCGATCCGCGGCGAATTCAGCGGGCTGGCGACCAAGCCGCCCTTCCAAGCCATCGTCATCGGCGACATCGGACGCGCGTGGACCTACGACCTCATGAGCGAGCTGTTCAAGGACGTGATGAACGGCGCCGAGATCGTGGCGCTGCACAAGGGGCGCTACTGGCAGGTCGACGACGGGCTCGCGCTCGACATCGGCGCCTTCGTCGCGGGGCTCGAGTACGCGACCGGCAAGCCGGCCTCCGTGGTCGGCAAGCCTTCGCCCGCCATGTACTACGCGGCGCTCGCGGACCTGGGCCTCGAAGCCGAGGACGTGGTGATGGTCGGCGACGACATCATCAACGACGTCCACGGCGCGCAGTCGGCGGGGATTCGCGGGGTGCTGGTGAAGTCGGGCAAGTACCGCGACGACGACGTCGAGCGGAGCGGCGTGACGCCGGACCTAGTGGTGAATTCGATTCGGGAGCTGGCGGGGGCGGTGTAGGCGGTCTACTGCTCGGCGTCGAGCACGAACTTCCAGGCCCCGTCGGGCATTCGCTTCCACACGCGCACGTAGTAGCTCGTCGTCACCTGGTCGTTGTGCGTCACGTCGCAGCGGCCGTAGGTGAAGCCCAAGTCGCCGCCCTTGGACGCTTCCGCCGCCGTCGTGGTCATGCGCCGCGTTCCCGGCTGCGTCATCAAGAGAGCGCGCGCTTTTTCTTTTCCCACCGTCGGCAGCGCGCCCGCGCGCATCACGCGCACGTCGTCGCTTCCCCACATGTCGAAGGCGTCCTCGATTCCGCGCGTGGCGGCTTCGATGAAGTCGCGCTCTTCCTGCTGGATCGCGGCCAGCGCTTCCTGCTGCGTGACCGCTTCGGCGGCGGCGTCGCGCGACGGCGTCGCCACGAACTGCGGGCGCTCGACGCGCTCGTGCGACGCGCCGACGTCGACCACCACTTTCCACTCGCGATCCGCGCCGCGCCGCCACACCGACGCGAAGTGCCCGAAGCTCGGCGCGGCGGTGGAGTCGGCGCGCAGCACGTAGGGTCCGACCGTGAAGCCGAGGTCGTTGGATGCGCTCACGTCGACGTACTCGGGCTCCCATACCAGGATCGCGCTCGACGCCGGCTGGCGCGCGTACCACTTCTTCGCGGGAACCGGCTGGGGGCGAAACACGATCGCGTCGTCGGCCAGGTAGCGGAGAAAGGCGGCCCGCACGCCGGTGTCGAGCGACGCGCGCGCGAACGAGCGCTCGGCCTCGACCAGGGACGCGAGGTCGGGCGGCAGCGCTTTCGCGGGCGGCGCGCCGCATTGCGCAACGGCGACCGCGAGGGCGGATAGTATCGCGACGGGCATCGTGACTCCCTTCGAGGGAGCGGACGGTTACAACTTCCAGTACGGCGATTGAGCCGCCTTGACGCGTGCAAAGACTTCGCCGAATCGGCCCTCGCGCGCCTCCGTCACCGGTCCTTTCGGCGCGCCCGCGAACCGGCCCAGCACCGTTTCCACCGACCTCGACAGCGCGTCGACGTCGTAGCCGCCCTCGAGCGCGGCGATCAACCGCCCGCCGGCGTGCTCGCGCGCGATCGCGAGCACCGAGTCCGCCATGGCGCCGAAGCCCGCTTCGGTGACGCGCATGCCGCCCAACGGGTCCGCCGCGTGCGCGTCGAAGCCGGCCGAGACCAGCACCAGTTCGGGCGCGAATTGGTGCGCGATCGGTTCGACCACGCGCCGAAACGCGCACGTCCACTCGTCGTCGCCGCAGCCGCCCGGCATGGGCACGTTGACCGTGAAGCCGCGGCCGTCTCCTTCGCCCACGTCCTCCGCGCGCCCGGTGCCGGGGTAGAACGGGAATTGGTGCAGCGACACGAACAGCACGCGTTCGTCGCCCCAGAAAATCTCTTCCGTGCCGTTGCCGTGGTGGACGTCCCAGTCGAC
>CAZLLI010000140.1:4412-5505 GCA_964560355.1 uncultured bacterium | reverse complement strand
CGGCGGGGGCGAGTCGCCGCCGCCGCCGCCCATCGCGACGCCCACGCCCGCGATCAACGCGGCAGCGCCGGCGTAGAACCACCACTTCTTGTAGATCGGTTTGCCCGCCTGCGCGACGGTGCCGTCCGACGGAACCGCCGCGGCCTTGTCGCGATCGCCGGACTTCTTCGACGACGGCGCGTTCTTGAGCGTGAGTGCGGCGTACTCCGAGCGCGCCTGCGCGTACGCGTCGACGACTTCGAGCTTGAACACGTTGGGGTCGGGCCCCGGGTACGACGGATACTTCGCGATCAGCTCGCCGAACACCTGCTTGCCCATCATGGGCGCGCCGCCCAGCACGTACGACGCCGCCAGCACTTCGCGCGCACGCGTCGCGTCGGCTTGCGACAAGTCGACGCGCGCGAGGAACGTCTGCAACGATTCGATGGTCTGTTGGTATTTGCCGCGGAAGTAGTACTTGTATTCGATCTGCTTCAGGTCTTCGGAGGCGGTTCCCGCGAGCGCCGCCAACGGCGCGACCATCGTCGACGCGAAGAGCGTGACGAGCAATACGATGCTGGTGATACGGCGCGTGCTCTGGTCCATCGTTCGACTCACTCGGTGGTCACGACGGGGTCGTGGCCGACTTCGTATTCGATCACGGTCCCCTGGTTGGGCCGGATCGTCACCGCGAATTCTTTCGGCGCGGCGTCGCCGCTCATGCGGCACGCCATGCGATACGTGCCCGACGGGATACTCACGCCGTCGAAGGGCGGCTGCTGCGCGAAGCGCTTCCCGTTGACGAAGAACTCGCCGACGCCGCCCAGAAAGTAGACCGAGAGGGTGCCGTCGGGCTGTTTCGTCGCGGTACGGTCGGTCGCCGGTTTGGCGACCTCGCCACCTTTCGCGGCAGCCGGATCCGTTAGGGCAGACTTCGTGCCGTTCTTGGCGGTTTCCAATGATTCCGCGGGCTTCTCGGTTGCGGTGCGAACGGGCTTCGCGCCGTCGCGCGACGCGACGACCTGCGACGATGCCTTGTCGTTGGGAGTCGTCGGCGACGACTCCCCGTGCGGGCGCGTCGTGTCGTTCATCGCCGACTTGTCGGCGGTGTCGG
>CAZLLI010000140.1:0-4312 GCA_964560355.1 uncultured bacterium | reverse complement strand
GTGCCGATGACTTTGCCTTGCTGCGTGATCATCGTCATCGAGTCGGACTTCTTGGCGAGACCGAAGTCCGCGAGCTTGATGCCGCCTTGGTTGGTGAAAATGATGTTGGCGGGCTTGATGTCGCGATGGACGATGTCGAGATGGTGCGCGGCTTCGAGACCGTACGCGACTTCCAGGATCACTTGCACGGCGATGTCGAAGGGAACGCCGCTGCGTTCCTTCATCAGGTCTTCCAGGGTTCGACCCTGGTAGTACTCCATGACGATGAAGCACGAGCCTTCGCTCTCGCCGAAGTCGATGACATTGACAATGTTCTCGTGCTGGATGCTGGCGGCCGCCTTGGCTTCGCGCTGGAAACGCTCGACGAAGCTCGCGTCGGTGGCGAGATACGGGAACAGCACCTTGATGGCGACGGTCTTGTCGATCGAGATCTTGCGCGCCTTGTAGACGGCGGCCATGCCGCCGACGCCGATTTGCTCGAGCGAGTCGTAACCGTCGATTTGGACGCGTATTGCCATTTGCAAGGTCTCGCCGAAAGGGATTTTCTTGGAGGCGCGCCGCTTGTTATAAGTTGTTTGTGTTAAACAAGTTATGCTCGCCGCACAGCGACCGAGGTGGTATCAGCAATTTCTAAGCCACCGCGACCCCTTCGCCCCCTTCCGCGCCCTCGGGTTTTCGGGTTGTCGGGGCGTCGAATCCGTTGCTATAAAGCTCGCACGACGCGCGGCATGGAGCCGCGCACAACCGAATGCGAGTGGAATCATGAATCGATTTCGTCGCGTCGCGCTGGCGACGCTCGTGGTAGCGGCGGGAGTGTCGGGCTGGCAGAGCGTGGCTCGCGCCCAGGTCTATCAGCCTTACTGGAACGCGCGCCCCGTGACCGACGCGTCACCCGCGATGGGCGCGGTGGTGGGCTTCGGCGACAACATGTTCCGCATCGCGGGGCACGGCCGCTTCAGCATGACGTCGGCGTCCGACTTGGGTCTCGAGCTCGTGTTCGACAACTTCGAGGCGGACAACGGCGACGACTCGCAATCGTTCGGCTTCGGCGGCGACTTCAAGTACCTGTTCGTCCCCGACGGCCCGCGCCTTCCCTTCGACTTCGCGGGCCAGGCGTGCTTCGGCATGGAGTTCGGCGACGACGTGACGAGCCTATTCGTGCCGTTTGGGGTGCTGGGCAGCAAGTCGATCCCGGTCGACAGCGGCAGCCGCATGGTGACGCCCTTCGCCGGCATGTACGCGGTCGTCACCCACACCTCGGTCGACACGCCCGCGGGCGACGCCTCCGACACCGACGTGGACGTCGAGGTTCGCTTCGGCTCCGCGTTCCAGATCGCGGGGCAGACGCACGCCTTCGCCGCGCTGCACGTCGGCAACGGCACCATGTTCTTCCTGGGATTTACCGCGGGGTTGTAGGCTAGACCGACTTCACGAGCACGACCATCACGGTGACGTTGTCGCGGCCGCCGGCGTCGTTCGCCATCTTGACCAGCTTCTTGCACGCCTCGGCGGGCGACGAATCCGACAGCACCTCGGCGATGTCGGAATCCGCCAAGTAGGTCGTGAGACCGTCGGAGCACAAGAGGAAGGCGTCGCCGGGCTCGATGTCGAGCGCGGCGGGCATGTCGGCCGCGATGTCGTCCTGCGCCCCCAGCGACTTCGTGATGACGTTGCGCTTGGGATGATGGCGGGCGTCTTCGTCGCTCAAGATTCCCGACCGCACCATCTCGCCCACGATCGAGTGGTCGTGTGTTACCTGCGTGAGGCGCCCGGCGCGCAGGTGGTACGCGCGCGAATCCCCCACGTGGGCGATGAACGCGCGCCCGCCCAAAAGCGCCAGCGCGGTGCACGTCGTCCCCATTCCGAACAGGGTCGAGTCTGCCATCGATTCTTCGATGATGGTCTTGTTGGCTTCGCGGAACGCGCGCCCGAGGGCGTGCGAGCGATTCTCGTCGGAGTTGGCGGTATAGAAGGCGACGATGGTGCGCACCGCGATGCGGCTCGCGGTCTCCCCGCCCCGATGCCCCCCCATGCCGTCGGCGACCACGAAAACCGCCCCGCGGTCGGCAAGCTCGCCGGGACCTTCGGGGACGAACACGGCGCACGCATCCTCGTTGTTCTGCCGGATGCGGCCGCGGTCGCTCAAGGATGCATGTTCGAGGGTCAGCATGATTTGGCGGGCGCCCTTCCACCCGGCGACGAGGCCTTTCAAGGCTTTGAAGACTACGGGACGCACCCCGCGGGCGTCAACCGTGAACACCCCGCCCCACGGTCTCGTGATGCTTAAAGAGTGCCAAACCTAGGGACCACCCGCGCGGGTTGGCACGGTTTACGCTCCTCGCGGGTGAATTGGGCCGGACGGGCGGCGGCAATGGACGCCGGTGGCACAACGGCCTGCGATTTCTTTATCAGGAGCCATATCGCATGACCACGACGGACACGCCGAGTGTACGCGTCGACGAGACGCTGGCGCGCTTCCGCGAGCTGCAGTCGCAGTTCGAGCGCGTGCGCGATCGTCTGCGCAAAGCCGAAGAACAAAAGACCACGGTCAGCCGCCGCACCTTCGACAAGGTGCGCGCCGAATACGACCGCGAGCTGGACGCGCTGCGCGCCAAGATGACGCCGCTGCGCGAGGAGCTGGAGTCGCACCGTTCCTCGGTGGAGAGCAATTTGAAGGACGCCAACTCCGCGCTCGACGTGCTCGAGGAAGAGCTGGCCGAGCTCGTGTTCCGTCACCGCGTCGGCGAATTCTCCGACGACGAACTGGCCGACAAGCGCCGCGTGGTGGAGGCGCGCTTGGACAGCGCGCGCACGCGTATCTCCGAGCAGCGCCGCACGCTCGACATGTTCGACGAGATGGCGAAGACGGACGCGCCCGCGCCGCGCGCGAAAGAACCGGCCGAGAATCCCGCGCCGTCCGCGCGCGCCGCGGCGCACGCCGCGCCGTCACGCGCCCCCGAGCCGGCGCCGGCACCGCGCGCCGAAGCCCCGCGCGACGACGACCATGCGCGCCGCCCGGTGCTGCGCACGAAGAGCGAGGCCGCGCCGGTCGAACCGGCCGCGCCCCGGAACGAAGCGCCGGCGCGCGACAACGCCTTCGAGAATCCGCACGATTGGATCAAGGAGATGGGACGCGACGCGTCGCCGGGAAGACCGGCGCCGTCGCCCGCGCCCGCGACGCGCCCGCGCCTGGGTGCTACGCCCGCGAAACCGGCCGCGGGTCCGGCGTCGAAGCCGAGCCCGCGCGGCGGTGCGCGCACGCCGAGCCTGGTGTTCGTGAACGGCTCGCACGCGGGCGAATCGGTGCCGCTCCTCCCGACCACGATGACGATCGGCCGCGAGCACGACAACAACATCGAGCTCAAGGACCCCGACGTCGCGCGCTACCACGCGCGCATCGTCTACGAGCGCGGCAACTATGTGGTGGAAGACTTGGACAGCACGACCGGCACGTGGGTGAACGGGCAGCGCACGCGCAAGTCACCGCTCAACCACGGCGACGTCGTCCGCGTGGGGTCGACCGAGATCGCGATCGACTTCGAGTGGGCGTCAGATCCGGTCTAGCGTCGTCTCGTCGACCCAGCCGCTCAAGTCGCCCGGAAGGTCGACGCGCACCCAGCCCGGGCGCGCGTCGCGCACCGTGACCAGCGTGCCCTCGTGCACCTTGAACTGCACCGAGGCGTCGCGGCTGGGCCCGCTGAACACCGACACCTCTTCGGCCAGCACGACTCCGGTCGAGCGCGCGTCCTCGGCGCGCACCTTCGACACCGCCGACGCCGCGAATACGCCCGTGACGAGTGCCGCGACCGCGAGCGCCGCCCCCAAATCCTGCGCCTTGTCCAACCCCAGCCAGCGGCCCGGCGACAGCACCGAAACCTTCGCGTAAACGCGCGAGAATCCGTCGCTGTCGCGAAACACGAAGCACACCGCGCACAGCGCGAAGAAGAGGTAGAGCGCGCTCGCGATGGCGACCGATTCGCCCACCGTAGTCTCGCGGTGCCACGACCAGAGCGCGCGCTTCCACGTGGGCTCCTGCACCACCAATTGCTGGTCGCGGATGAGCGATCGCGTGAGGCCCAGGTTTTCGCGCAGGTCGGCGTCGCGCGGCGCGAGGTGTCGTGCGCGCTCGTACCACAGGATGGCGCGACCGAGGTCGCCCTGCTTGAAGCACGCATTGCCGAGGTTGTAGAACAGATCCGGCACCGCGACGCCGGCGTCGACCACGCGCGTGTAGTCGTCGATGGCACCGGCGTAGTTGCCGGCTTCGTAGGCGGCGTTGGCGCGCACGAACCACGCCGACAGCATCTCCGCG
>CAZLLI010000139.1:0-5589 GCA_964560355.1 uncultured bacterium | reverse complement strand
CACGCGCCGGGTCGCCACCGCGTCGACGGCGCGCCGCACCATCCCGCGGTCGACGAGCGCGCGCATCACTCCCCGGCCCGGGACCGACTTCACGAAGGGAACGGTGGCGACGCGGATGCCGTCGACGGAGCGCAGGTCGTAGCGATTCTCGCGCCCGCGCACGTACGGCTCGAAGAACACCACCTCGACGCCGCGCGGCCGCCGCAGGATGAGCTGCTGCTTGCGCGTGCGCAGGTACTCCCACTTGATCTCGGCCAGCCAAACGACGTGCATGTCGCGCGCACTCTAGCACGCCCCGCGAACCGCCCCAATAGTCATCTAGCCGTAGCGCGCGACCTCGCCTAGAATCGGGCCATGGCTCGCACGCCCACCATCGGCCTCGTGATCGACGACCTCGGCCTCGGCGGCGCGCAAAAGCAGCTGGCGCAGCTCGCGACCGCACTCGTGCCGCACGCGTCGGTGCGCGTCTACGTCCTCTCCGGCGTCGACGAACCCCACGGGGCGCGGCTGCGCGCGCGCGGCATTCCGGTGACGACGCTCGCGCGCAAGAACGGCGTCGACCTCGCGCGCCTGCGCGCGCTCGCGCGCGCGCTCCGCGCGGACCGCGTCGACGTGGTGCACGGATTCCTGGACGCCTCCGACGTCTACGCCTTCCTCGCCGCGCGCCGGCTGCGCGTGCCGGTGGTGCTGTCGCTGCGCAGCCAACGCGTACGCCTCACCGGCTGGCGTGCGCGCGCACTGCGCGCGATGCTGCGCCGCGCCGACGCCGTGGTGGTCAACTCGGAAGCCGCGCGGCTCTACGTGGTCGACGGCGTGCGCGTGAGGCGGGACCGCGTGGTGCGTGTCCCCAATATCGTCGCGGCGACTGCTTCGGTGGCGGTGAGGGACGAGTCGCGGCCGGTGGTGGGATGCGTGGGACGCTTGGTCGGGCTCAAGCGCTTCGACGCCGTGGTGCGCGCGTTCCCGCTCGTGCGTGCGCGCGTTCCGGCCGCGCGCCTCGAAATCGTGGGCGACGGACCCGAGCTGGAATCGCTGCGCGCGCTCGCGCGCGGGCTCGGCGTCGCCGACGCGGCCGTGTTCGCGGGCGCGTTCGCCGACGCCGCGCCGCGCATCGCGCACTATGCGTGCCTGGTGGTCGCGTCCGAGGTCGAGGGTCTCCCCAACGTCGCGCTGGAGGCGATGGCCGCGGGCGTCCCGGTGGTGGCGCCGCCCGTCGGCGACCTCGTGTCGCTCGTCGACGACGGCACGACCGGTGTGGTCGTGCGCGAGGCGTCACCCGACGCGCTCGCGCAAGCCATCGTGCGCGCGCTCACCGACGCCGCGCTGCGTACGCGCGCGCGCGACGAAGGACCGCGCCGCGTGCGCGAGCGCTACTCGGTCGACGCGGCACTCGCCGCACTTCTCCCCGTCTACGACCGCCTCCACAAACGAACGGGCGCCGCCGCGGTGGAAGCGACGACGCCCGTCCTTGGAGAATAGGAATGCGTGTTTTGGGTTTCGCGTTACGCTAGTGCTCGCAGAGGACGCTATCCGTCCTCGCGGTCGAGCTGCTCCTTCATCTCCTCGATCTCTTTCTTCAGCTGGTCGATCTCGTCGCGCAGCGACTCGCGGTTGAAGTTCCCGTACACGCGCGGCGCGTGCGGGGTGCGCGGCGTGTGCATTCCACGCCACATGGGAGCGTCGCCGCTGTAGAACGAGAACTCCTGCTCGTCCATGGTCGCCTTGAGCGACTGCGTCTTGCCGTGGCGCAGCACGCCGATCGTGAACTCGTCGCCCTCGTCGAAGTCGCGCACGGCGTCGCGCAGGTCGCCGATGTCGGTGACCTTCTCGTCGCCGATGGTCTGGATGACGTCGCCCGCCTTGACGCCGGCCTTGGACGCCACCGACTCGTCTTCGACGCCGAGCACGAGCACGCCCGACTTGGCGCCGAAGTACGCGCCCAGCTCGTCGTTTTCGATCTCGCGCGCGTCGATGCCCAGGCGCGGCCCGCCGACCATCGCGAAAGCGCGGTGCATGTCGGGCAGCCCGTGCATCTCGATGTTGGGCGTCACGAAGGTGAACGCGTCGTGCTCGGGACGCTCGCCGATGGTGATCGTGAGCGACTCGGTCTTGCCGTCGCGCACGACGTCCATCTTGGCCTTGGCGCCGGGCTGGTACTCGCGCACGGCGTCGCGCAGTTCGTCGGGCGTGGAAACGTCCTTGCCGCCGAAGGAGACGACGACGTCGCCATCCTCGAGCCCCGCCTTCTCGGCGGGGCTGTCGTCCTGGACGCCGCTGATGAGCACGCCCTTCGCCACGTCGAGGTCGAGGCCCTTGCGGACGTTATCGGTCAGCTCCTGCATGTAGACGCCGATGTAACCCGCTTCCTTCTTGGTCTCTTCCTTGGCGGCCTTGGGGGCTTTCTTGTCCTTGGCGATCGCGTCCGCGGCGACGCCCATCGCGAGCATCACAACGACGGCCCCCACCGTCGCGGTCATGCGCCCTATGTTCCTTCTCATGGAATCCTTCCTCCCATCGATAGTGGGACCTTGTCCTCCCGATTGCCGGGTGCGTCGTTCGTGGGTGTTGTACGCAGGCGTCGCGAGTCGGGTTCCCGCCCAAGGATAGGACGGGGGTGGGGCGGAAAGGGTTGCCGGCCTTCGGGCTAGGCGGCCCTCTCGGTCCGGAGCAGATTGCCGATGACGAGGCCGGCGGCGACCGGGATCCACAATACGTAGCGGAACGCCACCGTCGCGAAGCCCGCGCTCAGGGCGATCGAGAGCGCGGAGAGCATCACGTAGAAGGACAGCGATCGCATCCAGGCTGGGTTCGCGCGCCATTGCCGGCGCGCACCCGCGACCGCGTGGCGCAACCCGCCGACCAGGATGGCGACGAAGGCGAGGAGCCCCGCGATCCCGGTGCCGACCAGGATCTCGAGGTAGGTGTTGTGGACCACGATGCGCACGAACAGCCGATACGCGGACGAGCCCATGAAATTGCCGATGCCCACCCCCGTCAGCGGATGGTTCAAGAACATCTCCCACCCGGTTTGCAGCGCGAGCATGCGCGTGTAGACCGACCAGTCGAGGGTCGCGGTCTTGAGCGCGCCCGGGAGCGTCATCACGCGGTCCCAGTAGTAGCGCGGCGCCAGCAGCACGCCGAGGGCGACGAGCGTCAACACGGTGAAAAACGACCGCCGGCTACGCACCTCGTAGATCGCGGTCGCGACCAGGATCACGGTGAGCGGGATGACGGCGCTGCGCGAGAAGGTGGCGAAGATCGCGACCACGAGCACGATGGATCCCAGCGACGCGCCGATCCGCGCGAGCCGGTGCGAACAGTGGCGCGCCGCGAACAGCCCCAGCGGGAGCGCCGAGCACATGTGCGCGGCCGCCTTGTTGGGGTTCTCGTGCGCGCCCGTGAAGCGCATGATGTTGACGCCGCCGATGTAGTTTTCGCCCGCGCCCTCGAATCCCATCGCGATGCCGAGGATGCCGAGCCCCACCGTCGCCACCGCGCCGATGAACACCGCGTAGCACAATCCGCGCAGGTGCTGCGGCGTGCGGATCAGGTGCGTGATCAGCACGATCACCATCATCACCTTGAGGAACGAACCCAGGTCGTGCATCGACGCCCCGATGTCGCGCGCGAACAGCATCGAGAAGAGCGCGATGAGCACGAACACCGCCACCGCGCTCGCGAAGTAGGCGTCGGGGAGCACGGGGCGTTCGCCGCGCACCCATTCGAGCAGCACGGCGGCGAGGACGATCACGATGGTGGGCGCGGCCAGGTTGACGGGGAGGAACAGCCCCGCGCCCGAGTAGATGTAGACCAAGAGGAGGTAGAGACCCCAGCGCGGCTTCAGGAACAGCACGCTGCCGGCGGCCACCGCCGCCAGTCCAATCGCGCCCAGGCGCGCGAACTTGACGTATCCGAGGAAGCGCAGTGCGACGTACGCGAGGACGGGAAAAGCGCCGAGGACGAGCAGGCCGACGCGCTGGCGCGCCGCCGCGAGCGCGGTGCTCACGGCCTCTTCACGCGCCCGCGCGCGCGCGCGACGTCGCTCGCGATGGGCGCGACGAGCTGGCGCAGCACGTCGACGTGGCCGCGGTTCTCGCGCCACGCGGCCGTGAACAGCGCCACCATCGAGCTCCAACCGACGCCGAGCAGCACGCCCACCAGGGCCAGCATCTTGCGCTTGGGCCGGCTGCGCACGCTGGGCGGCGCCGCGGTGTCGAGCACTTGTACGACCGGGGTGTCGCGCGCCTCTTCGATGCGCGCCTTTTCGTATTCGCTCACCAGCATGGTGTAGACCGTGGTCTGCACCTCGACCGCGCGCTTCAGGCGAATGTACTGGAGCGCGACCTCGGGCACGTCGGCGAGCGCGGGGATGAACGAGCGCACGAGGTCGTCGTCTTCTTGCTTGCCGTTCGCCTTGAGCTTCGACAGCTGGCCGACCACTTCCTTGTACTCGGTCTGCTTGCGGATGTATTCCTCCGACGCGGTCGACGTGTAGTGCGACATGATGCGCATCTCGGTCTCGAGCGCGATGGCGCGCGCCGAGAGCGACGTGATGATGTCCATCGCCGAGCGCAATTGTTCGTCCAGGTCGACGGTGTTGTGCGCCTGCTGGAAGGTCTTGAGGTCGGTCTCCGCCTGCGCGAGCAATTGCTGGCGCTCGTTCAACTGGCGTTCGATGAATTCGCGCGTGCGCCCCGCGCGCGACACCTTGAGCCCGCGCGTGGTCTCGTCGATCAGCTCCACCATGCGGTTGGCGATGGCGGCGGCGCGCACCGGGTCGCCGTCCTCGAAGGTGACGATCAAGAGCCCGTTTTCGAGCAGGGTGAAGCCCATGTGCGAGTGGAGCTCGCCCAGGCACTCCTCGAGGTTGTGGGCGCCGTAGCGGTTCATGAGGTCGAACTCGGAGACGACCTTCTCGCCCACGCTGCGGCTCTTCAGCATCTCGATGTAGATGGTCTCGGGCGCGGCGCCCGACGCGACGGGTCCCAAGAGCGGCGCCGACAGCTGCTGCACCAGCTCCGCGTACATCGGCATGGCGACGGTGGGCTCGGGCGGGAAGATCGACGTCTTGGCCGTGTACCACTTGGGCAGCACGAACGAGAGCGCGCCCATCACGAGGCCCGAAACGAGCGCGCTCGCGAGGATGAACCTCCGCCTGGCAATCAGGGTTTGGAAGAAAAACAGCATGGAGTGGGTGACCGGCTACTTCTCGACGAACCGCCGGCGTGCGCCGCGCTCCCCGGCCGCGACCGGCACCGAACCGACGCCGCCCGCTTCGTACCCGCGCGACGGCGTCGACCGCGTGCTCGCTGCCTTCTCCCACGTGGTCTGCCGGCGACCGGCGGCGAAGCGGAACAGCGCCACCAGCGCGGCCCCGTTCACCATGGTGAAGTAGAACGGAACGTAGAGGACGCGCGGCATGTTTTCGCGCCCGCGCACGAACCACCCCGCGAGGGCCGCGGCGTAGCACGCGACTTGCAGCGCGAGAAAGCCGGCGTACCACGGCGAGCGGTCCGCGAGCGCGATCGTCGCCGCGAGCAGCACCATCAGGATGACTCCCACCCACCAGCGCAGGAGCTTGTGGCTCGC
>CAZLLI010000138.1:0-5623 GCA_964560355.1 uncultured bacterium | reverse complement strand
CCTTGATGCACACGAACACGCGGTTCATGAGCGCGGCGACCTCCGCGTCCTCGAACGACTCGTGCTCCATGACGTGGCACCAGTGACAGGTCGAGTAGCCGATGGAGAGGAACACGGGCTTGTTCTCGGCGCGCGCCTTCGCGAACGCTTCGTCGCCCCACGGATACCAATCGACCGGGTTGTCGGCGTGTTGGCGCAGGTACGGGCTTTTCTCGAGTGCGAGTCGATTCTGTCCCATGGGAACCTCGGCGCGGCGCGGCTTGTCCCCGCACGACGCGAGGAGCGCGAGCGACAACACGATGCACCAGCGAAAGACGGAGACCATGACGGGGCCGCGCGCGTGCGCCGGCCGCCGCAACGATAGCACGATCAGAAGGCGCGCGCGTTGCGAATGACGTTGCCACCCGCGACCACGGTGACGTCGTCGAAGGCGATGGTACCGACATGGGCGCCGCCGGGACCCAAGAGGCGGGCCTCGACGCGGTAGTGCCCGGCCGGGAGGTCGAGGCGCGCGAGGTACACGGTGCTCGGCAACGTCGACCAGCTGCGCGTGTCCGCGGTCTCGGTGACCACGCCGAGAAGGTTCACCAGCGCGCCGAGGCCCTCGTCCTGCTGCTCGGCGGACTGGTGTGCGACGTACTTGATCAGCGCGCGCACGATCGCGCGCACGAACACGGTCGATTGTTTCTCCTGGTACGCCTGCACCGCCAACGCGTCCAGGTTGGACGCCACCGCCGCGCGCGTTTCGTTGGTCGACGCGATGCGTCCCGCCGCGACCTCACCGCCACCCAGCGGAATCGCCCGCACCGCGACCCCCGTGTAGCGCGGCGGCAGGACTTCGAGCGCCGGCAGCGCCACTTTCAGCCAATACTTGACGCGAACCTGGGGCCCGTAGCGTACGCCGTTGCGAGCGTACAGTTCCTGCGCGAAGCGCTCGTTGTTGTTCCAGCGGTCGCTCTCGAAGATCGGGAGCACGATGCTGCTCTCGCGTTTGCGAATAATCTGGCCGCAGTCGATGAAGAGCGACACGCGCCCGGTGTCGGCGCCCGCCGGCGCGCGCCCGCGTTCGGCGTACGAATCGAATTCCTCGCGGTCCCCGCGCTTGGCCGCGTTGGTCGCGGCGTCGCCGAAGAAACTCGGCGGCAGCGGCGCCACCGTCGCGAAGGAGCCGCCGCCGTAGAGCTCCGCGGCCACGCGGTACGACACCCCCGCCTCGTCGCGGTCGCCGCCCAGGTCGTACACCATGCCCGTCAGGTACTGAATGAACGGATCGTTGGTGAAGTACGTCTCACCGCCGTCGCTCAAGAGCTGCAGCTTGCGATTGACGCGACGGCACTCCACCATCGCGCCCTCGACGTCGTTGCGGCTGAGGTAATTCAGAATCTGGTAGTAGTGGACGTAGATGGCTTCGAAGGCGTCGCCGCGGTATTGCGCGATGGTCTCCGAAACGGCGAGCGACGCGGCCTCGCGCGTGATGCTGCGCGTGTAGAGGTCCTCGAGCACCAGTTCCGACTCCGAGAAGGCCTGGCTCGAGCTGTCGTATGCGCCCTGGCAGTGGAGGATGAGCCCCTTCTCGTACAGATAGAGGAGCTTCGAGTTGGACTGGCTGATCTCTTCGACTTCGTCCAGCGCCTTGTCGTAGTTGGCCGACGCGAGCGCCATGCGAATCTCGCCCGAGCGCGCGACGTAGCTGGAACACGCCGCGACGGAAAACGCGAGCAAGATCGCGCAGGCGATCGACGCGAGGCGTGTTACGAGCGGAACTCGCGCAGCGGTGGAGCGAGCACACGCCTCACGTCGACGGTCCGCTCCAGTCGGGCAGCGGGGGGGCATGGCGTCGTCAGGGCTTGTAGGCGTCCCGACCGATGAACTTCTTGATCTTCTTCTGCCCCTGCCAGACTTTGGAGTTCGACTCCAGGTCGATCAGAGTCAGGTCGACCTGATAGAACACGACGGCGTTGCCGCCCTCGGAGTCCTCGATGCTGTTGATGACGCCCGACATCATGTAGTCGGCGCCGTGCTCCTTGCCCCACTGCTTCATCGTTTCTTCCGAAGAGTACTGCTGTTGGTCGGAACGCTCGCCGCGAATCTCCTCACGCTCTTCCGCGCTCGCCACGATTTCCGCCTCGCCCGAGTTGATGAACGCGCGCTCGATGTCGCCCACGAAGGTGCCGACGGCGATGTGCTCGCTCGATTTGTTGCGAATCGTTCCCACGATGATCGACGGCTTCTTGCCGGTCTTGGCGACGTGGGTCTGCTTCCACGGGCGCGACATGCAGTCGGAGATCATTTGTTCCGACACCAAACGCGAGTCGGTGTCGTTCCAGCGCCCCGACAGGTCGACGGTTTCGTCGGGGTCGATGCGCGTCACCTGTTTTCCGCTCGAGCACCCGAATCCGGTCAACACCGCCGCGCACATGAGCGCGAGTGCGTACGTCTTCATGCCACCATTCCTCCTTGTGGTCCCGCGTCGCGCGCGGGCAGTCGTCGATAGAGGCGCGACGGAAAGAAGAGTGCGTCGGCCGACGCCGGGTTGTCAATCGGGGACTCTAGCGGCGGTACAGGCGGTCGAGTGCCACCGGCTCGAGGGCTTCGGGGAGGTCGTAGACGTGGCGCGTGGTCTTGTAGGGATAGGTGCGCCCGCCGAGCGCCATCGCCAGCACTTCGTCCTTGGTCACCGCGATCTCCTCGCGCCGCGTGATGACGCGGATGGCGGGGTCGTGCAGGTAGTCGACCGCGTAGCACGGGATAGCCGCGAGCTCGAGGAGCGCCGACGCGCGCCAGCGGTGGTGGCCGTCGAGGATCACGCGGGTGGCGTCGTCGATGAGCACGGGGGGATAGAAGCTGCCGGCGGCGCGAATCTCGTCGGCGAGCGAACGCACGCGCTCTTCGTCGACGTCCTCGTGCGGTCGCAGGGCGCCGGGTTCGATCAGTCGGAAGGTCCCCTGCACGGCGGGGCGCTACCGCCAGGGAACGGCGAGGTTGAGGTCGGAGAGCTTGGCCTCGAGCTCTTCGCGCTCGCGGTTCTTCTTCCAACCGCCGCCCGCCGCGGGCTCGAGCCACCCGCGCTCTTCCACGATCGCGCGCGCCCGCTTCGCGTCCCCGGAAGCCACCGCGCGCACCACCTCGCGCTCGATCGACGACAGTGCGATCGAGTTCATGCGGTAGTCGATGAACGCCTCCCACGTGAACGGCACCCACTGGGCGACGATGTCCTCGCCGATGCGCTTCGCGTACTCGCGGATCTCGAGCTGCGAGTGATCGTCCATGCGCAGCGCGAGGAAGTGGAGCAGGTTGTGCAGGTCGATCTTCCAGTACGCTTCGGTGTAGGTCGACAGAGGAAGATCCTTGCGCGCCTGCTCGCGCGCGACGCCTTTCTCGATGCGCGCTTCGTACACGCGGCGCGCGTCGGCCTGGAGGCGCGCCTCCTCGTGCGTGAGCGCGGCGCCGGTCGCGGGGTCGACGAAGCCGGCGCTCCCCTGCCGGTTACCGGCCGACTGCAGGCGCCACTCGTCGGGCGACGTGGTCTGGGCGGCGTCGATCGCGATCGAATAGCGCGTGCTGTATTCGTTCACCGACGCGCTGCGGTGCCGGATCCACTGGCGCCAGCAGTCCATCGGCACGCGCACGTGCAGCTTGATCTCGCACATCTCGAACGGCGTGGTGTGGCGGTGGCGCAGGAGATAGCGAATGAGCCCGCGGTCCTCGTGCACCTTCTTGGTTCCCTTGCCGTAGGAGACGCGCGCGGCTTGCACGATCGATTCGTCGGCGCCCATGTAGTCGACGACGCGCACGAAGCCGTCGTCCAAAACTTTGAGGGGCTCGCCCAGGATGCGGTCGAGCGCCTCGACGCGCGGGCGCTGGAGTCGTTCGGCGTGTCCGGTTTCGATGTCGTTCGACATGGCGCCTCCATTAAACCGCAACGAAGCGGGTCAAAACAAGGTGGAACTCCGCGCGCGCCGTACGATAACGTGGCGCCGTGAATCGCGATCAATTCCTCTCGCGCCTGCGCGACGCCGCTCGGCCGTGGGACGTGGTGGTGGTGGGCGGCGGCGCCACCGGGCTGGGCTGCGCGCTCGACGCCGCCTCGCGCGGGATGTCGGTGGCGATCCTCGAGCGCGGCGACTTCGCGTCGGGCACCTCGAGCAAGAGTACCAAGCTCATCCACGGCGGCGTGCGCTACCTGCGCAGCGGTCACGTCGGACTGGTCGCACAGTCCTTGCGCGAGCGCGAACGCCTGCGCAAAAACGCGCCCGCGCTGGTGCGCGAGATCGACTTCCTGGTTCCCTCCCGGCGCCCGTTCGGGCGCGCCTTCTACGCGCTCGGACTCGGGCTCTACGACGCCCTCTCGGGCGGGGCGGGCGCCACGCGCGTGCTGACGCGCGACGGCGTGCACGCGCGCGTGCCGGGGCTCGCGATGGAGGGACTGCGCGGCGGCGTGCTCTACGAGGACGACCAGTTCGACGACGCGCGCCTGGTGCTCGCCCTCGCCCACACCGCGGCCGCGCACGGCGCCGTCGTGCTCAACTATATGGAGGTCGAGGGCCTGCTTGCGCGCGACGGGCGCGTCGCCGGCGTGATTGCGCGCGACCGCGAGCGCGGCGACGTGGTCGAGATTCCCGCGCGCGCGGTGATCAACGCGTGCGGCGTCCACGCCGACACGCTGCGGCGCATGGACGAACCCGGCGCCCCCGCCATCATCCGCGCGAGCCGCGGCGCCCACGTCGTCCTCGACGCGTCCTTCCTCCCCGGCACCACCGCGGTCCTCATCCCGCGCACCGACGACGGCCGTGTCGTGTTCCTGATTCCGTGGCGCGGCCGCGTACTGGTCGGCACCACCGACACCGACTGCGAGATCGGCGACGACCCCGTCGCCGTGCCCGACGACGTCGACTTCCTGCTCGCGCACGCCGCCCGCGTGCTCGCGCGCGCTCCGCGGCGCGACGACGTGAAGAGCGCCTTCGCGGGGCTGCGCCCGCTCCTCGCCCACGGGGGCGGCACCGCGTCGCTTTCGCGCGACCACCGCGTGTTCGTGTCGAAGCGCGGGCTCGTCACCATCGCGGGCGGCAAGTGGACGACGTACCGCGCGATGGCGGAGGACGCCGTCGACCACGCCGCGCGTTCGCTCGCCGCGGCGAATCCGCCGCGCTCGCGCACGGCGGCGCTCGCCATTCGCACCGGCGACGTCGACCCGTGGGCCAACGATCCGTGCGAGCGCGCGGCGATGGGAGGCGACGCCGGAGGCGTGGAAGCGTTCGTGCGCGCGGCCGTGCGCGACGACATGGCGCGCACCGTCGACGACGTGTTGTCGCGGCGCTCGCGCGCGCTCTTCTTGGACGCGCGCGGGAGCGCGGCGATCGCGCGCGCGGTGGCGGCGACGATGGCGGCGGAGTTGGGGCGCGACGCGGCGTGGGTGGAAGCGGAGACGGCGGCGTTTCGCGCGCGCGCGGCGCGCTGGGTGCCGGGTTAACGCGTCAGTCCGGTTCGACGGCCCCGCCCGGCAGCGGGTTTTCGAGGATGGCGTGGTCGAGCACGGGCACGCCGCCGATCAAGTGCTCCTGGATGATGCGCTCGAGCACCGCGGGCGTGCAGGCGACGTACCAGGTGCCTTCCGGGTACACCA
>CAZLLI010000137.1:0-5834 GCA_964560355.1 uncultured bacterium | reverse complement strand
GTGCGGGCCGCACTTCTGCTCGATGAAGATCACCGAAGACGTGCGCGCGTACGCCGAGCGCCACGGCATGACGGAATCCCAGGCGATCGAAGTGGGCCTGGCGCAGAAAGCGCGCGAATTCAAGGACGGCGGCTCCGAGATCTACCGATAATTCGTGTGACGGCGCCGCCGCTCGCGTGTCGAAACGTTGGCGGCGGCCCCACGCCCATTCCGGGACTGGCGCGTCCACCGTCCGGAGGGTGCTATGCGCCGCGTCACGCGATCGTTGCTCCTGTGCCTCGCCATCATGCTGGTTTCGTGCTCGGACGACGGCGATCCCGCCGCTCCCGAACCGACCCCGACGACGCAAGCCACCAAGACCATCCCGCCCACCGGCGGGTCGATTCGCGTCCAGAACGCAGCCGGCGTCGCGCTCCAGGTGACGCTACCGAGCGGCGCCGTGCTCGCGCCGACGCCGGTGACGCTGCGCGCGGTCGCGGCGCCCAGCGGAGCCCAGGCGCGCTTCGAGGTCGAGCCGGCCGGCCTCGACCTGCTCGAGCCCGCGACCATCACCATCACTATTCCCGACGGCATGGCCATCGACGAGACATCGGGACTTTCCTTCGTGAGCGGCGAAACCATCCGCGTTCCCACCGACGTCGACAAGAACGCGCGCACGCTGCGCGCGTCGCTCTATCACTTGGGATTCGACCTGCCGGTGCCGGGAGCAGCCCTCGCGTCGTCGAGCGACGGCTCCGAGTTCATCGACGTCGACGCCATGAATTGCCAGCTCATGTTCGAGTCCTTGACCGACGCCATCCTGCGCGCGCAGGCGTTCAGCAGCCCGTTCCCGCCCGACTTGGCGTCGCCCTTGATCTTGCAGTATCGCGCCATGCTGGTGGGCTGCCCGCAGTCGGGCTCGCTCGAAGACGTGACCGCGGCGCTTTCGCAGTACGCGTGCAGCAACGCGAGCTCCGCGGAAGGACAAGCGGGTGCGCTGCCGGTGACGTCGGTCGCGGACTTCAAGCGCAACCTCGGCAACTTGCTCGCGGCCAAAGCCTTGATCCAGAGCACGGGAGCCAACTGCGAGGTCGACGATGACGTGGTGGGCTCGCAATTCACGCAGTACATCGACAGCTACGTCGCGCGCATCAACGATCCCGGCTTCACGGCCAGCTTCGACGACTGGGACACCCTGTGGAGAGAGATCATTCCCGTCACCGAGCTGCTGGCACTCGCCAGCGAGTTCGAGCTCTCGTCGGCGAGTGAGCGCATCACCGACGAATTGTTCCCCGCGCTCTTCGCGCGTTTGCGCGAGGTGGCGGGCGAAGCCTGCGAAGAGGACCAGAACAGCGGGTTCTTGGCGGACATCCTGACCGGCGGCCACGTGCTCAACCATGCCATCGGAGCGGTTCCGCAGATGCCGCCCTACACCGGCTTCACGCAGGCCGAGGTACTCGAGCAGTATCACCGCTGCGGTTCGTCGCTCTCGTTCGAAGCGCGCTCGCCGCAGGGCGACCTCATCGACTCCATCACCATCGAAGGCGGCACGCAGGCGACGATCACGGTCATCAAGGACGGCCAGATCGCAATCGAAGACAACCTGCTCGGGCTCATGTGCGGCAACGCGCTCGCGCGCGACGAGGTGCGGCTGTTCGCGGAGATTCCGAATACGCTGCCGACGGCCGCGCTCGGCACCTTCAGCGACGACCGCACCCTCGACGTGGCCAGCGTCCTCGACGCGCTACCCGGCGACGAGCCCGTCGACTTCGACTTGGTGTTCACGCGCGATCGCTCGCAGTGTGCGATCGACAACGGCGGCGTTCCCACCATCGAGCTGTATCGCACGCACGTGCGCGTGCTGGGCGGCGCGGGGACGGGCACGGGGACGTGGGGCGGTTGCACGAGCGCGAGCGGCACGTTCGAATGTACCATCGACAATGACGGCCACGTCACCGGCACCTACGCCGGAACCCATTCCGGGACCATCACCGGGACGGTCAACGGCGCCGGCACCTTCGAGGCCACCGCGTCCGGAACCGCGGGGGGTTGCACGTGGCAAGGCACCATCAGCGGGTTCGGCGCGAACCTCCGCGGCTCGGGCTCGTTCGATTGTGGGACGTGCGGCGGCGGCTGGGCTTTCGACGCTCCCAACTAGAACGCAAACGGCCTGCAGCGAGCGCTCGCTGCAGGCCGTCTCCGTTGCGGACGATGGGGTCTCGCGTCACTCGTCGTTCAACAAATCTCGCAGCGCCTTCTTCGCCGACGGCGTGCCCATCGAGCCCAGCGCTTGCACGGCGATGCGCCGCGTCTCGCGGCTGGGGTCGGTGCGCGCCACCTTGGACAGGATCGCCACCGACTCGTCGGTCTCGATGTCACCGAGCGCCCACACGATGATGCGACGCTGCTCGTTGTCCTTCTCCGTCTCCAGCATCGCGCCCAGCGCGGACGCCGACGACTCGTCGCCCGCGTCGATCGTGGCCTGCAGTGCGGCGCGGCGCACTTCCATGAAGGGCGACTTCTTGTAGACCTCCATGAAGAAACCGCTCTGGGAGTCGTCGAGCACGTCGGTGAGCCCGTACACGGCCGCGAGCGCGATGTCCTGGTCCTTGGTGTCGAGCGCGGCGGTCTTCAGGGCGTCGACCGCGGCCGGGCCGCCGTGCTCGGCGAGCGCGTAGAACGCGGCGCGCTTCACCTCCGCGTCGTCGGTGGTCTTGACCACTTCGTTCAGCACGCCGACCACGCTCTCGTCGTCGACTTCGGCGAGCGCGTACACCGCGGCGCGGCGCAGCTCGGCGGCTTCGGGCGTCTTCTCCTTGCCGAGCGCGAGCTTCTTCAAAAGCGGGACGATGTTGGTGTCGTCGCGCTCGATGAGGGCGTACAGCGCCGCGCGCTTCATCTCGAACGACGGCGACTCCATCGCGAGCTTCTCGAGCGCGCGCGCCGCGTCGGGCGAATCGACTTCGGCCAGTGCGTAGGTCGCCGCGGTGCGCAGGTCTTGGTCGCTGTCCTTGAGCGCGACGTCGACCAGAATCTGGGTGACGTCGGGGCGCTCGACTTCCGCGATCGCGTACAGCACGTGGCGGCGCACGTCGGGGTCTTGATCGGTCTTCATGATCGACACCATGGCGTCGATGACCTTGGGCTCGTCGCCGTGGTCGGAGATGGCGTACACCGCCTGGCGGCGCACCTCGGAGTCGGGGTCGGTCTTGGCGACGTTGATGAGCGCGTCGAGCGCCTCCGGTTCGTCGACGTCGGAGAGCACGATGACGGCGCGCTGGCGCACCTCGGTTTTCGGGCTCTTCAGGAGCTCGTTGATGGATTGCAGCGCGAGCTCGCGGTCGCCGCTGTCGAGCAGCGCGTACAGCACCGAGAGCTTGAAGTCCGCGTCGTCTTGCGCGTCGACCCCGGAGTCGCGCAACGATTCCAGCGCCGCCTTGCCGCGCGGGTCGCCCGCCTTGGCGAGGCGCTTGGCCAGCTTGGCGTACTCGTTGGCGGCGTCGTCGGACCACTTGCCGTTGGGGTACGCGGCGAGGAATTGGCGATAGCAGTCGAACGACTGCCCGTAGTCCTTGGTGGTACGCTGCTGCGCGTAGCACTTCCAGAAGTTCGCCGCTTCGACCTGCTTGCCCTTCGGGTATTTCTTGAGGAAATCCTGCGCGGCCGCCAACGCCTGCTCGTAGCGCGAATCGTAGATGAGCTCCTCGATCCGCTCGTAGGCGGTGTCCTGCTGCGCGATCTCCTTCTCCCCCGCGAGCGCGGGGCCGGCGGCCATCGCCGCCAACAATACGAAGGGCGCGACGCGATAGGCGAAACCACGGATGTGCTGCTGCATGAAGGTCTCCTTGGTCAGTTCTGCGACGGCCCGTCGATGGCGCCGTCGTGCGCGGACTTCTCCGCGCGCATTTGCTCCAGGTTGATGCGCAATAGAACGCCTTCGCGGTCGACGCGGCTGCGAATCAATTCCACCGACTCGACGTCGGAGCCGCCTTCGAGGTGCGCGATCTCCCGCAAGATGAGCTCGAGCTGCCCGATCAATTCTTGTACGCGGCGGTCGTCGGAGCCCTCGCGCACCGACGAAGCCGTGCGCACCAGCTCGCCCGCGCGCACGCGCTGCGCGTCGAAGGCCCGGGCGTCGTCGGGGTCGCCGTTCAAGACCGCGAGCAAGAGCAGCTGCGAGCGCTCGATGTAGCGCTGCGCTTCGTCGCCGCCCGCGGACGCGAGCACGACGTCGCCCGCGGGGTTGGTCGACGGCTTCGCCCCCGGCGGGGCGTCGATGGGCGCGGGCGTGTGGGTGTCGTCGCGGGCGACCTCGGTCGCGGGCTCGACGCCGCGCGCGTCGTCGTGCGCGTCGCGACCCACCGAGTCGCCGCGCGCCGATTCGGTCGCCACCTGGGGCGCGTTCGACGAGGGCGACGGCGCCAACACGTTGCGCCCGATCCACACCCCGGCGACGAGGAGCGCGACGACGGCGGCCACCCGGTATCCCCACGACCCGAGCGACCGCCGTCGCGCGAAGCGGGACGCATCGACGACGACGGAGTCTTCGCGAGCGACCCTTTGCTGCAACCGTCGCCAGTAACCGTCCCAATAGTCCGGGCCCGGATCGGGCCGGCGGCGACGGCTCATCAAGTGGGCCGTCGTCTGCAACTCACCGAACAAGGTCGCGCAGTCGGCGCACGCGCGCACGTGCTCGTCGAACTCGGCGCGGCGCGCGTCGCCCAGCTCGCCGTACAGCGCTTCCACCATCCACGCTTGATAACGGTCGCACGTCATGCCAGATCACCCACTTCGTCGCGGTACTGCGACAGCCGGTCGCGCAGCTTGCGCATGGAGCGGAACAAGAGGCTCTTCACGGTTCCTTCCGCGATGGAGAGCGATTCCGAAATCTCGCCGATCTTCATGTCGTGGTAGTGGCGCAGCACGAACACCGACCGCTCCTGGGCGGAGAGCGCGCCGAGCGCGCCCTCGACGTCGGACTGGAAGCGCGACGCCGAAGCGCTCTTGTCCGGGCGCGCGTCGGACGCGGCCAGCTCGAGCATGCGCTCGCCCGCGGCGGCGTCGCCCTCGTCGGCGTGGGCGTCGATGCTCACCAGCTGGACCGGCTTCTTCCGCTTATGGTCGATGTGCGCGTTCATGGCGATTCGGTATAACCAGCTTCCCAGTTGGGCCTCCGCGCGAAAGCTGCCGATGGCGCGAAAAGCCTTGATGAACGTCTCCTGCGAGAGATCCTCCGCGTCATGATGGTTGCCGCACAGGTCGTACGCGAGCGCATACACGTCGCGTTGATAACGCTCGACCATCTCCCGGAACGCGGCGGGTTCTCCCGCGCGCAACCGCTCAACCAGTTGCGATGACTCGTCGCGCATTCACTCGGAGTCATCTTTGGAATCGTCGTCTCCGCGCGCGTCCTTCGAGTCCGCGCGTCGAATCCGGATGTCGCCGTTGACGGTCCCGAGCTCGATACGGACCCCGCCCGACCCCAGCACCGCGTCCATCGAGTTGCCGGCGTGGGTGACGCCGTTGCCGAGGTCGCCGCGAATGTCGCCGTGGATGGTGCTGGCGCTGAGCTTGGCGTTGACCTTCTTGGGCAGGCTCAACGTCACCGACCCGTTCACCGACGAGAGCTTGATCGACTCGCCGACCACGATGCGCGTGAGCGACACGTCGCCGTTGACGGTCGACAGATAGACCTCGCCGCCGAGCTGCTCGCCGACGACTTCGCCGTTGACCGACGACACGGTGACGTCGCCGTCGACGTTGGTGATCTCGACGTTCCCGTTGACGAGCTTGACCTCGTCGATCTCGGTGCCGCGCGGCACCTTGACCTCGATCTCGACCGAAATCGGGTCGCC
>CAZLLI010000136.1:0-5910 GCA_964560355.1 uncultured bacterium | reverse complement strand
GCAGCTCGTACAGGTGCGCCTTCGTCTTCGCGCCCGTGCGCGTGGTGATCTTGACGCTCTTGCCGGTGGTGAGCTGCGAGTACATCACCGCCGCGGAGATGCCGATGCCCTGCTGGCCGCGCGACTGGCGCAGCTCGTGGAATTTCGACCCGTAGAGGAGCTTGCCGAAGATCTTCGGCACTTGCGCTTTCACGATGCCGGGGCCGGAGTCTTCGACGATGAGCTTGTAACGATCTTCGGAGAGCTCGTGGATCTCCACCACGATGTCGGGCGCGAGGCCGGCTTCTTCGCACGCGTCGAGCGAGTTGTCGACCGCTTCCTTGACCGCGGTGAGAATCGCGCGCGTCGGGCTGTCGAAGCCCAGCATGTGGCGGTTCTTGGCGAAGAACTCGCTGACCGAAATCTCGCGCTGCTTCTGCGCGATGGTCTCGGCGGAAGAGTAGGACGCCTTGGGCGCGCTCGCGCGGCGCGCGCGCGGCGCTTCGGCCTCCGGCTCGCTCCGCTCGACGACGGCGGCCGTCGGGGCGGACTTCGCCTTCTTCTTCGTCGCCGCCTCGAGCGACTCCTCGCCGAAAAGCGGGAGGGTTTCGGGTTCCTCGACACGCGTGCGCTTCGACGCGCGCGCACTTTCCTTGCGCGCCGCGCGACGCGGCGCCTTCGACGACTTGGCTTTCTTGGCGGCTTTCGCCACGCGCGTTCCTCCGTTCGAACGATACCGACGCCCCCCAGCGGGGGGTGAATCGAATTCGAGCGGATGGTAGGCGGACGTCGCGACCGCCGACAAGAAGAAATCGCGCGACTATTCGCGCAGGAGCTTGTACGTGAGCGAGACGCTCGCCCCGGTTTCGGTGAAGTCGGGCCCGAACTCGTCGCCGACGTCCTGCGGAATGCGGACGTTGGTGCCCAGCGCCAGGTGAGGGCCGATGTCGAAGTTGGCGCGCAGGAGAACGCTTTCGTCCTGGTACGGCCCGCCGGCGGAGATGCCGCCGAAGAGTTCGACGGGTCCGCCCGCCGGCCGCACCCCGAGTCCGCGTCGAGGACCAAATTTTCTCTCGTGCGAAACTACGGGAGATCGCGGTATGCAGCGAGGTAGTTCTGCTTCTCGCGATCCCAACGCAGCGTGTCGTAGCGCGCGTCGGCAGCATCCACGCGCTCGTCCATCTCGCCGGGATGCGCGAAGGCGAAGGCCAGCTTATCGGCCAGATCCGCGGCGTCGCCTGGCTCAAAATACGCGAGCGTGGCGGGGTCGAAGTACGCCGCCACCGAGTCCAGCCGCGATGCGATCACGGGTCGCCCGAGCGCGATGTACTCGTACATCTTGTTGGTGTGCACGAGCACGGAGTACGGGTTCTTCTTCACCGCTACCACGCACACGTCGGCGAGGAGGATCTCTTCAATCATTTGCTCGAAGGGGACGAAGCCCAGGTGGTGGACGCGGTCGGCGACGCCGAGGTCGCGCGCGAGCTTCTTCACGTCTTCGAGGTACTCCCCCGCGCCCATGAAGCGGAACTGGATGCCGGGCACGCGCTCGCGCGCGTGCGCGACCGCGCGCACGATGGTGTCGAAGCCGTAGCGCTCCTCGATGGCGCCGTGGGTCAAGACGCGGAACACGCCGCGCGCGCGCTCGTCGGCTTTCACCGCGTCGACGCGCGCCTCAAGGTGCTGGCAGCGTTCGCGCGCGAAGTGGCGGTCGTCGGGCACGTTGACGACGACGGTGATCTTCGCCGCGTCGGCGCCGCGGCGCACGTAGTTCTGCTTCATCTGCTCGGTCACGGTGAGCGCCCGGTCGGCGAAGCGGATCGACGCTTGTTCGACGCGCGTCACGGTCCACACGAAGAAGCGCGTGTACCACCTACCGGGGAACATGGTGGTGAACAGCTCGGGGATCGGTTCGTGCAGGTGGAGCACGACCTTGGCGCCCGCGAGCTTGGGATAGAGCGCCGCGAAAACGAGGTAGTCGGGCATGGTGTTGACTTGCACTGCCGCGAAGCGGTGCGCGCGGTGCAGGCGCGCGAGCGTGGCCGACGCCAGCACGAAGAACGCGTTGTATTCCCACAAATAGCGCAGGATCTTGCCGCGCTTGTGCCCCACCGGCAGCCGGTACACCTCCACGCCGTCGACGGTCTCGCGCGCTTTTTCGTCGGCGCCGCGCAGGCAGATCACGTGCACGCCGAAGCCGGCGTCGCGCAGCGCTTCCGCCTCGCGCTTGACGTTGAGCTCGAACGGATAGAACGAGTGGCGCACGATGGCGACGGCGCGGCGCGCATTCATCGGCGGTGCTCCGCGCTCACGCGCTGGTAGAGCGCGACGATCTGCCGCGCGGTGTTGGCGAGCGAATACTTCTGCATGGCGTCGCGGCCGGCGACGCGGCGCGGCGACGACAGCGCGGTGCGCAACGCGTCGGCGATGCGCGCGGGGTCGGGCGGCACGACCGCGCACCCCGCGATCGAATCGAGGACGACGCGCGCGTCGCCGACGTCGGTCGAAACCACGGGGACGTTGCACGCGAGGGCTTCGCGCAGCACGACCGGGGAGGCTTCGAACGACGACGTGAGGAGCGCGACTTCGCTCGCGTTCATGTAGAGCGGCACGTCTTCGTGCGGCACGTTATTGAGCGCGATCAGCTCCACGTCGTGCATGTCGGGGCGTTCGTGCAAGACCTCGACCGCGCGCGCGGCCAGCGGGTAGCGCTTCTCGACCCGCGACGGCACCGCGACGAAGAGCACGTAGCGCTTCTCGTCCGCGAGACCGAGGCGCCGCTTGGCCTGCGCGGTGTCCATGGGCGCGAACAAGTCGACGTCGACGCCGGCGGGAAGGTGGACGGCGTCGGGGCGCCCGAGCGGCGCGCGCAAGTGCTCGGCGACCACGATCAGCGCGTCGACGCGCTTCGCGACCCACTGCTTCATGCGCCGCGAATAGGCGACGTGCTTGATGGGCTGCTCGCGCAGCGCGTCCTCGGTGCCGCCCATGATCTCGCCCTCGTGGAACGTCCACACCACCGGAATGCTGCGCTGGCGCGTCGCCACCAGAGCGCAGAACGAGTGGTGCACGTGCACGACGTCGTAGCGCGCGCGCGCGAGGCGGGCGAAGAAGCCGAACCACATGGTCGCGTACGCGATCTTGTTGGCGCGCCCGTTGACGAAATACAAGTCGACGTCGACGCCGGCGCGCTTGAGCGCCTCGACCTCGTCCTTGACGAAGGAGCCGTAGAACGGTAGCGCCGCGGTCGGGAACATGTTGGTGAATACCAGGACGCGCACGGCTACTCCGCGACCGGGAACGCGTCCGACGCGGGCACGCGCGGCTCGCGCAGCGGATTCATCTGCCCCGGGTTCGAGCGCAAGAGCCAGTTGATCAACGTCCCGTAGCGCTGGTAGAACGCGTCGAGCGAGGTGCGCGCGACGACGCTCTGCACCGCTTCCGCGCTCGCGTCGGCGGGCATGACGTCGAGGCGGTGCGAGTCGGCGATCTCGAGGAACATCGCGCGCCCGGCCTGGAGGTGCGCGGTGCCGCCCTCTTCGGGCTTGCGGCGCAACGCTTCGTCGGGGTCGGCGTCGAGCACGAACGCGGCGCGCGGGCGCGGCACCATCGCGCGCAGCACGTTGAGCGCGAGCGGCGGCTGCGCCGGGCTGGTGCCGGTGAAGAGCGCGAAGTCGACCAGCGCGTCGTACAAGTAACGGTCGCAAATGGTGACGTGCCCGGTGAGGACGAACGCGCGCGCCTTGATCACGTACGGCCACACCAAGTCGAGCGCGTACACCACGCTGAACACCCAGCGCGCGACCGGATGGCGGAGGCGGCGCTGGCGCTCGGCGAAGCGCGCCGCTTCGCCGCGACCCGCGGCGCCGTGCGCACGCGCGGCTTCGGCGACTTGCTCGGGCGTGGGCGCGTCGCCCCGCGACGACGGCAGCACCGCTTTCCCCGCGCGCATCACCGCGCCGACTCCCTTCGACGACGCGCCGCGCGCCCAGATGCACTTGACGCGCAGGTCGCAGGTGTCGAAGGCACCGCGCAGGCGCTCGACTTGGAGCGACTTGCCGGACCCGTCGACGCCGCTCACCGACACCAGGAAGCCCGGCTGGCTGCGCACGTGTCCCTTCCAGCGCACCGCCCACAGCAGCGTGTCGAACACGTCGAGCCACTTGCGCGGCTGGCTGCGCCGGCGGTCGCGCATCACCTTGCGGTAGTACGCGACCTTGCACGGCTTGAACGGGAGTTGCGCCGGCAGGTAGTTCTCCGCGTAGCGCACGTACGGCAACAAGCGCGCGCGCACCGGCGCGTAGCGCGCGGGCGCGCGATCCATCTCCGCGTGCTGCTCGGCGCTCATGAAGCCCGCGCCGAAGAGCTGCTTCCACGCGTCCTCGAACACGTGCAGAGCGCCCCAGAAGCCTTCTTCCCACCCGCGTCCGCGCGCGTGGTTGGCGGCGTCGGCGAGCGCGCTGTCCATCGAGCGCAGCGCGTGCGCCGTGAGCAGCATGTTGCCGAGTGTGAGCGCCTTGTCCTCGTAGAACCAGTGCGCGAGCGTGACCAGAAGCGCTTCCGCGGGGCCGGGGATGACGATGTCGTGGTCGTCGGCGGCGCGGCGTGCGTGCTTCCACACCGGTCCGTTGTCGAGAAAGGGCACGCCCCACCCCACCACTTCGTGCAGGTGGAACGCGAAGCTCGACCCGTCGCCGACGAAGCGGCGGAACAAGAATTTCTTCGGTTCCTCGACGTTCAAGAGCTCGACGTAGCCCAAGTCGGCCAGCACCGCGCGCCCCGCGGGCGCGCGCCCGTCCGGCACGAGTACGTCGAGGTTGCTCGAGAGATAGTGGAACGACGGCGTCATGCCGGTCGACTTGAACAGCATGGCGTCGACGCCGGCCGCGTCCAGGCGCACGCGCACGCGCTCGAACTCGTCGCGCTGCGCGCGGTAGCGCGCGACGTCGCGGCGCACGAACTCGGCGAGCGGGGTGGCGTCGAGGACGCTCCCGTAGCGCGCGACGATGGGGATGAACGACACCTTCTGGTGCTCGAGGATGCGCCCCGCCGCGTGCAGCGCCATGGAGTCGCGAGAAGACAAGTCTTCCACGTGGTACGGACTCGCGATGCGCGCCGCGAGGCGGAGGATCTCGCGGCGGTCGGTGTGCGTGATCGACGATTGCGTCACGGCGCTCGCTCCCCGTCGCACAAGCGGGTCACGATGCGCTCCGCGATGGCGCGCCACGAGAATTCGCCGACGTCGCGGACGCGCGGGCGCGCGCCGGTGCTCAGCGCGCGCGCGGCCGCCTGCAGTTCGTCGTCGGTGTCGAAGTAGCGCACGTCGTCGCCCGCCGGGAGGACGTCGCGCAGCCCGCCGAACGGGCGCGCGAGCACCGGCAACCCGCTGGCCAGCGCCTCCAGCACCGAGAGCGGAATCTCGACGCAGCCTTCGCTGTCGATGGTCGGGAACACGTAGGCGTCGGCCAGTCGATAGAATTCGTGCACGGGGACGAACTCGCGGATCACGCGCACCCCGGCCGCCTCCAGGTCGCGTCGCAGCGCCGCGTCCTCGGGCGTGCTGGTGCTCCCGATGACCACCACGTGCGCGTTCGGCACGCTCGCGAGCTTGGCCAGCGCGCGCAGGTTGCGCTTCTCGCTCAGGTGGCCGACGTGCAGGAACACGAACGCGTCGAGCGGGATGCCGCGCGCGCGCCGCAGGGACGCGCGCTCGTCGTCGCGCGCGGGGTGGAAGGTGCGCGCGTCGACTCCCATCGGCAGGAGCTCCGCGCGCAGCGAGAGGTCGCTCGCGTGGAGGAGCGACGCGTACGACGGCACGAACAAGATGTCGGGCGCCGCGCCCTGCAGGAGCGCGCGCTTCGACGCGCCGTGGCGGCGCGGAATCAGCGCCACCATGCCGAGCTTCGCGCGCGGGTACAGCCGGCGCAGGAA
>CAZLLI010000135.1:0-6049 GCA_964560355.1 uncultured bacterium | reverse complement strand
GGTAAGGCGCAGTTCGGCGGCCAGCGCTTCGGCGAAATGGAAGTGTGGGCGCTCGAAGCGTACGGCGCTGCGTTCTGTTTGCAGGAATTGCTCACGGTGAAGTCGGACGACATTCAGGGACGCGCCAAGATCTACGAGGCGATCGTCAAGGGCGAGAATCCGCCCGAGCCGGGAATTCCGGAGTCGTTCAACGTGCTCATCAAGGAGCTCCAGAGCCTGGGCCTGGACATCGAACTCGAGAGAAACTAACCCACCGGCGGCAGTAGCGCCGTTGGAGAAGGAGAACTCAGGTGTTCATCAACCTGGAGAAGGAACGGAAGAAGCCGACCGACTTTAAGTCGATCCGCATCATGCTGGCTTCGCCCGAACGCATCCGCGAGTGGAGCTACGGCGAGGTCACCAAACCGGAGACGATCAATTATCGATCGTTCAAACCGGAAAAGGACGGCTTGTTCTGCGAACGCATCTTCGGTCCGGTCAAGGACTGGGAGTGCAGCTGCGGTAAGTACAAGCGCATTCGCTACCGCGGCGTCATCTGCGACCGCTGCGGCGTCGAAGTGACGCGCGCCAACGTGCGCCGCGAGCGCTTGGGTCACATCGAGCTCGCGGTGCCGGTGTCACACATCTGGTTCTTCAAGGGGCTGCCGAGCCGCATCGGTCACTTGCTCGACATGACGATCCGCGACCTCGAGCGCGTGCTCTACTACGAGTCGTTCATCGTCATCGACCCGGGCAATGCGCCGGTGCAAGAGAAGCAGCTCCTCACCGAGGACCGCTACCTCGAGCTGCAGGAGCAGAACTTCGACTTCGTGGCCAAGATGGGCGCGGACGCCATCAAGGAGCTGTTGAAGCGCATCGAGCTCAACGAGCTCTCGAAGTGGCTGCGCATGAAGATCGCGACCGAGACGTCGTCGCAGCGCAAGAAGGACCAGCTCAAGCGACTCAAGGTGGTCGAGGCGTTTCGTTCGTCCGAGAATCGTCCCGACTGGATGATCATGGACGTGATTCCGGTGCTCCCGCCCGAGCTGCGCCCGCTGGTGCCGCTCGAAGGCGGCCGCTTCGCGACCTCGGACTTGAACGATCTCTATCGCCGCGTCATCAATCGCAACAACCGGTTGAAGAAGCTGATCGAGATCAAGGCGCCCGAAGTCATCCTGCGTAACGAAAAGCGCATGCTGCAGGAAGCGGTCGACGCGTTGTTCGATAACGGCCGCCGCTCGCGCGCGGTGCGCGGACAGGGCAACCGCCCGCTCAAGAGCTTGTCCGACATGCTCAAGGGCAAGCAGGGCCGCTTCCGTCAGAACTTGCTCGGCAAGCGCGTGGACTACTCGGGCCGTTCCGTGATCGTGGTCGGTCCCGAGCTCAAGATCTACGAGTGCGGTCTGCCCAAGTCGATGGCGCTCGAGTTGTTCAAGCCCTTCATCATTCGCAAGCTGGAGGAGAAGAACTACGTCCAGACCGTGAAGAGCGCGAAGAAGCTCGTCGAACAGGAGAGCCCGGAAGTCTGGGACATCCTCGAAGAAATTATTCAGGAGCACCCGGTGCTCCTGAACCGCGCGCCCACGCTGCACCGTCTCGGTATCCAGGCGTTCCAGCCCGTGCTGGTCGAAGGCAAGGCCATTCGACTGCACCCGCTCGTGTGCGCCGCCTTCAACGCGGACTTCGACGGCGACCAAATGGCCGTGCACGTCCCGTTGTCGTACGAGGCGCAGCTCGAAGCGCGCACGCTGATGCTGTCGGCGCACAACATTCTCTCGCCCGCGAACGGCAAGCCGCTCGCGGTGGCGTCGCAGGACATGGTCATCGGCGCCTACTTCTTGACGATGGCGAAGTCGGGCGCGCGCGGCGAAGGCAAGGCCTTCTTCTCGATGGACGAAGTGGTCCTCGCGCACGCGGAGAACCGCGTCGACCTGCACGCGCGCATTCGCTTGCGCTGGGAAGGCAGTCTGGTGGAGACCACCGTCGGCCGCGTGCTCTTCAACCGCATCATCCCCGCGGAGCTGCGCTACAAGAACGACGTGCTGGACAAGAAGGGCTTGGCCGCGTTGATCGGCGAGGCCTTCGACCGGCTCGGTCTCGAAAAGACCATCGGCTTCCTCGACGATTTGAAGGATGCCGGTTTCAGCTTTGCGACCAAGAGCGGTCTCACCGTCGGCATGGACGACCTCGTGGTCCCGCCGGGCAAGCCGGCGGTGATCGCGCGCGCCACGAAGGACGTCGCCCACATCGTCAAGCAGTACGAAGAGGGCGACATCACCGACGGCGAGCGCTACAACAAGGTCATCGACACCTGGACGCGCGCCACCAACGAAGTCGGCGAACTGATGATGGAAGCGCTGCGCAAGGACCGCGACGGCTTCAATCCCATCTTCATGATGTCGGATTCGGGATCGCGCGGTAGCAAGGACCAGGTCCGTCAGCTCGCCGGTATGCGAGGTCTGATGGCGAAGCCGCAGAAGAAGATCACCGGTCAGATCGGCGAAATCATCGAAATGCCGATCGTCGCCAACTTCTTGGAAGGCCTGTCGGTGTTGCAGTACTTCATTTCGACGCACGGCGCGCGCAAGGGTCTCGCGGACACCGCGCTCAAGACCGCGGACGCCGGTTACCTCACGCGTCGCTTGGTCGACGTGGCGCAGGACGTCATCATCACGGCACCCGACTGCGGCACCATCATGGGCATCGACATCGCCGCCTTGAAGGAAGGCGAGGAAATCATCGAGTCGTTGTCGGACCGCATCCGCGGCCGCGTCACCGTCGATGACGTCCTCGACCCCATCACCGGCGAAGTGATCGTCGAGGCCAACGAGATCCTCACGTGGGATCTGTCGGCGTTGATCGAAGACCGCGGCGTCGAGCACGTCAAGATTCGCAGCGTGCTCACGTGCGAAGCGAAGCGCGGCGTGTGCGCCTTGTGCTACGGCACCAACCTCGCCACCGGCCGCTTGGTCGACAAGGGCGAGGCGGTGGGTGTCATCGCGGCGCAGTCGATCGGCGAGCCGGGTACGCAGCTCACGCTCCGAACCTTCCACATCGGCGGCGTGGCGGGACGTATCGCGGAGCAGACCCGCAAGACCGTCAAGTATCCGGGTAAGGCGACGTTCAAGGGCCTGCGCACCGTCACCGGTCGCAGCGGCAAGGACATCGTCATCTCGCGCAAGAGCGAGTTCCTCCTCCTCGACGAAGGTGATCGCGTGCGGTCGCGCTTCGGCGTTCCGTACGGCGCCGAGTTGCAAGTCAAAGACAACGGAACGGTCGAACCGGGTGCCGTCATTTATACGTGGGATCCGTATTCGGACGTCATTCTGTCCGACAAGGCGGGCTTCATTCGCTTCAGCGATTTGACGCTCGACGTGACGATCCGCGAAAAGATCGACGAAAAGACCGGCAAGATGCAGATGGTGGTCATCGAAGACCGCGACAAGAAGCAGCACCCGCACATCCACGTCCTCGACGCCAAGGGCGACGTGGTGGGTCACTTCATCATCCCGACCGGCGCGCAACTCCTGGTCAAGGACGGACAGGAAGTGCTGGCGGGCGACACGCTGTGCAAGATCGCGCGCGAAACCGCGAAGACCAGCGACATCACCGGCGGTCTGCCGCGCGTCGCGGAGTTGTTCGAAGTGCGCAAGCCCAAGGAATCCGCGGTGGTGTCGGAAATCGACGGCACCGTCGAGTTCGGGCCCATCACGCGCGGTATGCGCAAGATCATCATCAAGAACGAGAACACCGACGAGCGCACCTACATCATCCCGCAGGGCAAGCACCTGCGCGTATACGAAGGCGATCGCGTCGAAGCGGGCGACAACCTGACGGAAGGTCCCGTCAATCCGTTCGACATTCTCGCCATCAAGGGTGTGAACGCGGCGCAGGAGTACCTCGTGAACGGCATCCAGGAGGTCTACCGACTCCAGGGTGTGGGCATCAACGACAAGCACATCGAAGTGATCGTGCGTCAGATGCTGCAGAAGGTTCAGGTCGAGGATCCCGGCGACACCATGTTCTTGGAGGGCGACCTCATGGACAAGACGGTGTTCCGCGAAGAGAATGAGCGCGTCATGACGGCGGGCGGAAAGCCCGCCACCTTCAAGCCCATGCTGCTCGGGATCACCAAGGCGTCGCTCTCGACCGAGAGCTTCTTCTCGGCGGCCAGCTTCCAGGAGACCACGCGCGTCCTCACCGACGCCGCGGTCCGCGGGAAGCGCGACCGTCTGCTGGGACTCAAGGAGAACGTGATCATCGGCCACCTGATTCCGGCCGGAACCGGGATCAAGGACTACGACCACATCGAGTTGGCCCCGGCCGACGACGACGACGAGTTCGTCGGGGTCGTCGAGCAGCCGGAGGCGACCTTGGACGACGTGGACGACCTCCACGACGAGCCGATGTCGGCCAGCGGCAAGGAAAGTGCGGAGAAGTAGGCGGTTACGGCCAAATAGGGGCTTGACAGCTCGGACGGGAGCCGGTAAAGTTCCGAGTTCGCGGCTCCCTCACTTCCTGACCCGGAAGTCTGGTAACCACCGATAATACAATCAGTTGTGCTCCCGGCATCGGCTCCGAGTGCGGAGTTATCCACAGCCCTCGGATGCGCGGGGAGCATTACGCCGAAGACGGAGGATCCGTGCCGACAATTAATCAGCTGATTCGACGCGGTCGCATCGAGAAGCCGACGCGTTCGAAGACCCCGGCCATGGCGGCGTGTCCGCAGAAGCGCGGCGTATGCACGCGCGTGTACACGCAGACGCCGAAGAAGCCGAACTCGGCGCTGCGCAAGGTGGCGCGCGTTCGCTTGACCAACGGCATCGAAGTCACCGCCTACATCCCGGGTGAAGGGCACAACCTCCAAGAGCACTCGATCGTGTTGATTCGCGGCGGCCGCGTGAAGGATCTCCCCGGCGTGCGCTACCACATCATCCGTGGTGTGCTCGATACGTCGGGCGTCGAAGGGCGTCGCAACAGCCGTTCGAAGTACGGGGCCAAGCGCCCCAAGGCCGCGGCGAAGTAACGCGCAAGCGATAAGAGGAACACGAGATGTCGAGAAGGAATCGATCGAGGTCGAAGGAATACGCGGGCGATCCCAAGTACAACGACGTACTGGTCGGCCGCTTCGTCAACTACATCATGCGCAAGGGCAAGAAGTCGACCGCGGAAGCGATCGTTTACGATTGCTTCGACATGATCGAACAGAAAACCGGGCAGCGCGGCATCGAGGTCTTCAAGAAGGCCATCGATAACGTGCGGCCGTCGTTGGAAGTCTCGTCGCGGCGCGTCGGCGGTGCCACCTACCAGGTGCCCACCGAGGTGCGCGCGGCGCGTCGAGTGGCCCTCGCGATGCGATGGATCACGAGCTATTCGCGCCTGCGTTCGGAGAAGACCATGTCCGAGCGTTTGGCCAACGAGCTCATGCAGGCATCGCGTTCGGAGGGCCCGTCCGTCAAGAAGAAGGAAGACACCCACAAGATGGCGGAAGCCAACAAGGCTTTCGCTCACTTCCGCTGGTAATCCTTTCGGACGGTTTGGAAGCGAGCCAAGAGGCTCGCGCGAACCTTTTACCCCGATGACCGGTGTCGACGTGTTATCGGGCCTCAAATAGTCGAAGCTCGGGCCCTCTCTTTTATAGAGCAGCTCAAGTGAATCCGTGGAGCTCCGTCGCCGACCAGCGAGGGAGCCGATTGCGCGCCGAGCCGGCGCGGAAGAGTCGATAGAAATGCCTAGGAAGATACCGCTAGATCGCGTTCGCAATATCGGCATCATGGCCCACATCGATGCCGGCAAGACCACCATGACGGAGCGCATCCTCTTTTACACGGGGAAGACGCACCGCTTGGGCGAGGTCCACGAAGGCACCACCATCATGGACTGGATGGTGCAGGAGCGGGAGCGCGGCATTACGATCACGTCCGCTGCCACGACGGCGTCGTGGAAGAACAGCAAGGGCGAAGAAATTCGCATCAATATCATCGACACGCCGGGCCACGTCGACTTCACCGCCGAAGTCGAGCGCAGCCTGCGCGTCTTGGACGGCGCCATCGCGGTGTTCTGCGCGGTG
>CAZLLI010000134.1:0-6050 GCA_964560355.1 uncultured bacterium | reverse complement strand
GAACATCATCCGCTTCACCGGCGAGCGCAATCTCCTGATCGTCGACGACTACCGCGCCGATGAGGTGCCGGGACAGTCGGGCTGGTCGGTCACCAACGGCGGGATGCCCAACGACAACGAGCACGACAGCTTCTGGCTCGACATGGTGTCGAACCTCGACGCCTTCGACCCCAGCCGCGACATGATCGCGAGCTCGGTCGATCGCGAAATCCCGCTCACGACGTTCTCGGCGTACAAGAACATCATCTGGAGCGTGTTCGGCGACCTCGACACCAAGAACATCCCTGACCTGCCGCTCCTGTACACGTTCATCCAGTACCGGTCGAAGCGCCCGCCCGCGAATACGAGCGGCGCGTGCAGCCCGACGGGCGGCGTGTCGGGCAAGGTGCTGCCGAACTACATCGGCCTCGCGATGCAGGCGGGGGTGCACGTGTTGATTGCGGGCAACCACCCGGCGCAGAACGTCGTGCCGCGCTACGGCACCTTCCAGGTGCGGTGGCCGATGATTCCGCTCTACGAGCTCGAGCCCGGCAATACCCAGATCGGCACCGGGCCGAGGCCGAACGACCTGACCAACCCGCCGGGTGACCAGGGTTTCAGCTACAAGAACCTCTGCATCGAGGCCATCGACTACGGCATCCTGACTTCCCAGCGCGCGCGCTTGACCGGCACCGGCAGCAACGCGCGCTACTGCGGCATCTCGTCGTGGCGGCAGCCCAACGGGCAGTCGCGCCGCGACGACGGCATGCGCACGGGCATTCCGGCCGACCTCAATTTCCCGGCCATTTCGCTGCGGCCGGAGTGTTCGAACGCGGGGCGCTTGTTCGCGCCGACCTCGCAGTCGATCGACGTCGAAGTCTACAACCCGGCCTACTTCCGCGTGGGGGCCGCGTGCTCCTACGTGCCCGCACCGCGCGCGTGCTTCGAGCCCATTTATCTGCTAGGATGCCTCGATACCAACGAGCGCACCTACCAGCAGCCGATCGCGTTCTGGACCAGCGCGTACGCGGGCGTGGTTGCGGACGACATTCCGAACGCCGTGGGTGCGCGCAGCGTCGTGTTCGGATTCCCGCCGGTGTTTTTCAAGCCGGCCGAGATCAAACCGGGCATTGAGTACATCTTGTTCGACGAATGGCAACTGCCGCGTCGTCCGATTTCTTCGGCGTCTCCGTGACGCGCGACGTTTTATTGCAGGAGGAGACCTCTTGAACGTTTCCGGTTCCCGGATCCGCGCGGCGACGATGGTCGCCGCGCTGGTCGCGGTGTGTGGAGGGGTGCCGACCGCGCGCGCCCAGAGTCCCGATTCGTTGCTGCTGCACGCCCCCACGGGAGTGAACGCGTACAGCATCTATCAATCCGGCTCCAAGCGGTTCCTCAATTACATCGTGTGGGACGACGTCCCGGATAACATCGGCACGCTGGTGGAACCGCCCAGCCCGTGGGCGCTCAACACGTCGCCGTCGAATCTCTTGAGCGTGGTGAGTTCGCGCGGACCGTATTCGGGAGACATCGATCGCACGGTGCTGTTCACGGCGCAGAAGGCGGGGCGCGTCGGCGTCGACTCGGTGGTGGTGTCGTACGAAATCCGGCGCGAAGAGAATCTGAACGGCCGCGTCGTCCTCCTGCCGAGCTACGTCCCCGGCACCTGGGTCCCGATTCGCTTCGCAAGCGGCACCGTCGACTTCGGGCTGCAGGTTAACTTCGGCAGCGGCATCGTCGATCGTTTCAGCACCTTCGCCGTCGGCTTGCAGGACTTCGAGGGCTTCCACGTCTGGCGCGGCATCGAGCCCGACGGCAGCGACCTCACCGTGATCGGCGAGTTGTCGAAACAGGAAGCATTCATCGGCGACGCGCCGGGCGGTGCGCTGCTCGACTCCGTTTACTACTACGACGTGGTCCCGACCTTGCGCCAAGGGCGCCCGTGGATCTCGCCCTTCGGCGCCATCGATTGCGTCGGCACGCGCTTCGACCTCGATCTCGCGTCGAACCAGTACTTCTGGTACGACTGCAACGCGAGCAACGGCTTCACCTACTACTACGCGGTGACGACGTTCGACCGCGGCTACAGTTCGCAGTCGAGCTCGCAGGGGCTGGTCAAGCGCGACAACTGTTACGTCTCGGAGGGCGACCCCTACGAGTGCCGCGACCAGCTGTTCGAGCTCTCGATGGAAGTCGAAGCGCAAGACGATCTTTACAACGTCTACGTGGTGCCGAACCCGTACCGCTCCGGCGGGAGCCGCTTGACGGCGCCCAACTATCACAATTTCCCCGACGGCTTCGTGCGCTTCGTGAACCTCCCGCACGACTGCACCATCCGCGTCTACACCGTGTCGGGCGATCTGGTGTGGGAGAACATCCAGAATAACGACGGCGGCGTGGTGGCGTGGGACCTCACCAACCGGAGCTCGGAGAGTATCGCCTCGGGCGTGTACATCTACCGCGTCGAGAAACCGGACGGCGACGCCATGTTCGGGCGGCTGGTCGTCATTCGTTAGCGCGAGCCGCGCTCGAGGTCGCGAAACGCGCCCGGGGTCATTTGACGCCGGGCGCTTTTCTTTGGTAGAAGTCGATGCAACGCGCGCGGCGCCGGCGGGCGCCGCGGAATCCCAGGGAAAGGCAAGCATGTCGGTCAATACCAGAGAAGGACTCAACTACATCGACGGGAAGTGGAAGCGCGCGCGCTCGGGGCGCGTCGCGGAGAACCGCAATCCCGCCGACGACACCGAGCTCGTCGGCACCTACCAAGAATCGAGCGTGCAGGACGTCGACGACGCCGTGGCGGCGGCCAAGCGCGCGTACCCGTCGTGGCGTTTGGTCCCCGCGCCCAAGCGCGCGGAGGTCCTGTTCAAGATCGGCGCCATCCTGGCCGAGGGCAAAGAGCGCTACGCGCGCGAGATGACGCGCGAGATGGGGAAGATCCTGGCGGAGACGCGCGGCGACGTGCAGGAAGGGATCGACACCGCGTACCTCGCGGGCGGCGAAGGGCGCCGCTTGTTCGGCGACAAGGTGCCGTGCGAGCTGCCCAACAAGTCGGGTTGGTCGGAGCGCCACCCGATCGGCGTGTGCGGTCTCATCACGCCGTGGAATTTCCCGATGGCGATTCCGACCTGGAAGATGTTCCCGGCCCTCGTGTGCGGCAACACGGTGGTGTTGAAGCCTGCGCCCGACACGCCGTTTTCGTCGCTCAACTTGATCGAGGCGTGTGAAGCCGCCGGGCTGCCGCCCGGCGTCGTGAACGTGGTCACCGGCGACGGCCCCAACGTGGGCAATCGCCTGGTCGAACACCCCGACGTGCGCGTGGTCTCGTTCACGGGTTCGTCGGCGGTGGGGCGCCGCATCGCGGAAGCGGGCGGCAAGACGCTGAAGCGGATCGGGCTCGAGCTCGGGGGCAAGAACGCGCAGATCGTGATGGAAGACGCGGACCTCGAGCTCGCGGTCGACGGGGTGCTGTGGGGCGCGTTCGGCACCGCGGGCCAGCGTTGCACCGCCACCAGCCGCTTGATCCTGCACAAGCCCATCAAGAAGAAGGTGCTCGACATGCTGGTCGAGCGCGTGAAGACCCTGAAGCTCGGCAACGGGCTCGACGAATCCGTCCACGTGGGGCCGATCGTGAGCAAGCTGCAACGAGAGCGCGTGCACGGCTACGTCGAGATCGGGAAGAATTCCGACCGCGCGCGCCTGGTGACGGGCGGCGAGTTCTACGCCAAGGGCGAGTGCGAGAAGGGCTGGTTCTACGCGCCCACCATCTTCGACGGCGTCACGCGTACCATGCGCATCGCGCGCGAAGAGATCTTCGGCCCCGTGCTCGCCATCATGGAAGCGAACGACTTCGACGACGCCGTCGCGATCCTGAACGACACCTCGTACGGATTGTCGAGCTCGGTCTACACGCGCGACGTCAACCAGGCCTTCCGCGCCATCCGCGACATCGAAGCCGGTATCACCTACATCAACGGGCCCACCATCGGCGCGGAGGTGCAGCTCCCGTTCGGCGGCGTCAAGGACACCGGCAACGGACACCGCGAGGCGTCGCACACGGTGCTCGACATGTACACCGAGTGGAAGTCGGTCTACGTCGATTACAGCGGGCGCCTGCAGCGCGCGCAGATCGACACCGACGCGGTCAAGGAGTAGCACGTGACGGCGCGAGCGGCGCGCAGCAAGAAATACGTGTACCACTTCGGCGCCCCGCGCGCCGAGGGCGGCACCGCGATGCGCGACCTCTTGGGCGGCAAGGGCGCCAACGTGGCCGAGATGGCCAACCTCGGCATGCCGGTCCCGCCCGGCTTCACCATCACCACCGAAGCGTGCACGCACTTCATGGCCCACGCGGGCGCGTACCCGACCGGCCTGCACGACGAAGTCGCTGAACACCTGCACGCGCTGGAGTCCGAGACGGGGAAGAAGTTCGGCGACCCCGCCAACCCGCTCTTGGTTTCGGTGCGCTCGGGCGCGCGCGTGTCGATGCCGGGCATGATGGACACCGTGCTCAACTTGGGCCTCAACGACGAGACCGTGCGCGGCTTGGCCGCGCGCACCCACAACCCGCGCTTCGCGTTCGACAGCTATCGGCGCTTCATCCAAATGTACGCCGACGTGGTGCTGGGCGTCCCCTCGGGCAAGTTCGAGGAGGCGCTCGCCAAGAAGCGCGCGTCGCTCGGGCACACCGACGACCACCAGCTCTCCGCCGAAGCGCTCACCGAATTGATCGCCGAGTATTTGCGTATCGTGCGCGAGAGCACGCACGTCGAATTCCCACACGACCCCGACGCGCAATTGTGGGGCGCGGTGGCGGCGGTGTTTCGCTCGTGGAATTCGCCGCGCGCGGTGTCGTACCGCGAGATGTACCACTACCCCGACCACTGGGGCACCGCGGTCAACGTACAGGCGATGGTGTTCGGCAACATGGGCGACGATTGCGCGACCGGCGTCGCCTTCACGCGCGACCCGTCGTCGGGCGAGAAGCGCTTCTTCGGCGAGTATTTGGTGAACGCGCAGGGCGAGGACGTGGTGGCCGGCATCCGCACGCCGCTCCCGGTCGACGGCGCCGCCGACAGCCTGGAGGCGCGCATGCCCGCGATCTACGCCGAGCTGGTGGGAGTCGCCAACAAGCTCGAGCACCACTTCGGCGACGTGCAGGACGTCGAGTTCACCATCGAGAACGGGCGCCTGTGGATGCTGCAGACGCGCAACGCCAAGCGTACCGGGCGCGCGGCCGTGCGCGTCGCCGTCGACATGGTGGAAGAGGGATTGATCGACGTGCGCACCGCGATGAAGCGCGTGGCACCCGAGCAAATCGATCAGTTGCTGCACCCGACCATCGACCCCGAGCGCGCGCCGGAGCCGGTCGCAAAGGGTTTGCCGGCGTCGCCGGGCGCGGCGTCGGGGCGCGTGGTATTCGCGGTCGACCGCGCGGTCGCGCTCGCCAACGCGGGCGAAGCGGTCGTGCTGGTGCGGAACGAAACTTCGCCCGAAGACATCGACGGCATGAAGGTGGCGCGCGCGATTCTCACCGCGACGGGCGGCATGGCGTCGCACGCCGCCCTGGTGGCGCGCGGCATGGGCAAGTGCTGCGTGGTCGGTTGCTCCGCGCTGCAAGTCGACTACGACGCGCGCGAGTTCAAGGTCGACGGACGCACGTTTCGCGAGGGCGACGAGATCACCGTGGAAGGAAGCACCGGCAAGGTGTACGCGGGGCGCATCCCGACCGTGCGCGCCGAGCTCGACCGCACCTTCGAGCGCTTCATGGAATGGGTCGACTCCGTGCGCCGTCTGGGCGTGCGCGCCAACGCCGACACCCCCGAGGACGCCGTCACCGCGCGCCGCTTCGGCGCCGAGGGCATCGGGTTGTGCCGCACCGAGCACATGTTCTTCCGCGAAGACCGCATCGACTGGGTGCGCCGCATGATCCTGGCCGGCACGCGCGACGAGCGCCTGGCCGCGCTCGAGAAGATTCTCCCCATGCAGCGCGACGACTTCGCGGGCGTGTTCCGCGCCATGGACGGCTACCCGGTCACCATTCACTTGCTCGACCCGCCGCTGCACGAGTT
>CAZLLI010000133.1:0-6073 GCA_964560355.1 uncultured bacterium | reverse complement strand
TCCGCGAGGGCGGCCGGACGGTCGGCGCCGGCGTCGTGACCGAAATCATCAAGTAAGGAGCGACCGTTGGAAGGCCAAAGAATACGAATCAAGCTGAAGGCGTACGAGCACGCGACGCTCGACCGCACGACGGACGATATCGTTCGCACGGCGAAGCGTACCGGCGCGCGCGTCATCGGGCCCATCCCGCTCCCGACGCGACGTTCCGTGTACACCGTGCTGCGTTCGCCGCACGTGAACAAGAAGTCGCGCGAGCAGTTCGAGATCCGCATTCATAAGCGGCTCATCGACCTGACGCACACGACGCAGCAGACGATCGACGACCTGACCAAGCTGGTGCTGCCGGCGGGCGTCGACATCGAGATCAAGACTTAGTTGCCTTTGAGCGCGGGCCTTCGAGGCCCTTGGCTCATGTCCTCGCGCGAGACATTTGATATCGCGCTGCGGAAATCGCTGCGGGCCTCGAAGAGCCCGCGCCGGCGACAACGGAGAAAAAGAACATGATGATCATCGGCAGAAAAATTGGAATGACGCAGCTCTTCGAAGAGTCGGGCAAGGTCGTCCCGGTCTCCGTCATCGAGGCGGGGCCGTGCCCGATCGTCCAGGTGAAGACCAAGGACAAAGAGGGCTACGCCGCGATTCAAATCGGCTTCGACGAGACGCGCGAGTCGCGCATGACCAAGTCGGAGTTCGGGCACCTGAAGAAGGCGAACGTCGGCGCGCGCCGCGTGCTGCGCGAAGTTCGCGTGGACGACCCGAGCGCGTTCAAGGTCGGCGAGAGCATCGATGTCAAGGTGTTCGAAGGCACCAAGATCGTGCACGTCACTGGCACCTCGAAGGGTCGCGGCTTCGCCGGCACCATCAAGCGCCACAATTTCCAGCGTGGGCGCAAGACGCACGGTAACAAGAACTATCGCGAGCCCGGCTCGGTGGGCGCGTCGGCGTTTCCGTCGCGCACCTTCCCGGGCAAGCGCATGCCGGGTCGCATGGGCGGCGTCAAGCGCACCACGCGCAACCTGACGCTGGTTCAGATCGACGCCGAGAACAACCTGCTGTTCATCAAGGGCAGCATTCCGGGCGCCAACAACGGCATCGTGTTCGTGCGCACGGACGCGGAGTAGAGGAAGATCATGGCCAAGGCAAATGTCTTCGACAAAGACGGATCGAGCGCGGGCACGATCGACCTTCCGAAGAGCCTGTTCGAGGCGGAAGTGAACGAGTTCGTGGTGCACGAAGTCGTCGTCGCGTACCTCGCGAATCAGCGCCAGGGAACGGTGAATACCAAGGAACGCTCCGACGTGCAAGGCGGCGGCAAGAAGCCGTGGAAGCAGAAGGGCACCGGCCGCGCGCGCGCCGGCACCATCCGCTCGCCGTTGTGGCGCGGCGGCGGCACCGTGTTCGGTCCGCACCCGCGCGACCACCGCTTGAAGGTGAACAAGAAGGTTCGCCGCGTGGCGCTCAAGTCCTCGCTCACCAGCCGCGCCCAGGACGGCTCTGTGCTGGTGATCAAGTCGCTCGCGTTCGACGCGCCCAAGACCAAGGCGTTCGCAGCGATCTTGAAGAACATGCAGGCATACCCCAAGAAGAAAACGCTGGTCGTGCTCGACAAGGCCGCCGAGGCCACCATCAAGTCGGCGCGCAACGTGGCGGGTGTGAGGGTGACCGCGGCCGACAAGGTCAACACCTACGACGTCGTGTGGGCCGATAAGATCGTCGTCACCACCGACGCGCTGCGCCGCATGGAAGAGGTGTACGCGTCATGAGAGAGCGCGACATTCGATTCGTGATCGAGCGCCCCATGCTCACCGAGAAGGGCGCCGAGATGAAGGAGCTCAAGAACCGCTACGTGTTCCGCGTCAATCGCAAGGCGAACAAGCGCGAGATCAAGGAAGCGGTCGAGAAGACGTTCAACGTCAAAGTGAAGGACGTGCGCACCGCGGTCTACGCCGGCAAGAAGTCGGTGGCGATGAACCGCTCCGGCCGTTACAGCGGCCTGCGCGCGTCGTGGAAGAAGGCGTACGTGACCCTCGCCGAAGGCCAGACCATCGACGCCTTCGACCTGGTCTAGGGAAGGATCGCCATGGGTGTCAAAAAGTTCAACCCGATCACACCGACGCTGCGCTACCGCACGGTGTCCGACTTCGCGGAGATTACGCGCACGACGCCGGAAAAGTCGCTGCTCGAGTCGCTGGGGAAGTCCGGCGGCCGCAACAACGTCGGCCGGCAGACGTCGCGTCGTCGCGGCGGCGGCCACAAGCGCCTGTACCGCGTCGTCGACTTCAAGCGTCGTAAGCGCGGCATCCCGGGCAGCGTGGTGTCGATCGAGTACGACCCGAATCGCACCTCGCGCATCGCGCTCATTCACTACGCGGACGGCGAGAAGACCTACATCATCGCGCCCAACGACCTGAAGGTCGGCGACCGCATCCTCGCGGGTCCGGACGCGGACATCAAGCCGGGCAACGCGCTCCCGCTCGAGAAGGTGCCGGTCGGCACCATGGTGCACAACATCGAGTTGGTGGCGGGCAAGGGCGGACAGATGGTGCGCTCGGCCGGATCCTTCGCGCAGTTGATGGCGAAGGACGGCGACTACGCCACGCTGCGCCTGCCGTCGGGCGAGATGCGCATGGTGCGCAAGGAGTGTTACGCGAGCGTCGGGCAGGTCGGCAACCTCGACCACGAAAACGTGGTGTCGGGCAAGGCCGGTCGCACGCGCTGGCTGGGCAAGCGCCCGCAAGTGCGCGGCGTCGCCATGAACCCCGTCGACCACCCGCTGGGCGGCGGCGAAGGAAAGTCGAGCGGCGGCCGTCCGGGCTGCAGCCCGTGGGGTCTCCCCGACGGGCGCAAGACGCGCAAGCGCAAGAAGCCGAGCACGCGACTCATCATTCGTCGTCGCGTCAACAAGAAGAGCGAAGGATAAGAGGTCGTCATGCCGAGAAGCTTAAAGAAGGGTCCGTACATCGACGACAGCCTGCTCAAGAAGATCACGTCGCTCAACCAAACCGGTGAGAAGCGCGTGATCAAGACGTGGGCGCGTCGTTCGACGATTTCACCCGAGATGGTGGGACACACCCTCGCGGTGCACAACGGCAAGCAGTTCATCCCGGTCTACGTGACCGAGAATATGGTGGGGCACAAGGTCGGCGAGTTCTCGCTGACGCGGACGTTCCGCGGCCACACCTTCAAGACCAAGGAAGAGAAGGCGGCGAAGAAGCCGGGCGCGTAGCCCCTTCGCGCGATTCGAATTCAAGGACGGAACCATGGACGCGACAGCAGTCTCCAAACACGTCGGCTACCCGCCGCGCAAGGTGCGCCAGCTCGCGGACCTCGTGCGCGGCGCCAAGGTCGACACCGCGCTCACCACGCTCCGCTTCACCAAGCGCGCGGCGTCGGCGGCGGTCCGCAAGACCATCCAATCCGCGATGCACAACCTCGTGGTCAAGCACGGCGGGTCGGTCTCGGCGGAAGACATGGTGGTCAAGTCGATCCTCATCGACGAGGGCCGCACCATGTACCGCATTCGTCCGCGCGCGCAGGGTCGCGCGTACCGAATCCGCAAGCGCAGCAGCCACATCAAGGTCGTCGTGACGCTATTGGAGGAAAGCAAGATGCGTGAGCAGGCACCGGCACGGAGGACCAAGTAATGGGACAGAAGACGAATCCAGTCGGCCTCCGGCTCGGGATCAATCGCACGTGGGACTCGCGTTGGTTCTCGTCGAAGGAGTACTCGAAGTGGCTCGACGAGGACATCAAGGTGCGCAATTACGTCAAGCAGCGCCTGTTCAAGGCCGGCGTCGCGCGCATCGAGATCGAGCGTTCGGGCGGCAAGGCGACCGTCAACATCTACACCGCGCGTCCCGGCATGGTGATCGGGCGCAAGGGTTCCGAAGTCGACCAGCTGCGCGAAGAGCTGAAGCAGCGCTGCGGTCGTGAAGTCGCGATCAACATCAAGGACGTCAAGAAGCCGGAGCTCAACGCCCAGCTCGTCGCCGAGCACATCGCGTTGCAGCTGCAGCAGCGCGTCGCGTTCCGCCGCGCCATGAAGAAGACGATCGCGTCGGCCATGCGCATGGGCGCGCAGGGCATCAAGGTACAGTGCTCGGGCCGTTTGGGCGGCGCCGAGATCGCGCGTCGCGAGGGTTACCACGAAGGTCGCGTGCCGCTGCACACGCTGCGCGCCGACATCGACTTCGCGCGCTGGACGGCGCACACCACCTTCGGGTGCGTGGGCGTCAAGGTGTGGATCTACAAGGGCGAGGTCTTCCCCGACGAGTTCAAGAAGTCGCTCGCTAAGGCGACCGAGGGGGGACGCTAGCCATGTTGATGCCGAAGCGCGTAAAGCACAGAAAGCAGCAGCGCGGCCGCATGGGCGGCCAGGCCACGCGCGGCGCCACCATCGCATTCGGCGAGTACGGCTTGAAGGCGATGGAGCCGCAGTGGATCACCAACCGCCAGATCGAAGCCGCGCGCGTCGCCATCACGCGCCACATCAAGCGCGTGGGCAAGCTGTGGATTCGCGTGTTCCCCGACAAGCCGGTCACGGTGAAGCCGGCCGAGACGCGCATGGGCAAGGGAAAGGGCAACCCCGAGTACTGGGTCGCCGTGGTGAAGCCCGGCCGCGTGTTGTTCGAGCTGGAAGGCGTTCCGCCCGATGTCGCGCGCCGCGCGCTCGAGCTGGCCGCGTCCAAGCTCCCGTGCAAGACCAAGTTCGTCCAGCGCAACGTGGAGGAGTGACATGAAGCCGCTCGAGATGAGGAATATGACCGTCGATGAGCTGAAGTCGCACCACGACACGCTGGTCGACGAGATGGCGGGCCTGCGCATCAAGCACGTGCTGCGCCAGCTCGACGATCCCATGAAGATTCGGACGCTGCGCAAACAGATCGCGCGCGCCAAGACGATCATTCGGCAGAAGCAGACGAGCGCCAAGTAAGCTCGAAGCAGGTATAGCGATGACCGAAACGAAAACAGCGGAGAGACCGGCGGGGCGCAAGACCTTCGTCGGTGTTGTCCACAGCAATAAGATGAACAAGACCATCGTCGTGACGGTGGAGCGTCTGGTGAAACACGCCGAGTACGGCAAGTACATCAAGCGCACCACCAAGCTGTACGCGCACGACGAGGAGAACAAGGCCGGCATCGGCGACAAGGTGCTCGTCATGTCGACGCGCCCTTTGAGCAAGACCAAGCGCTGGCGGCTGATCGAAGTACTCGAGCGGGCGAAGTAATTCGCGCGCTCTAGAAGGAACGCGGTAGGTAAACCATGATCAAGATGCGGACCATGCTTCAGGTCGCCGACAACTCGGGTGCCAAGAGCTTGCAGTGCATCCAGGTGGTCGGTTCGACGAAGAAGAACAGCGCCGCCATCGGCGACATTATCTCGGTGTCGGTCAAGATGGCGATCCCGGGCGGATTGGTGAAGAAGGGGCAGGTCGCGAAGGCGGTCGTCGTCCGCACCAAGAAGGAAACGCGCCGCGAGGACGGCACCTTCATCCGCTTCGACGAGAACGCGGCCGTCATCATCAACGAGGCGAAGGAGCCCATCGGGACCCGTATCTTCGGCCCCGTGGCGCGCGAGCTGCGCGAAAAGAAGTTCATGAAGATCATCTCGCTCGCACCCGAAGTGCTGTAGCGACGGAGAGGCCATGCGAAGCATCGTCAAGAACGATACCGTCAAAGTGATCTCGGGCAACTACAAGGGTAAGTCCGGGAAGGTCATCAAGGTGTTGGTCGAAAAGAACCGCGTGATCGTCGAAAAGATCCGCATGGTCAAGCGCCACACCAAGCCGCGTTCGGCCCAGCAGCCGGGCGGCATCATCGAGAAGGAAGCGTCGGTGCACATCTCGAGCGTCATGCTGGTGTGCCCGAAGTGCGGCAAGCCGACGCGTACGCGTACCGGCACGCTCTCCAGCGGCAAGAAGGTCCGCGTGTGCGGGGCGTGCGAAGAAATGATCACGGGTGAGTAGCCATGGCGAGACTTAGAGCGTTCTACGAAAAAGAAGTGGTTCCGGCGTTGAAGAAGGACTTCGGGTTCACCAACCCGATGGAGGTCCCGCACTTCAAGAAGATCGTC
>CAZLLI010000132.1:0-6135 GCA_964560355.1 uncultured bacterium | reverse complement strand
TTTCACGAAGCGTCCGTGGTCATCGGGCAAGTGGGCATGACGTCGATGGGTGCCAACGCGAGCCAGCCCGATGTCGGTCCGCAGGGCTTCGACAATCCGATTTCGGCGGGTGCGGGTGCCGGGCCGTACTACGTCGCGGACTTCGGAAACAACCGCGTTCTGGGATTCACGGAGATTCCCACGTCGAATGGTGCCACCGCGGCGTTCGTGCTGGGGCAACCCGACTTTACATCCAACGGGAGTGGAACGTCGGACCAGTCGTTCAACGGGCCGGTTGCGTGCGCAGTCCGCAATAGCAAGCTCTTTGTCCTAGAGTATTCAAACAGCCGAGTGCTGATTTGGAACTCCTTGCCGACATCCAACGTGCCGGCGGATGTCGTGGTGGGAAAGGCGGACTTTACAACGGGTGGTGGAGGAGCGGCTACGCAAGACGGTCTGTTCACGCCAATCGACATGATAGTGGCCGATGGAAAGTTGATAGTCGTCGATCGAGGCCACGAGCGCGTCCTGATTTGGAAATCGATCCCGACCACCAATGGTAAACCCGCCGACCTAGTTGTCGGCCAGACGGACTTTACGACGGAGACGCCTGGTCTCTCGCGGACAAAATTCAGCGGGCCGAACCACGTGTGGAGCGACGGACGTCGGCTCGTGGTTGCTGATACTGAGAACGACCGCGTTCTCATCTGGAACCGGTTGCCAACGACGAACGGCCAGCCCGCCGACGTGGTCGTCGGCGCCCCCGACTTCACGACCCCCGCGGCCAACGCTACCACAGCGACCACGTTTCGAAACGTCCAGGGTGTGGCGTCGGACGGTACCAGTCTGTTCGTCACCGATACCGGCTCCAACCGCATCCTGATATTCAGCCCGTTCCCGACCTCGAACGGAGCAGCGGCGGTCGGCGTGATTGGCCAGAACAGTTTCACGGCCTTCACCGCCAACGATTGGAATCAAGACGGCGTCTTCGACGGAGGGCCCACGGAACGCACGCTTTCGATCCCGGTTGGCCTTGCGGTGCAAGGGAACCGGCTCATCGTCGCGGATAACGACAACAATCGGCTATTGATCTACGTGAGCAACTAGCGGGTGTCGCGGTCTATCCGGATGAACTCCGACAAGATCTTCGCCGGGTACATCCCGAAGTTCTACGAAGACTACATGGTGCCGATGCTGTTCGCGCCGTACGCGGTGGACGTCGCGGCGCGGGTGGCGGCGCGAGAGCCGAAGGATGTGCTGGAGATTGCCGCGGGGACGGGCGTGGTAACGCGGGAGCTCGCGTCGGTGCTTCCAACGAGTGCAGCCATTACCGCGACGGACCTCAATCAACCGATGTTGGATCACGCGGCGTCGCTGGGGACGAAGCGCCCGGTCACGTGGCGGCAAGCGGACGCGATGGCGCTCCCCTTCGACGACGAATCGTTCGACGTGGTGGTGTGTCAATTCGGGGTGATGTTCTTTCCGGACAAAGCAAGGGCGTACGTAGAGGCGCGTCGGGTGCTGCGCCAGGGTGGCGCGTTCATCTTCAACACGTGGGACGGGCTCGAGGAGAACGAGTTCGCGCACACAGTGAACGCCGCGCTCGCGACATTGTTCGCGAACGATCCGCCGCGCTTCATGGCGCGGGTCCCGCACGGATACTTCGACCGCGCGACGATCGCGCGCGACGTGGCGAGCGGGGGATTCATGTCGACGCCGGAAATCACCACGATCGCGAAGCGGAGCCGGGCGAAGTCGGCCCGCGACGTGGCGCTCGCGATATGCCAGGGGACGCCGGTGCGGAACGAGATCGAAACGCGCGACGCGGCGCGACTGGAAGAGGCGACGGACGCCGCCGCGGCCGCGATCGCGCAGCGCTTCGGCGCCGGGGCGGTCGAGGGCAAGATGCAAGCGCACGTCGTCTCGGTTCGCCGCTAGTCCCGCCTCCCTCAAAAAAATCCCCCTTGACGCCCCGCCGGGATAGGTGTATATACACGTGCGTGAGTACCAAGACCGATTTCCAAGAGTGCGATGCCTGTGCGTGCTTTGCAGTACGCCGGGCGGCGCGGGCAATCACCCAGGTTTACGACCGCCACCTGCGCGCGACGGGGCTGACGGCCAACCAGTTCACCGTGTTGGTCGTCCTGGTCCGGTCGGGCGAGGGCGTCCCGATGGGGCGGCTGGCGGCGCGTCTCGGCGTCGAGCGAACCACGCTCACGCGCAACCTCAAACCCCTCGAAGCCAAGCGCTACATCACGATTCGCGGCGGCGACGACCCGCGCGTGCGCGTCGTCTCCATTACGGAGCGGGGTCGTGCGGCTGCCGCGGCGGCGATGCCGGCGTGGCGCAAGGCGCAGGCGTTGGTGGGCAAGCACGTGGACAGCAAGGCGCTGCACGCGCTGGCCGCGGTGGGTGGTCGCGCCTAGTTTTTTTTGACCGCATACGTGTATCTACACGTATGCAAAGGAGGAGAGGACCATGTTGGATATCCTCGGAGCCATCCTGCTGATCGCGGGGGCGTTCGTCACCTGGCAGATCCTGATTCGAATCGCGAGTCCCGACGCCGGAGTGCGCCGGAAGATCGCGACGCGCGTCGCGCTGTGGTTTGCCGCGGTCGTCGCGCTGGGGGCGTTGGGAGCGTTCGCCGTGCCCGGCCTCGGCACGCCGTTGATCGGGGCCGCGGTTCTGCTTCCCATCGTCGCGGGAATCTTGATGGCGCGCCGCACGCCCGCGATTCACTACCGCCTGATGAACCTTCCGATCGCGGCGCTCATCGCCCTCAACGTCGGGCGCGCGATCGGCGTGTTCTTCCTCGTTCTCCAGTCGGCGGGCCGACTCCCGTCGACCTTCGCCCACTCCGCGGGCTGGGGCGACATCGCGGTCGCGGTCCTCGCGGTGCCGGTCGCACTGGCGGCGCAGCGACGAATCGCGGGATGGCAGGCGCTCGTGCTCGCGTGGAACACGCTCGGCTTCGCCGACTTGATCACCGCGGTCACGCTCGGCGTCGGCTCGTCGGATTCTCCGCTTCGCTTCATCGCGGAGTCGCCGGCCAGCACAGCGGTCGCGACTATGCCGTGGGTGCTGATTCCGGCCTTCCTGGTGCCGACGTTTCTCCTGATCCACCTCGTCGTCTTCGCCCAGCTGCGGAAGTCGTGGGTGGCATCGGCGGCTCCTCGACCGGCGCGCGCTTCGGCGCGCCGGTCGTCCGCGCCGAGCCACGGCGTCGAATAGCGACGCCGGCAGGCGTATAATGGGGCCATGAAAGCGATCGTCTACACCGAGTACGGTTCCGCCGACGTTCTTCACTACACGGAAGTTCCCAAACCGGTCCCCGGCGCGAACGAAGTCTTGATCAAGATTCGTGCGGCGGCGCTCAACGCGCTCGACTGGCGCATGATGAACGGGAAACCGGTCGTGGTGCGTCCCCTGATCGGAGGGCTGCGCAAGCCGAAGATCACGCGACCCGGCGCCGACGTCGCGGGGCAGGTGGAGGCGGTAGGGAAGGACGTCACGCAATTCAAACCGGGCGACGACGTGTTCGGCGGGTGCCGGGGATCGTGCGCGGAGTACGTGTGTGCGAAAGAAGACCGGCTGGCGCTGAAGCCCGCGAACGTGTCATTCGAACACGCCGCCGCGGTGCCCGTCGCGGGACTCACCGCGCTGCAGGCGCTTCGCGACCAGGGACGCGTCCAGCGCGACCACCGAGTGTTGGTCGACGGCGCGTCGGGCGGTGTTGGCACCTTCGCGATTCAAATCGCCAAGTCGTTCGGCGCCGAAGTCACCGCTTCGTGCAGCACGAACAAGGTGGACATGGCGCGATCGATCGGCGCCGACCACGTCATCGACTACACGCGGGATGACTTCGCGCGAAGCAGCACGCTCTACGACGTGATCGTCGGCGCCAACGCCCATCATTCGCTCTACGACTACCGGCGCTCGCTCGCTCCCAAGGAAATCTTCGTCCTGGCGGGCGGCGGCGCGCCGCAGATTCTGCAGGCATTAGCGCTGGGGCCGTTGGTGTCGCGGATCGGGAGCAAGAAGATCCGTTTCGTCATGGCGCGCATAAAGCGGGCGGACTTGGATTATCTGGCAACCCTTCTCGCCGCCGGTACCCTGGTGCCCTTCATCGATCGACGATACCCACTGCGCGACGCCGCCGAAGCGGTCCGCTATATCGAGCAAGGACACGCGCGCGGCAAGATCGTCATCACGATGGATGGTTGAGAAACCGGTCGGCTTCGCCGGTGTGGTCACAGGCGAAGCCGACCGATAGTCCGTCGGCATCACGAAGTACGCTACTTCAACTTCACCAATTTCTGGGAGAGCGTGTGCCGGTCCGCGTCGAGGCGAGCGAAGTAGACGCCCGCGCTGACGTCACGCCCGGCTTCGTCGCGCATGTCCCACGCGAGCGTGTTCTCACCCGCCGGGCGTTGGCCCGACGCGAGCTCGCGAACGCGGCGCCCAGCGACGTCGTAAATGGCCACGTGCACCTGCGTCTCGTTGGGCAGCACGAAGCGCAAGGTCATCGACCCATGCCCCGGATTGGGAAACGCGGGCGCGAACGTGATCGACGGCGTGTCGGAGCGCGGCACACCGGTCGGATTCGCCTCCAACACTTGCATCGCGAAGATATCGATACCCGTGGTTTGGACGGGATTGCGAGCGTCGGTCCAGGCCACGATCGCCCCGCCGCCGGTCGCGACGATGGCAACGTCGCCTTGCTGGCTGGGAAGATTGCACAATGCGCGACCGTCGGCCGGGAAGTCGGGGTCCAGCGCTCCGGTCGCCAGCACGTGTTGCGCGAAGACGTCCTGAGAGTTTTCATCCCACGCGACGAAGGCCCCGCCCGCGCCGTCCGACGCGATCTCGGCGTGACTCTGGAGTTTCTGCCGGAAGCTCAAGGTCGTCCCGCCCGCCGGCCACGCCGGGTCGACCACACCCGCCGCCATCACGTGCGTCGCGAACAGATTGATGACGTTCGGCTGGTTCATTAGTCCCTGCCACGTCACCACCGCGCCGCCCGCGCCATCGGGGACGGCGAGGGCTCGCGACTCAGTCTCGGACGCGCCGGAAATGCTCATGCCATCGAGCGGCCACGCCGGATCGACCGCGCCCGATCCCATCACGTGTTGCGCGAAGATGCGCACGTTGACCTGATTGCGTCCGTCGGCCCACGCGACGATCGCGCCGTGGGTGCCGTCGGCGACGATGGTGGGGAAGGCCTGCCCGAACGCGGCGGTGCATACCGCTCGTCCGTCCACGGGCCAACCCGGCGCGATCGTCCCGTCGTTGCGGATCCGCTGCGCGAAGATGTTGAGATCGGTCGGATCGACGCGGGACTCGAACCACGCGATGATCGCGCCGCCCGCATCGTCGCTGGCAATGACGGGGAACTGCTGCGCGTCCGCCGCGGTGCAGATGGGGAATCCGTCGACCGGCCACAACGGGTCGACGACGCCCGTCGCTAGCACGTGCTGCGCGTAGACGTCGAGCGCGGTCGAACCAGGACGGGTGTCCATCCACGTGATGATAGCGCCACCGGCGCCGTCCGAAACCATGGTCGGGCCCTCCTGCTGGCCCAATGCGGTGCTTACCGGAACTCCGCTCGGCGGCCATGCTTCGTCGAGCTTGCCGTCGGCGAGGATGTGCTGCGCGTAGAGGTCGATCTCGGTGACGGCACTGCGAAGGTCCTGCCAGGCGACAATCGCTCCCCCCGCGCCGTCGGACACGATGACCGGGAAGACCTGTCCGCCGTCGGGATTCTCGAGCGGGAATCGGAGCACAGCGCGGCCGTTATGGAGCCACACGGGATCGTTGTCGCCCGTGGCCAGCACGTGCTGCACGGCGATCACGCTGGGCGTCGTGCGGAAATCCTGCCAAGCGATGATAGCGCCGCCCGCGCCGTCGCTGGCGACGACCGGTTGCTGCTGGGTGCCGGGTGTGACGCAGACGCCGCGGCCGAATTCGGGCCAGGCCGCCGCCGCCAGGCGGGGAAGCGCGGACGCCCACACGGTGATTAAGACGAGTACGAGACGAAAGGCTGAAGAACGTATGCGGCCATTCATGACAATCTCCTGGGAAAGCTGGCCTCAGGGGCCGTGAACTGCATTCGGCATAGGGCTGGTAGTTACGATACGATACGTATCGTATTTATAA
>CAZLLI010000131.1:0-6320 GCA_964560355.1 uncultured bacterium | reverse complement strand
CTTGTTCTGGTACTTGAGGTAGTAGGCGTGCTCCCACACGTCGAGGCCCAGGATGGGCGTCAGCCCTTCCATGAGGGGCGAATCCTGATTGGCGTTCGACGACACCGCGAGCGCGCCGTCTTTCTTCACCGACAGCCACGCCCAGCCGCTCCCGAAGCGCGTCTTGGCCGCGGTCTCGAACTGGGTCTTGAAGGCGTCGAAGCCGTCGAACGCCTTGTCGATCGCGGCCGCGAGGTCGCCGGAGGGCTTCCCGCCCCCGCCCTGCTTCATCACGGTCCAGAACAGCGAATGGTTGGCGTGTCCTCCGCCGTGGTTGCGGATCACGGTGCGGATCGCTTCGGGGACTTGGTCGATGCCGGAGAGCAGCTCTTCGACCGACTTCGACGCCAGCGCGGGATGTTTCTCGATCGCGGCGTTCGCGTTGTCGATGTACGCCTGGTGGTGTTTGGTGTGATGGATCTCCATCGTGCGCGCGTCGATGTGCGGCTCCAGCGCATCGTATGCGTAGGGGAGCTTGGGTAGGGTGAATGCCATGTCGACTCCTTCTAATGATTTCGCGCGGAATGCGGCCTAGAAAGCAGATAGATGACGACGGGATGATACGCCGCGGCGACGGCGTCGTCAATCGAACGAAAAAAAGCGCCGGCCGAAGCCGGCGCTTCCCACTCCCTCAAAGATCGCTGCGCGATTAGACGGTGAACGACTCGCCGCAGCCGCACGTCGCCTTGGCGTTGGGATTCGAGAACACGAACCCCTTGCCGTTCAGCCCCGTGGTGTAGTCCAGCGTGAGTCCGTGCAGGAAGAGCTTGCTCTTGCGATCGACCACGATGCGGACGTCGCCGCTCGCGATCACGAGGTCGGACTCGGCCGCGGTCTGGTCGATGGAGAGCTGGTACATGAGCCCCGAGCAGCCGCCGCCTTTGACGGCGACGCGCAGATAGGCGTCGGCCACCGACTTGTTTTCGGCGGCGATGCAGTCGCGGATGGCTTGGACGGCTCGATCAGTGACGGTAATCATTCGGTCGCGTTCCTTCTTGTGCGGCCGGGTCGACCCGGCGGGTCTAGTTTCGGCTCCTAGTATAATGGACGCCACCGACGGCGTCAAACCGACATTCCGACAGCGAGTTAGCGGCCGGCGTCGCCTCCCTAGGCGGTCTCTGATGGTGCACGGGCCGTGCCGGCCGCGCGACCTCGGGCGAAAAACCCCGGCTCCTAACCCCGTCCTCCGCTGTATAATGCCGCGATTCTCCCCTCGAACTCGATCCCGTTGGAGGTTGTGTCTCGATGATTCGCTCGTTGGTTACCGCTTTCTGCTTGGCATCCACCATCGGCTCGGCGGCCGCCTCACCCCGCATTCTCGTGATCTCGCGGGACGACAAGGCCCTCAAGTCGTACGACCCCGCCACCTACGAGCTGCAATTCTCCGTCGCACTCCCGGGCGACCCGCACCAAGTCGTGGTGTCTCCCGACGGCCGCTTCGCCTACAGCGCGGATTTCGAGGGGCGCGACAACACCGTCTCCATCGTCGACCTCGAGCAGAAGTCGCGCGTCGCCGGCATCAAGATGGACCCCTACTACAAGCCCCACGACCTCGCGCTCACCAAGGACGGCTCGAAGCTCTTCGTCACCTGCGAAGCGTCGCGCGTGGTGGCCGAAGTCGACGTCGCCGCCCGCAAGATCACGCGGCCGATTCGCCTCTCCGTCGAGAATGCGCACAACCTCGCGCTCTCGCCCGACGACAAGCTCCTGTTCGTCGCCAGTCAGTGGGACAACAACGTCACCATCATCAACGCCGAGACGGGCGAGATTATCAAGTCGCTCGCGACCGGCAAGGGCGCCGAGGGCGTCACGGTGTCGCCGGACGGCAAGGAGGCGTGGGTCGTGAACCGCGTGTGGCAGACGCTCGCCATCATCGACCTCGCGACCATGAAGAAAGTGCAGACCATGACCTGCGAGCACAATCCGATGCGCGACATCTTCATGCCCGACGGCAACACGCTGATCGTGACCAGCGCGCTGTCGGACGAGCTCGCGTTCGTCGACCGCGCCAAGCGCGAAGTCGTGGGCCGCGTGAAGACGGGCGACTTCCCGGTCGGCATGGCGATGACGAAGGACGGCTCGCGACTGTACGTCACCAACTTGAACGGCGGCGACGTCGCCGTCGTCGACCTCCCCAACCGCAAAGTCATCCACCGCTTCCCGGTCGGCGGACAACCCGAAGGCATCGCGGTCGTCGAATAGGCGTAGCGGGCGCGCGCATTGGCCCCGACGCGACTGTGGGCGACTGCGCATTGCGCCCCTCCGCTCTCAGGTCCTCGCGCGAGACATTTGGTATCGCGCTGCGGAAGTTCGCGTCGGGGCCAATGCGCAGTCGCCTGCTGATTACACTCGACTGATCCTGCCGTCGTCGTCGATGCGGTAGACCGCGAGCGGTTCGACGAGCGGGACCGCGTCGTCGATCCACGATTCGATTTCAGCCACCACTTGCTCGCGTTCGTGCACGCGAATGTGCACGGCGAAGATCGCGCGCGGACGAAACGCGCGCGCCACGAGCCGCTTCCCGAACGGATAGGTCAGGAACCAAAACGGCAGTACGCCGACGTCGACGGCGGAGTCGAGTAGCCCCGCGCGGCGCAGCGACTTCTCGTCGATGATGCCGTCGCCCAGGTGCACGACGGCGCGGCCGTCGATGGTCACCACCCAACCGAGGTGCTGGACGTCGGCGTAGTTGACTTTCCCGTGGCTCAACCCGAACGCGTCGGCGTGAATGGCGCCGAAGGTGCGCGACACCCGCACTCCCTCGGGAGCGGAGACGGCGTCGACGCGCGGCGCGAGTTCGGGTGCGGTCGCCAACACGCGCGACACCGCCTGTTCGCTGGAGGAAAAGCGCGTGCGCGGGCTCGCGCGCAGGTAGTCGGCCACGGCGTCGGGGTCGAAATGGTCTTCGTGGTAGTGGGTGGCGAGGATCAGGTCGACTTGGTCGAAGGGGGGCTCGGCCCGGCGCAGGCGCGCGAGAACGTCGGCGGGGGGCGTGTGGTACCCGTTAGCCTCGGCGCCGAAGAGGCCGTCGATCAGGACCGATCCCGCGGTGGAGCGCACCAGGACGCCCTCGCACCCGATGTACGTGAGTTCGATGGCCAAGGGCAGGGATGGTAGCACACGCCTTGTAACCTTTCCCACGCCCCCTTCGTCCCATCCCAGTACGATGAGCCGCGAGTTCCGAAGGCTGGCCGACGAGCACGGAGGTCGTATTTACACGCTCGCGCTCTATCTATTAGGACGCCGCGAGGACGCGGAGGACGTGACCCAGGAGGTCCTGGTGCGCCTGTGGCGCCACCGCGACCGCATCGACCCCGCGCGCACGCGGGCCTGGGTGGTGCAAGTCACGCGCAACCTCGTCATCGACCTCGCGCGGCAACGACGCCAGCGCGCCGCTGTGTTCGCCGAGGGCGCCGACGCCGAGGCAGCCGCGGTCGCCGTCGCCCACGACGCGCGCCCCGACCGCGTCGCCATGAACGGCGAACTGCGCACCGCGCTCGCAGCCGCGGTCGCGCGCCTCGACGAACCGTATCGGAGCATTCTCGTCATGCGGGAGATTCAAGACTACTCGTACCGCGAGATCGCGGACACCATGGAGATGCCGCTCGGCACGGTGAAGGTGTACCTGCACCGCGCGCGCCGTCGCGTGCGCGAAGAACTGCGAAGGGGGGACCTGGATGTCGTCGCGTGAACCCTCGTGCGACTGGGTGCTCGACCGCCTCGACGCCTTCGTCGACGGAGTCGAGTCCGACCTGTCCGACGACGAACGCCTCGCCGTCGCGAGCCACCTCGAGTCGTGCGCGTCGTGCGCGCGCGAGTTCGCCCTCGCCGAGCGCGTGCGCGACGAGCTGCGCGGCATGGCGATTCCCTCCGCGCCGCCGTCGGTGGTCGATCGCGCCGAACGCGCCGCCGCGTCGGCGGGAAGCAACGTGGTGGCGCTGCGTCCGCGCGCCCGCGCGCGGCGCTGGCTCCCGGTCGCGGCCGCCGCGCTGGTGCTGGTGTCGGCGGTGTGGGTCGAACGCGACCGCCGTCGCGCCCACGAGCTCGCGGTGGAGGAAGCCGCGCGCGAGGCCGGGGTCGCCTTCGCCTACTTCAACAAGTACGCGCGCCGCACCGGCGTCATCGTCGAGGACGAAGTGATCGAGCAGCGGTTGCTGGCCCCGGTCGAACGAGCGATACAAAAATCGGGCGTGATTGAAACCAAATCCGACGCCGGACAGTCTTGAGAGCGGAAGTTCGAGAGCGTCTCATTTCAGGAGGAAGAACATGCAGCACCGTTTTCGTAGCGTAACCCTGGCCGCGCTGGCCGCACTCGCCATCGCGGGCGCGGCGCGCGCGGACGCCGACGACAAGTCGCTCGCGTCCCTGCCGGGCTACGTCGACTTCGCGCCGCTCGAGAAGATCACGAGCGAAGCCAAGGTCGAAGTGAATCTCAAGGGGCCCATGCTGAGCCTGGTGTCGAAATTCATGGTCGAAGACGACGACGAGATGCGCGGCGTGATGGCCAATCTCAAGCTGGTGCGGGTGCGCGTCTACGACCGCACGCCGGAGATCGAGAAGGAATTCCTCGCCGCCGGGTCGGAGACCACCGCGCGCCTCGACAAGGCGGGCTGGGAACGCATCGTGCGCGTGCGCGAGGACAACGAACGCGTCGACGTGTACTTCAAGCCCTCCGCGCAGGCGGATTTGATCGACGGCGTGCTCATCATCGCGGTGGACGACGAAGCCGCCTTCGTCAATATCGTGGGACAGATTCGCCCCGAAGACGTGGGCCGTCTCGGCTCGCACTTCGAAATCGACGGCCTCGACTCCGGCGACGGCACCCGTATCAAGGTCGAGTCGAAGACGAAGACTAAGCCGCGCAACGACTGACGCGCGCAAGGAGACGCCATGACGACCCAATTGCGCAGAATCGTACTCATCGTGGTCGCGGCGGCGCTCCCGCTCGCCGGCGGCTGCGTGTGGACGCCGGACTTGAGCGAAGTGAAGCAGGACATCGCGCACCAGCTCCCGGGCGTCACCTTCGACCGCCAGGTCGCGGTCGCCATCGGGCCCGGCGGCATGGCGCTCGCGCGCGCGGTGGTGTCGCTGGTACCGCCCGCGCGGGAAGCGCGCGGCTGGCTGCGCGACGTGAGTCGCGTCGAGGTCGCGGTGTACGAAGTCCACGCCGACGACACCGCGCGGCGCCTGGCGACGCCGTCGCGCGTCGAAGAGATGCTGGCCGACGGGTGGGAGATGGCCGCACGCGTGCGCGAAGACGGCGAGGCGGTATGGCTCCTGTACCGGCTCGACGGCGAGTCGGTGCGCGAACTCTTCGTCGTGTCGCTGGACCGCCACGAACTCGTGCTGGTCAAGGTCAAGGGGCGCCTCGAGCGCTTGATCGCACGCGCCCTCTCCGACTTCGACGGCGACCGCCACTTCGGGCGCTCGTTCTACCGCGGCATTTAGTCCCCCGCTATTGCACGATTCCGCCCTCGGCGCTACCATCCCGGCGTCGAGGGCGTTTTCTTTTCCGGCCCCGCGCGCTAGCGCGACCGAAGGAGCTTCATCATGGCCGCTACCAAGGAATACGGCGTCGGGTTCGAGGGACACTTCCCCAACTCGCGCAAAGTGTACGCGACCGGCGCGCACGACGGCGTGCGCGTGCCGCTGCGCGAAGTCGAGCTGGCCCCGTCCCACCGCGTCGACGGCTCCGTCGAGGCGAATCCACGCCTGCGCCTCTATGATACCAGCGGTCCCTGGACCGACCCCGACGTGCAACTCGACGTGCGCGACGGGCTCCCGCGCCTGCGCGAGCGCTGGATCGACGCGCGCGGCGACAGCGAGCCGCGCGGCAACGCGCGGCGCGCGAAACCGGGTCTGAACGTCACCCAAATGCACTACGCGCGGCGTGGAGTCGTAACGCCGGAGATGGAGTTCGTCGCGATCCGTGAGAACCTCGGGCGCACGCAGGCCTACGAAGCCGACTTCGCGCGCCGTAACGGCCATTCCGGCGCGCTATCGCACGCCCAGGTTGGCGCCACCAACGTGCGCACGCACCAGCACCCCGGCGACCCGCGCGGCGCGCGCATCCCGCGCTTGATCACGCCGGAATTCGTGCGCGACGAGATCGCGCGCGGGCGCGCCATCATCCCCGCCAACATCAACCACCCCGAGCTCGAGCCGATGATCATCGGCCGGAACTTCCTCGTGAAGATCAACGCGAACATCGGCAATTCGGCGGTGTCCTCGTCCATCGAGGAGGAGGTGGCGAAGCTGCAGTGGGCGACCCTCTGGGGCGC
>CAZLLI010000130.1:0-6373 GCA_964560355.1 uncultured bacterium | reverse complement strand
CGAGTACCGCAAGTACATCGAGAAGGACGCCGCACTCGAGCGCCGCTTCCAGCTCGTCATCGTGCGCGAGCCCAACGTCGAAGAGACGATCGCTATTCTGCGAGGTTTGAAAGAGCGCTACGAAGTGCACCACGGCGTCAAGATCACCGACGGGGCCCTAGTGGCGGCGGCGCGCCTGTCGGATCGCTACATCACGTCGCGCTTCATGCCCGACAAGGCCATCGACCTGATCGACGAGGCCGCGTCGCGGCTGAAGCTCGAGCTCGACAGCATGCCCGTCGAGCTCATGGCGATGAAGGAGAAGATCACCCAGCTCACCATCGAGAAGAAGGTGCTCGAGAAGGAGCACGACGCGGAGGCCAAGAAGCGCCGCCTGGAGATCGAGCGGCGCCTGGCCGACGTCGAGGAACAGTACAAGGCGCAGCGCGCGCGCTGGGAGAGCGAGAAGGCGGTCATCGACCGCATCCGCGCCATCAAGGAGCGCACCGAGAGCGCGCGCCGCGAGGAAGCGTCCGCGATTCGCGAGAACCAGCTCGAGAAGGTGGGCGAGATTCGCTACTCGACGCTGCCCAAGTTGACGCGCGAGCTCGAGCAGGCCAACGTCGAGCTGGAGAAGCTGCAAAAGGACGGCGCGCTGTTGCGCGAAGTCGTCACCGCCGACGAGATCGCGGAGATCGTCGCGCGCTGGACCGGCATCCCGGTCAGCAAGATGATGGAGTCGGACCGCGAGAAGCTCTTGAAGCTCGAAGAGCGCCTGGGCGAACGCGTGATCGGCCAGCACGAAGCCATCGCGGCGGTGTCGGAGGCGGTGCGACGCGTGCGCGCCGGACTCGGCAGCCCGCACAAGCCGATGGGCTCGTTCGTATTCGTCGGCCCGACCGGCGTCGGCAAGACCGAGCTCGCCAAGGCGCTCGCGGAGGCATTGTTCGACGATGAGTCGCACATCGTGCGCGTCGACATGTCGGAGTACATGGAGAAGCACTCGGTCGCGCGCTTGATCGGTGCGCCGCCCGGGTACGTCGGCTACGACGAAGGCGGCATGCTCACCGAAGCGGTGCGGCGCCAGCCGTACTCGATCGTCCTCTTGGACGAGATCGAGAAGGCGCACCCCGACGTGTTCAACGTCCTCTTGCAGATTCTGGACGACGGCCGCCTCACCGACGGGCAGGGGCGCACAGTCGACTTCGCCAACACGATGGTCATCATGACCTCGAATCTGGGGACGTCGCAGGAGCGTTTCCGCGACCACGAGGAGATGCGCGAAGCGGTGATGCGCGCGATGCGCGCCGCGTTCAAGCCCGAGTTCTTGAACCGCATCGACGACGTCATCGTGTTCCACCCGCTCGGCGAGCCCGAGATGGAGGAGATTGCGCGCTTGCAGGTCGGCAAGCTCGAGAGGAAGCTGGCCGAGCGCGGCCTGTTGCTTGCCATCGACACGGCCGCCGTCGCCGAGCTCGCGCGCCGCGGCTACGACCCCGTGTACGGCGCGCGCCCGTTGAAACGCCTCATCCAGAAGGAGATTGAGGGCGGCATCGCGCGCGCCATCCTGTCCGGTGATGCGCGCGACGGCGACACCATTCGGGTGCGCGTGGCCGGTCACGAGTTCCACACCGAGGTCGTCCACGGCGGCGAGCGCGCGGCCGCTTAGGGCCGTCGTCGCACCAGCCCCTAGCCCGTGCGGGCCGCGCCGCGCGCGTTGACGCGGCGCGTCCGTACGCGGTATAATTGCGCACCATCTAGTTGGATGTGTCGAGCCGGCAACCACCGGCATTCGGACCCTGCCCGCCCCTCCCGGACCGGCGGCTGGCTCCATCGTTACATCGGTTTTGACACCATAGATCTACCAACACCGTCGATTCGACCGTCGTTGTTCGATGCGGTGAATGTGCGCGCTGGCAAGGGCGTGCATCGCGGCGATTGCAGCATTGTCGGAGGGCCCGTGCGCACCATGGAGATTCGCCTTCGCTTCGCGTTTGCTATCCCGGTTCTCGGCTCCTTCCTAGCAGCGTTACCCGCGCGGTCCGCTGAAATCTCCCAACCCGTCGATCTCTCCGCGTCCGCGGTCGTCGTCGCGCGAGCGCCGGAAGGCGATCGCGTCAGCGTCCAGGCGCCCCGCTTCATCACCACTACCGACGCGGGGAATCCGGAACTCCCGTTTCGCATCGTGAGCATAGTGCTCCCCGAGGGCGACACCGTCGGCGACTTCGCGTACGAAGAATCCGCCGCCGTGCGTATCGCCGACGGCGTGCGCGTGGCGCTGGTCCCGCAGGGCGTCGCGACCGACGGCTCGACGCCGCGCGCGGTCGCGTCGCAGGCATGGAGCACGGACGCGCGCGAATTCCCGTCGCAGCGCGCCACCTACCTCGGCACCGGCTACTTGCACGGCCGCGCCATCGCGAGCTTCGCGGTCTATCCGATTCGTCTGGTCGAAGGAGGCTCCGCGCTGGACGTCGTCGAGCACGCGACATTGCGCGTGCGCACGATTCCCGATCCCAACGCCGCCTCTGTGGTGCGCCGCACGCGCTTCCGCGACGGTTTCCGCGACGACGTCGCGCAGCGGCTCGCGCGCCTGGTCGAGAATCCCGCCGACGCCGCCCTGTATTCCGACACCGAGCGGCGCGTGGCGCCGGCCAAGGGCGGATTCCAGCCCACCGCGGCGCCGTCGCTCGAGGGCAGCCCCGTCGACTACGTCATCGTCACCGTCGACTCGCTGGCCGACGCGTTCCAGACCCTCGCCGACTGGAAGACGACCAAGGGCGTGCGCACGGTGGTGCGCACCACCGAGTGGATCGAGGCGAACTATCCCAACGGCGTCGACGTCGCGGAGACGATTCGCACCTTCCTCATCGACGCGTACCAAGAGTGGGGGATTTCGTGGGCGCTCTTGGGCGGCGACGCCGATGTCGTCCCGGTGCGGCTCGGCGCGTCGGTGTACCTGGGCGCCAAGGACATCCCCGTCGACATGTACTTCGGCTGCCTCGACGGAGATTGGAACGCCGACCACGACGAGTTCTTCGGCGAGACCGCGGACCAGACCGACATGTACCAAGAGGTGTACACCGGCCGTTTGCCGGCGACCGACGTCGCCACCGCCAACACGCTGGTCGCGAAGGTCATCAAGTACGAGACGCCGATCGACCCGTCGTACACCGCCAAGGTGCTGATGCTGGCGGAGGTATTGTTCCCCATCGACTGGAACGGGAGCCAGAGCATCGCGCAAGACGGCGCCCAGTTCGCCGAGTTCCTGTGGCTGTCGGCCCTCAACGACCCGACGCTCGCGGTCGACAAGATGTATGAGAACTACGCGCCCTACCCGCCCGCGGTCGCCGAAACCGCTGTCGGCGCCATCGCCGCGCTCAACCAGGGCTACGACCACGTCAACCACATCGGCCACGGCTTCCGCTTCAATATGTCGGTGGGGTCGGGGAGCATCGTCAACTCGGACGCCGACGCGCTCACCAATGCGAACCGCCTGTCCAACATGTACCTCTTGAATTGCACGGTGTGCGCGTACACCTACTTCTGCCTGGGCGAGCACTTCCTGGTCAACCCGAACGGCGGGGCGGTGTCGGTGGTGGGCGCGAACGAGAGCGCGTACCCGCTGTTGTCGCAGCCCTACATGAACGAGTACTACGAGCTCGTGTTCAACGAAGGCGTCACCCACATCGGCGAAGCGGTGGCGCGCTCGCGCGAGCCGCGCACGTCGCTCGCGATGGCCGCCGACAACGGCGACCGCTGGACGCACTACATCTATACCATCCTGGCCGACCCCGAGATGGAGCTGTGGACGGCTCACGCGGATCCGCTGACGGTGACGTACCCGAGCGCGGTCGGCTTCGGGAATTTCAATATCACGGTCAACGTCTCCGACGCCTCGGGCCCGCTCGCGAACGCGCGCGTGTGCCTCTCCAAGGGCGATGACGACTACGAAGTCGGCACCACCGACGCGGCCGGACAGGTCACGCTGCACATGACGACGGAGTCGGCGGGCGCGATCGCGGTCAACGTGACCGCCTTCAACCACGCGCGCTACACCGGCGCGATCACGGTGGGGAGCGTCCCCGGTCCCTTCCTGACCTTCGTCGACGTGCAAATCGATGACGACGCGGTCGCGCCGAGCATCGGCAACGGCGACGGCGTCATCGACGCGGGCGAAACTGTGAGCCTGCGCGTCTCGGTCAAGAACACCGCGCAGCTCAACGCGAGCAACGTCTCGCTCGCGCTGCGCGCGCTGGCGGCCGACGTCACCGTGCTCGACAGCACCGCCGCGGTCGGCTCGGTGCCGTCGGGGCAAACCGTGCTGGCGGGCGACCCGTTCCTGGTGCGCTTCGGCTCGGTCATCACCGACCGCAAGCCGGCCGACTTCACGCTCGCGGTCAAACAGTTCGGCGTGACCGTGCGCGCCGACCGCTTCAACCGGCTCGTGCACGCCCCCGACCTCGGCTTCGTCGCGCTGCGCGTCGACGACGCCGCCACCGGCAACGGCGACGGCGTCAACCAGGCGGGGGAGAATTTCCGCCTCCACTACGAAGTGAAGAACTTCGGGACCGGCGCCGCGTACGGGCTCTCGGCGACGCTTACCGACCTGAGCGGCGCGTTCGTCATTTCCGACGGAACCGACGTCTTCCCCGCGGCCGCCGCGACCACCGGCGTCGAGAACGCGGAAGGATTCCTGCTGCGCGAGAACGACGTCTCGACCGAGCACAACCTGCGCCTCGACGTGACGGACACCTACGGGCGCGTGTGGAGCAAGACCTTCGAGCTGCGGCGCCCGTCGCCGCCGAGCAATCTTCTGTTCGACCCCAGCCTGGGGTCCGATCGGCTGCAGGTCTTCTGGGACAACAGCCCCTCCGCCGACGCGAATCGTTATCGTCTGTACCGCTCGGACGCGGCGACCGGGCCCTTCGTCGACGTGACCACCGACCCGGTGCTCCACACCATGTTCCTCGACCGCGGATTGCAGCCGACCACGCGTTACTACTATCGCGCGACCGCGCTCGACGCGTCCGGCAACGAGAGCGCGCCGTCGGCGACGGGAGCGGGCAGCACCAACCCGACCCAGGTCGCGGGCTGGCCCATCGCGATGATGTACGAGACGGTGAGCTCGCCGGTGGTGGGCGACGTCGACGGCGACGGCACGCTCGAGATCGTGCAGGGCAACGGCAAGATGCACGCGTGGCACGCGAACGGCATCGAGCTCGTCGACGGCGACGGCAACGCCCAGACGTGGGGGCTCCTGAGCACGCAAGGCAACTCGTTCGTGTCGCACACCGCGCTCGCGCAGATCGACGGCGTCCCCGGTCTCGAGATTCTGGCCGCGTCGCGTGACACCAAGCAGGTGTTCATTTTCAACTACCAGGGCAACGTGGTGACGGGCTGGCCGCGCGCGGTGCAGAACTCGATCCGCGCCGCCGTGGTGGCGGGCGACATCGACAACGACGGCGAGCGCGAAGTGATCGCCCTCGACGAGAAGGGCGTGCTGTACGTGTGGCACCCCAACGGCACCGAGTACCGCGACGGCGACAACAACCCGGCGACGCAGGGCGTATTCCGCACCTTCCCGGGCTGCGTGTACCAGTACACGTGCCCCGCCATCGCCGACTTCGACAACGACGGCGTCAACGAGATGATCGTCGGTACGCAGGGCGACTCGGTCTACGTGGTCAACAACAACGGGTCCAACATGCCGGGCTGGCCGCAGAAGTTCAACTCGGACATCTCGGGCAGCATCGCGGTGGGCGACATCGACGGCAACGGCGACCCCGAGATGGTGGTGTGCGACCAGGCCGGCAACGTGTACGCGCTCAACCAAGACGGCTCCGTCATGTGGTACCGATATTTCCAGAACTCGCTGAGCTTCGGACCCTCGCCCGCGCTCGGCGACTTGAACGGCGACGGCAAGCTCGAGGTCGTGCTGCCGAGCAAGAATCGAAACCTGTACGCGGTGCAGTGGAACGGGTCGGACTTACCGGGATGGCCGGTGGTGTACGCGAGCTCGCTGTACACGGAGTCGTCGCCGGTCATTGCCGACATCGACGGCGACGGCGGACTCGACGTCCTCTTGGGCGACGAAATGAAGTTCATCAATGCGTGGAACGCGTCGGGGCAGCTGCTCGACGGTTTCCCGCTCGGGCTCAACGACGCCGTGCGCGCGACGCCGGTGGTGGCGGACGTCGACGGCGACGGCGACGTCAACGTCATCGCGGCGGGATGGGACAAGTCGGTCTACGTGTGGGATTTCCCGGGCACGTACCACGCCGACAAAATGCCGTGGCCGCGTTTCCACGCCAACCGTTTCAACGACGGCAACTACGACACCGTGGTGCCGACCCCGGTGGGCGGGGTGAGCTTCTCGTTCGCGCGGGTCTCGCGC
>CAZLLI010000129.1:0-6404 GCA_964560355.1 uncultured bacterium | reverse complement strand
ACGCGCAACGCGCGCAACGGGACCGTGTTCACGCGCGAGGGAAGAGTGGTGCTGCGGAACGCCGCGCACGCCGACGACCTGGCGCCGCTGGATAGCGAGTGCGCGTGCATCGCGTGCCGCCGTCACACGCGCGCCTATCTACGGCACTTGTTCTTGTCGAACGAAATGCTGGGGCCGATGCTGGCCACGTCGCACAACTTGTTCTTCTACGCCGACACCATGCGCGCCGCGCGCGCGGCCATCGTGCGCGGCGACTTCGACGGCTGGCGCCGCGCCTTCGTCGACCGATTCACGCGCGGCGAGCGCGAGTCGGCGCGTCAGAGCGCCGAAACCTAACCCAAGGAGGACCTCTTGAATTCCACGTTGTTCGCCATGATGCCCGCCGACCCGAGCGGTGCCGGCCCCAGTCCCTTCGCCATGCTGCTCCCGATCCTCGGGATGTTCGTGATCTTCTATTTCTTGCTCATCCGTCCGCAGCAGAAGCGCCAGAAAGAGATGATGAAGATGGTCAACGCGCTCAAGAAGGGCGACCGCGTCGTCACCGCGAGCGGGTTGTACGGGACCGTCGCCGGGCTGCGCGACGACGTCGTGGTGGTCGAGATCGCCGACGGCGTCAAGGTCGAGATGATGAAGAACGCGGTGACGGGAGTAGTCGCGCAGGGATAGTTCGCGCGCGGCGTCGGCATGAGATTTCATCTGCGATACTACGGCGATCCCATCCTGCGCAAGCGCGCGGCCGAAGTGCGCGCGTTCGACGACGAGCTGCGCGAGGAAGCGGAGGGCATGATCGACGCCATGCGCGACGAGGCCGGCGTGGGTTTGGCCGCGCCGCAAGTCGGGCTCGAGAAGCGCTTGCTCGTCGCGCTACAGATGGAAACGCCCGAAGACAGCGACGCCGACCCCATCGTCATGATCAACCCCGAGATCATCGAGCGCTCGCCGGAGACGTGGGAGTTCGAGGAAGGTTGCCTCAGCATCCCCGGTATCCGCGGCGACGTCACCCGTCCCGCCGCGGTCACCGTGCGCTACCAAGACGTCCACGGAAGAACCCACACCGTGCAAGCGGAGGCCATGTTTGCGCGCGTGGTGCAGCACGAGATCGACCACTTGGACGGCAAGCTCTTCATCGACTACTTGTCGACGGGGGAGAAGACGCTGCTCAAACCGCGCCTGAAGAAGATCGCGGAGAAATACGGGACGTGAGAGACGCGCCGGATGGAGCGGTCCGGTGGCTTCTGATTCCCCTCCTGGGCGCGTTCCTGGTTTGGTTCGGCACCTTCCACGGCGCGGGCGCGTCGCGCGACTCGCTCCGCTACCTGCGCGGCGCGGAGAACATCGCGCACGGTAACGGCTACTCCGTCATCGCGCATTCGGGCGGGCTCGAGAGCGTCACGCACTGGCCGCCGCTCTATTCCATCGTCGTCGCCGGCCCCATCGCGGCCGGACTCTCCACCACCCATTCCGTGAGACTCGTCAACTGCCTCGCATTCTTCGCGACGCTGTGGCTGGTCGGTCTCCTCGCGCGCCGGCTCGCGCCGTCGTCGCGCACCGCACCGCTTTTCGCGATGGCGTGCGTGCTCGTCGCACCCGCCGTGCTGCACGACTACCTCATGACCTGGAGCGAAACCATCTTCATCCCGCTCGTGCTCGCGGGCCTCGTCGCGCTCCTCGACTACGCGACCCGCGACCGCACCCGCGACCTCGTCGTGGCGGCGCTCTGGCTCGGACTCTCGGCGATCGATCGCTACGCCGGCGTCGCGTTCATCGTGGGAGCCGCGGCTGCGCTCGCGTTCTGGGATGGGAGGTACCGGCGCACGCTGCGCTTCGCGCGGTTGCTCGCGTTCGGCGCCGTCGCCTTCGCGCCGACCGCGATCTGGTTCGTGCGCAACGTCTTCGCGACCCAGCACGCGCACGACCGCCCCTTCCAGCCGCGCGCCATCGGCGTCGACCAAGTGCGCGCCGCCGTCGACGCCGTCTCGCAGTGGCTGCTACCGGTGTGGTTCAACCTCCGCGTGCGCGCGTTGTGGCTCGTGCTCGTCGTCGCCCTCGCCGTCGTGGTGTGGCGGCGCAGCGCGAAAACCCGCGCGGCGCTCGCGGCGCCCACGCGCGCCTTCGTCGAGCTCTCCGTGCTGAGCGTGGCCGCGTACGCCGGGTTCGTACTCGTCACCATGCTCTTCTTCGACTACGAAGTGAACTTCGACGTGCGCATGATGTCGCCCGTCTACGTGATCGTCGTCGTCACGCTCGCCGCGCTCGCGCCGCACGTCGTGACGCGGCCGCGGTCGCGGGCAATGAGAACGCTCGCGACCATGCTCGTCGCGTCGTTCCTGGCCCTCGCTGCCTATTCCGTCACGCACGCGTGGTCGTCGCACCGCGACCCCGCACAGTTCGCGGGCGCGCGCTGGCAAGACGCGCGCGCGTGGGACGTGGTCGCTTCGTACCCCGACTCTATTCCCATCTACTCCGCGCAACCCGACGTGAGCGAATACTTCGTCGGTCGCGGCGTGCAACCGCTCGTCGCGCCCGACGCCGCGCTTCCCGCCGACGCGCTCCTCTTGCACTACCCCGGCCTCGACGGCGCGGACGCGTCGACGACCGCAATCGAAGCGCTGCACCCGCGCACGGTGGATTCGACCGACGTCGTCGTGGTGTACGAGGTGGAGAAGTAGACGATGGCGGCGACCCATCGCATCGTCTTCATGGGGAGCCCGGACTTCGCGGTGCCGTCGTTGGACGCGTTGGTCGCGGCGAAGCGCTTCGCGCCGATGCTGGTGGTGAGCCAGCCCGACCGGCCGCGCGGGCGCGGGCGCGAAGTGTCGCCGACGCCGGTGCGTAGCCGCGCGATCGACTTGGGAATTCCGTCCATCACGATGGCGCGCGAAACGTACGGGACGGGCGTGCGCGCGGTCACGGAGGCGAAGCCCGACATCGTCGTGGTGGTGGCGTTCGGGCTGATCCTGCGCCGCGATCTTCTCGATCTTCCGCCGCTCGGGTGCATCAACGTGCACGCGTCGCTGCTCCCGAAATTCCGCGGGGTGTCGCCCATCCAAGCCGCCATCCTCGCGGGCGACGCCACGACCGGCTGCACGACCATGCACATCGACGAAGGCGTCGACACGGGCGACATGCTGCTGCAAGCGTCGACTCCCATCAACGCGAGCGACACCGCGGGCACGCTGTCCGACCGGCTCGCGACACTCGGCGCGGACCTCCTCGTCAAAACGCTCGACGGATTGATCGACGGGAGCGTCAAGCCGCGCGCGCAAGACTCCGCGCTCGCAACCCACACCAAGAAGATCAAGAAAGAGCACGGCGCCATCGACTGGTCGCGCGACGCGGCCTATCTCGCGCGCCACGTGCGCGCGATGTCGCCGTGGCCGACCGCATACACGTTCCACCGCAGCGTGCGCGTGATCGTGGTCGAAGCATCCGCGACCGCTTCAGCGACGAGCGCTGCGCCCGGCACCGTCGTCGCGCTCGACCCGCTCGCCGTCGCAACCGGAGCGGGGACGCTCGAACTTCGCTCCCTCCGCCCGGAGGGGAAGCGCGCGATGTCGGCGCGCGAGTTCGTCGCCGGCTACAAAGTCGCGGTGGGGGATTCGCTTGGCTAGTAGTGCAACGCGGGTCCTGTCGTCCGCACTGGGAGTGCGTGGGCTCCCCTTCGCTCCTGGATGCCAAGTCGCGTTCGGGGAGCCCACGCCCTCCTCTAACGAGTGGACGCCACCCGCGTTACTAAATTGACTCATCTCGACCCCCGCGATAGAGTGGCGGCGTGAACGCCCGTCGCGCCGTCGTGCGCATCCTCCTCCTGGCCGGCCTGTTCGCGGTCGGCGTGCTCGCATTCAACTTCGTAGTGATGCCGATGCTGGTGCACCAGCGCGACGCCGTCATCGTGCCGGATCTGCGCAATTCGAGCGCGTCGCAGGCCAACGAGTCGCTGGCGCGGCTGGGTCTCCACTCCAAGGTCGCGCGCAGCGAGTACGACCCGCAGGTGCCGAAGGACTACGTGATCTCGCACGTGCCGCGCGCCAACGAGAGCATCAAGACGGGGCGCACGGTGATGCTGGTCACGAGCCTGGGCCCGCGCACCGAGCGCGTGCCGGACGTCACCACGCAAACGCTGCGGCAGGCGCGCAGTGTGATCGAGCACGCGGGCCTCGCGGTGGGGCGCGTCTCACGCGTCAAACGCGCGGGGGCGGAGCGCGACGCGGTCATCGCCACCAACCCGCCCGCGGGCGAAGAGTTGCGCGAAGGCGAAGGCGTCGACTTGGTGGTCGCGGTCGTGGGCGCCGGTGACGCCTATCTGATGCCCGACCTCACGCGTCAGGACCTGTTCGCGGTGCGCGCGAAGCTGGAGAAGCTGGGATTTCGGGTGGCGTCGGTGCGTTACGAAGCGCAAGAGGGCGTGTTCCCCAACACGATCGTGGATCAGGTTCCCAAGGCGGGCGCGCGCATTCGCGAAGGAGAATCGGTTGAGCTGGTCGCATCTAGTTCGAACTAGTACGCGCGCAAGCGCGCACACACGCACGGCGGTGGCTCCGAGTCTCCTCGCGTGTGATTTTTCTCGACTGGGAGAGGAGATTCGTGCGGTCGAGAAGGCCGGCGCCGATTTACTCCACCTCGACGTGATGGACGGGCACTTCGTCAACAACATCACCTTCGGGCCGGTGCTGGTGAAGGCGATCGACCAACTCGCGACCGTCCCACTCGACACCCACCTCATGATCGAGCACCCCGACCGCTACATGGGCGCGTTCTTGGACGCCGGTGCCGACATCCTCACCATCCACGTGGAGGCGAGCGGCGACCCGCGCCGCGACCTGCGCGCCATCCGCGCGCGGGGAAAGAAAGCCGGCCTCTCGCTCAACCCGGACACCCCGCTCTCCGCCGTCGAGCCCTATCTCGAAGAGCTGGACCTCCTCTTGGTCATGAGCGTGGTGCCCGGCTTTGGCGGTCAGTCGTTCATCGACACCGTCCTCCCGGACCTCGCCAAGGCGGCGAAGCTCCGTGACAAGCTTGGACTTACCTTCGCGATCGAGATCGACGGGGGCGTCAATGCGGAGACCGCGACCCGCTCGCGCGACGCCGGCGCGGACATCCTGGTGGCGGGCACCGCCATCTTCCGAGCCCCCGACTATGCGGCCGCAGTGGCCGCCATCCGAGGCCCCGCGACCGCCTAACCCGCCGTCCCAATTAGGACTTGCCCGCCGCCGAGGGGGTTTGTTACTCTCCTCCGTCCGGTCGAAGCCCGTTTAGATCACCTCGCAGGACCACAGGACCTTGAGCGGAGGAGAGGGTACGTGCTCCCCGACCGAGGTTGTCCATGTTCACGAGCCTGACCGAGAAGTTCGAGCGCGTGTTCGCGTCGATTCGTTCGCGCGGCAAGCTCACCGAGAACGACGTGCGCGAAACCGTGCGCGAAGTGCGGCGCGCGCTGTTGGAAGCGGACGTCAACTTCCGCGTCGTCAAGGACTTCGTCGCGAGAGTGGAAGCGCGCCTCACCGGCGAGGACGTGCTCAAGAGCTTCACCCCCGAGCAGCAGATCATTCGGGTGGTGAACGAGGAGCTGACCCAGCTCCTCGGTGGGACGGCGGCGCCGTTCCATTTGAAGCAGGCGACCAGCGTCGTGATGGTGGTCGGTCTGCAGGGGTCGGGCAAGACGACGTTTTCGGCCAAGCTGGCGGCGCAATTGCGCAAGCGCGGGCGACGACCCGTGCTGGTCGGGCTCGACGTGTACCGGCCGGCCGCGATGGACCAGCTCGAGATTCTCGGGCGCCAGATCGCGGTGCCGGTCGCGCGCGCGAACGCGGGCGAGACCGACGTGTTGGCGCTCTACGAGCGCGGTCGCGAGGTCGCGGTCGACAAGCTGTGCGACACGCTGGTGCTCGACACCGCGGGGCGCCTCCACGTCGACGACGAGATGATGGACGAGCTCGTTCGTCTGCGCGACGTCGCCCAGCCGGAAGAAATCCTGCTCGTCGTCGACAGCATGACGGGGCAGGAAGCGGTCAACGTCGCGGGCGCGTTCCACGAGCGCCTGTCGCTCACCGGCATCGTGCTCTCGAAGCTCGACGGCGACGCGCGCGGCGGGGCCGCGCTCTCGGTGCGCGCCGTGGTCGGCGTGCCGATCAAGTTCGCGAGCGTGGGCGAAAAGCTCTCGGACTTGGAGGCGTTTTACCCCGACCGCATGGCGGGGCGCATTCTCGGCATGGGCGACGTGCTGTCGCTGATCGAGAAGACGCAGGAGACCATCGACCTCGCCGCGGCGGAAGAGCTCGAGCGCCGCGTGAAGTCGCAGGCGTTCGACCTGTCCGATTTTCTTGGAGAGCTGCGCCGCTTCAAGAAGATGGGGCCGCTCGAGGACATCATGAAGATGATCCCGGGCGGTGCGCGCGCGCTGCCCG
>CAZLLI010000128.1:0-6461 GCA_964560355.1 uncultured bacterium | reverse complement strand
ACTGTGAGGGGTCGTTCAAGTCGAGAATGTCCCAGCCGTAGCGATAGCCCGCGACGGTGCCGCCGTAGTGCTCCGCGCACGCGGAGAGCGCGAACGAAATGTCGACGCCCGCGGGCACGTCCACGATGGTGAGCGGGTAGTCGCACGACGCCGCAATGATGCTGCCGATGAGCTGGCTCGTAATCACGAAGGTCGGCCCCGAGATGCGCGCCTGCACCTTGATGCGGCGCACGTTGACGGGTTCGGCCAAGACCGGCGTCACCGCGCCGGCTTCGTCCTTGGCGCGAATGGCGAAGACGTAGTCGCCGAACTCGAGCGGCGGCGTCGTCCACGACTTGCCCGAATCCTGCGGCGCGCGGTACCACGACCACGGGTACCACTCGGGCGCGTCGGGGTTGTTGCGCAGGTACGTGATGGTTTCCGAGTAGCTGCTGTTGTGAGTCTTGGTGCTGACCATCGCCCACTGGACCGAGTCCGGGTCCTGCTTGCTGTTGTCGTCGTCGATGTAGTCGGTGGCGGCCCACACGAAGGTCGAGATGGGCGGCATGTCGGCCGCGGTGATGCCGAGCTCGGCGCGCGGTGTCGTGACGCGCACCTCGGGCGAAATCGTGCGCGCGGTGAAGGAGCGATACGCCGGCTCCTTCGAGCGCAGGTTGTCCTCGTCGACGGCGCGCACGAAGAACGTGTGCGAACGCGCGAAGACCGCCTTTTGGCTGGTCGGATTCGAATCCTGCAGCGAATCGGCGGAGAAGGTGAAGGTGGAATCGTTGCCGATCACCGTCGACCAGGTCACACCCACCGTGTCGGCCGGGTTGAAGACTCCCGTCACGTTGTCGGTGACCAGGTACTCGTAGTACTTGATCTCGCCGTCCGGGTCCCAACCGCCCCAGAAGAGCTGGACGGTATAGGTGCCGGTCGAGCCTTCGGGCGGACCCGACGCGAGCCAGACTGTCGGGGCCTGGTTGGCGACGTGGTCGCCGCTAAGCGTCGTGTCGGGGGCGCAAGCGCCCAGCCAGATCAGGCCCGCGGCGGCCGCGGCCAGTACACACAGAGGAATGCGTCCCACCAATAGCCTCCTGCAAGTCTTTCTCGGCGTGGGGGATAAACGCCGCATTCTCGGGCCCGCGGGCCCCGCGGTGTGGGGAGAGGTCCGATCCACATATTAAGGAGTCGGACGGACGGGCACATTTCCATGGATGCCCCGACCGCTCCATAAGATACACCGCGGCGACCATAACGCAAACGGGCGGGTGCTGCAACGGTTTGTACGGCACCCGCCCGTCGGTGTTGCGGAAGACCTGGCAGCCTACTTGAGGAGGACCATCTTTCGCGTCTGGGAGAAGTCGCCGGCGCGCAGTCGATAGAAGTAGACCCCGCTCGCGACCGGTTGCCTCGCCGCGTCGGTGCCATCCCAACGAACGTCGGAGTGCGACCCCGCCTCGCGCGTCTCGTCGACAAGCGTCCTCACGAGCGCGCCGCTCACGTCGAACACGTCGACGCGCACGCGCGTCCGAGCGGCGAGCGAAAACGCGATCGTCGTCTGGGGATTGAACGGATTGGGATAGTTTTGCGCGAGCGCGTTCACTGGAACGGGGGGTGCTCCCGTGGGCCAGTTTCCCTCCGCGTTCATCGGGTTCAGCGTGTCCTGCAAGAACCGCGCGCGGTCCAATTGGCCGTCGTGCTCGTCGTCGCGAATGTAGATGAAGCTGAAACCCGCGAACACCACGAGCGCGTTCGGGCCCGTGCGCTTCGAAATCACCGCGCCGTTGGTCGCGGCCGGCGCGCCATACGACATCTGCATCGCCGTCGTGCCCGACGGCGTCAGCACGTCGAAGTCGTTGAAGAGCGGACACCCGCCGAAGGCGACGAACGACTGCGTACCGTACATGCTCCCGACGCCAAGCCCGTTTACCGTCGGAGATACTCCGAAGCTCGGGCGATGGTTGCCCGTCGTGAGCGCGTACGTGAGGTAGACCGACTTGAACGTCACCGCCGACGCACCCGCCGCCGTCGAGAGACTCTGCGCCGCGTCATCGCCGCCGATGAACACGCCGCCCATGGAGGTCAATCCGCCCAAGAAGTCGTTGATCATCGCGTAGTCGTTCGATTTCTCCGGGGCGCCCGTGCCGTCGCCGATGCCGTAGAGCAGATCGCCGGTGTCCCACACGATAGCGTTGTAGTTGGCGTTCAATTGCTGGTTCACGTCGGTCACGCGCGTGTCCGGCCGATTGGCGACGTTCGACGTCGGCCCGCGCACGTCGTACCGATCCGGCGTCAACGAGAGCTGCTCGAAAGCGGTGTCCCAATATTCCTGCGCGCCGCGCCCGTCCATGCCGTCGACGTACAGGAATTGATTCAGCCCGTCGAGAGGGAGAACGGTGAACTCCGAGGCCGCCGCGGCGGCCACATCGAGATCGCTCTGGACATAGGTGAGCGCACTGCCCGAGCAATAACTTGTCTCGCCGTTCGTGTTGGTGGCGCCGAAAAAGAAAGAGATCACGTCGCCGGCTTGGAACAAGTTGTCATTCAAGTCGACGACGAACGTACTCGTCGAACTCGTGCGCAGCCAGCACTGGATGCGCGTCCACGTTCTTCCGTCCGCGACCACCGTGTCCTTGAACGGATAGTGGGCGTCGTCGGTGAGCGCCGCGCCCGACTTGCCGGCCGGCGCGGGCGTCCCGCTGTCGTTCACGTGCACGTAGAGGTAGCACGCCTTGTTGCCGTTGGTTCCGCCTTGGTTGCCGATGCCGCCCAAGTTGTCCGTCGCGAGTCCGCTCGGGTTTGTGACCGGGACCGCCGTGATGGGATCGCTCACGATGACGCGCGCGGAGTCGCCGGGCAGAATCGTCGCGCTCGCGCTCGGTATGATCGAAAGCGCGGCGTCCGCACGCCCGACGCCGGTGTCGGTCCCGTCGACCGGGAACGTATCCTGGAACATGTCGATGTCGCGTGTGCTCCACACCGGACCGAACGAGTCCACGCGATAGACCGTCACGTTGTCGAACATGGGCATATGGCTGTGACAGGAACCGGTTCCAAACACGCTGCACCAGTACGGACACTGGTCGAGCACTCCCAAGCTGACGCGGAGGTGGGTGGCCACGGGGGAAATGAGATCACTGACCGGAAAGGTGTTTGTAAACCACCCAAGCGGCTGCGGCCCAAAATAGACGATGTTCCGTGATCGCCACGGACCCTCGCACCCGTCGACCACACTGCGAATAGCCCACGTTCGGAAGACGAGGTCATTGAGCGTCCCGTCGTCGGCCGCCGAGAATCGATAGTTCACCCACGATTTGGAGCCCACGATGGGAATCAGCGGCGACCAGACCTCGGCGTTGAGATACTGTCCTTCCGCGTTCATCTTGGGAACCGCTTTCTGCTGCGGATAACCGCCACACGCGTACGTCTCGGTCGAGCCGTTGATGGCCGCCCACACACACGTCAGATTGCGAGTGCAGCCGTCGCCGAGCTGCACCATCGACGCACCCGGGAACAAAGCCAAGTACGACGCGCCGTACCCGGGAATGAGGTAGGCCTCCCAATCGTTCGATTCCGTTGCGTTCACGGCTTCGCCCTCGAAGTCTTCGAGCGCGAGACCTTCCACTTGGAGGTTGTCGATGACGACGGGTCCGGAGTGGCTGTCGTAGTTCGCGTCCTCGTCGGAGAAGCCACTGTCGGAGGCAAAGCGAATCCGCACGCGCACGTTGGATCCGCCGACGGCGTACGCTTGCGACACCGCGAGCGTCTGGACGTCGTCCCAAATCCCGATTCCGCCGTCGAGCACGTCCCAGTCGGAAATCGACTTGGGATTCGCGCACACAGTCGTGTACTCGAGGTACGCGGCGTCGTAGCCGGGCTCCGAGTCGATCTCCATGAGAAACGACACGTCGAGGTCGCCGCTCACGGCGATGCACGACTTCGTCTGCCAAGTTTGATTCCAGTTGTTGCCGTAGCCTGGAAGCGCCATGTATCCGCACTCGAGCCCCGACGTCGCGGCCCGCGCGCCGCACCAGAGCGATCTCGCTCCCGCGAGCGGCGCGTACGAGTCGCCCGGGTTCACGTTCGCACCGGCGAAGTCGTCGACGTGCCAGAAGGTCGCGGCCTGCGCGGTGGCGTCGACGACGGTCCAGCCTTGCTGGTCGCACACGGCGCCGGAGTCGAAGGTGAAGCTCGCGAGAATCGTCGTTTCGGTCGCGGCGAGAATGAACGGGGAATTAGGATGAACGGGACCGTCGACGGGGCTGACGGCGGTCGGGATTTCCACCGTGCGCACGGGCTCGGGGGACTTGCGCGCGAACGCGTCCCCCGAGACACCCAGCACCAGACAAACAACCAAACTTGCCCTTAGCATCGCAGTGCCTCCAGTGGCCGGCTGGGGCGAAACAAGTATATCGCGCCGGCCGAGGTCGGCTCGAGAGGATATGCGCCGTTTCATCCCCAAACGGCTAATCCCGTCATCCTTGCTAGGGGGCCCGGCAGCGGGTATGGTCGGCCCAGGCCATGCTGCAGGCGATTCCGTACCACCTCGGCGCGTTCTTCGCGCGCTTCACGCCCGATTGGTTCTGCCGCGGGATCGCGTGGACGCTGGGGGAGATCAACTGGCGCTTGCGGCCGGGCACGCGTCGCACGGTGGCGGAGAACCTGCGCGTCATCCACCCGGAGTGGAGCGAGCGCGAGCGGCGCCGCGCGGCGCGGCGGGTGGTGCACAACTTCGCACGCAGCATTCTGCTGTTCCTGCAGCTACCGTTTTTCAAGCCGGACGAATTGATCGCGCGCGTCGACATGTCGGAGCTGCGCCGCGAGCTCTCAAAGTTGGGCGAGAAACGCGCGTTCATCATGGCGACGGCGCACGTGGGGCCGGGGGAGTTGGGCGGCTTCGCGCTCACGCGCATGGGCTTCACGGTGCACACGGTGGCGCTCGACCACCCGAGCGCGCGCGTGACGAAGTTCTACTCGGACCGGCGCGCGTACGTGGGCGTGCGCGCGCACCCGCTCTCGGGGAGCTTTCCCGCCCTCAAGGAAGCGGTCGATCGCGGCGAGGTGGTGGCTCTAATGATCGATCGTGCCTACGGCAAGGCCAAGAAACGGTTCGCGATGTTCGGTGTCCCGACCGAGGTTCCGCTGGGGCACTTGGTCCTTTCGGCGCGCTGTCGCGCGCCGGTGTTGACGGGCATACTCGTGTTTGACGGGCCGGAACGCTTCCGCTACGTTCACGGCGGGACGCACTTTCCCGAAGACCACGAGGACGAGTTCGAAAAGCTGGAGCGCTTGCAGGAAGAATGCCTCCGCGACCTCGAGCGATTGATTCGCGACCACAGCGAGCAGTGGTTCCACTTCGTACCGATCGTTCGCACGGAAGCGTAGATAAGCACGCATGAGCCCCATCGACCATCTCGCCGCCATCATCCCCGCCTACAACGCGGGCAAGCACCTCGCGGGCGTCATCGACCGCGTGGAGCGCTACGTCCCGCGCAACCGCATCGTGGTGGTCGACGACGGCTCCACGGACGACACCCGCGCGGTCGCGGAGAAGGCGGGCGTGGTGGTGGTCGTGCACCCGGTCAATCGGGGCAAGGGCGCCGCGATTCGTTCCGGCATCGAGCGCGCCCAACAACTGGGTGTACCGCTCGCGATCCTGCTCGACGCCGACGGCCAGCACAGCCCCGACGAGATTCCGTCCTTCGTCGCGCGCCAACAGGAAACCGGCGCCGACATGGTGGTGGGGAACCGACTGGTCGACGCCGCCAACATGCCGTGGCTCCGCAAAGCCACCAACTACGTGACGAGTGCGGTGGTGTCGCTCCTCGCCGGCCGCAAGGTGGCCGACTCCCAGAACGGCTACCGCCTCATCCGCCTCGACCACTTCAAGAAGTTCCCGCTCACCACCTCGCGCTACGAGATCGAGTCGGAAATGATCATCCGGGCCGGCCGCGCGGGGGGAAAATTCGCGTCGGTACCGGTCAAAACCATCTACGCCGGGGAGGCGAGCTTCATCAACCCCTACGTCGATACCCTGCGCTTTTTGCGCATGGTCGGAAAGTCGTTCTTCTGGTAGAATCCGACTTCCCTCCGGTTCGCGCGGTTCGATGGCCAAGCACATTCTGATTTGCAACGACGACGGGTTCGACGCGCGCGGCATCCAAGTGCTCGAGCGAGCGCTCATGCCGCTGGGGGAGGTCACCGTGGTCGCACCCGACGCCGAGCAGAGTGCGAGCAGTCACTCGCTCACGGTGCGACGCCCGATCGACGTCAAGAGGATCGACGCGCGCCACTATCGCGTGGTCGGCACACCGACCGACGCCATCGTGCTGGCGCTCCAGGTGCTCTTGGACCGCGCACCCGACTTGATCGTCTCGGGCATCAACCACGGGCCCAACATGGGCGAAGACGTGCAGTACAGCGGTACCGTCGCGGCCGCATCCGAGGGCATGATCCTCGGGGTGCCGTCGATCGCGGTG
>CAZLLI010000127.1:2350-6544 GCA_964560355.1 uncultured bacterium | reverse complement strand
GAAAAGGCCAAGCGCCTGGTCGAGCACGGCAAGGACGTCGTCATCCTGCTCGACTCGATCACGCGTCTGGCGCGCGCGCACAACGCGGTGGTGCCGCACTCGGGGAAGATTCTCTCCGGCGGTGTGGACTCGAACGCGCTCCAGCGCCCGAAGCGCTTCTTCGGCGCGGCGCGCAACATCGAGGGCAACGGCAGCCTGACCATCATCGCGACCGCGCTGATCGAAACCGGCAGCCGCATGGACGAAGTCATCTTCGAAGAGTTCAAGGGCACCGGCAACATGGAATTGGTGCTGGACCGCCGCTTGAGCGACAAGCGCGTCTTCCCCGCGGTCGACATTTTCAAGTCGGGCACGCGCAAGGAAGAGCTCTTGATTGACAAAAAGGACTTGGAGAAGATATGGATTCTTCGCAAGTTCCTGAACGACAAGCCTCTGATGGAAGCGATGGAGTTCTTCTTGGACAAGCTCGGCAAGACCAAGTCGAACGCTCAATTCTTGAAGAGCATGAATGCTTAGGATCTACGACATGGCGTCGTAGTGCAGGGAAGAGGCCCCGACCGCCCGGAAGGGGCCTCTTTTCATTCCGGAGGCACGGAGTAACATGAAACAGATGCGAGTTTGGTTGCTGATTGCGTCGCTGGTCGTTCCCGCCCTCGTCATCGCGAAGTCGGTCGAAACGACGAGCGGCATCATTTATATCCAGAACAAACAGTACGAAGAGGCGCGCGTCATTCTGCTCAAGGCGGTCGCCAAGAACCCGAAGGACGGCGAAGGAAACTTCTATCTCGCGCTCGCGTACAGCGAGCTCGACAGCGTCGCGCAGGCGTACAAGTACTTCAACATCGCCAAGGAGCTCGAGCCGAAGAAGGCGCGCGACATCGCGAACAACATCCAGAGCAACTACGCGCGCCACTACAAGCTGGCGCAAAACGCGTGGGGACGCGCGGACTTCGCGAACGCGGCCACCGAATTCGACCTCGCGACGCAGGCCGACCCGACCCAGTCGGGCGCGCACTACAACCTCGCGGTCGCGTATTCGCGGCTCGCGCTCACGGATTCGACGTGCGACGCCAAGGCGCTGGCGGAAGCCGACAAGGTCCTCAAGACCGGGAACACCGCCGACCCCAACTACACCAAGTCGCTCCAGCTCGCGAGCCGCACGCTCGCGCGCATGGGCCGCGAGGACGAAGCCGTCGAACGCTTCAAGCCCCTCATCGAGAAGGATCCGTCGAAGTACCCGATGGTGGAAGAAATCGGCATGGGCCTCCTGGAAGACAAGAAGTACAAGGCCGCCGAAGATTTCTTGCTCATGTCGGCCGACGCGCGCGTGAAGCTCGGCGCCGATTCGGCGTCGACGTTCTCCAACTTGGGCGTGGCTGCGTTCAACCAACGCAGCACCGACCCGGCCAAGATCGACGAAGCGATCGGCTATTACCAGAAGGCGCTCGACCGCGACCCCGACAACGCGCCCACCGCGTTCAACTTGATCGTCGCGTGCATGGCAAAGCAGGACTGGCCCGCGGGGGCGTCGTGGGGCGAGAAGTACGTGAGCCTCAAGCCGAGCGACGCCCAGGGCTGGAAACTTTTGGCGCGCTGCTACAGCGAAGCCGGCGACACCGACAAGGCGACCGAAGCGTTGAAGCAGTTCCAAACGTTGCAGGGTCAGTAGCGCTCGAGAAATCTACCGCGTAGTTCTTGAAAAGCATGAACGCCTAGTGCAGAGACAACCACTCTTCTTGGTCTGCGCACTTCGAAGCGCCCTCCGCGAGAGCGAGGGCGCTTCTTGTTTGCCCCGGGCCGGCGCCAACTTTCCCCCCGCCGATTTGTAGTGGGTGGGAGATGTGGGCCTGGCGTCGCCCTTGCCGTGACCACGGCCGACGCCGTAACATCGTTCGACACCCATTCAAGGAGACAAGCCCCCTATGCGCCTCCATCGCGTCGCTCCGCTCGCACTGATCGCCATCACCATGCTCACGGCCCGTCTCTCGTTCGCAGGCGGCGCCATCACATCCGGCACCACGGTGGCGGGAACACTCGCCGGCCCGACCTACCTAGAGTCGTGGACGTTCTCGGGCACTTCGGGCCAACGCGTGCTGATCACGGCCGTGACCACGTCCGGAGCAGTGAACACGAATATCAACCTCAAGGCGCCCGGGGGCGCGTCGGTGGGTAGCACGTCGAGCGATCTGCTCGACTACCAACTCGCCAACACGGGGACGTTCACGATCGAGATCACCGACGTCGGCCTCAACGACGCCGGCAACTACGCGATCAACTTCACCAATATCACTGCCGGGCCGCTGACGGGCGGGGGCGACCTCGACGGCGGTGCCATCGTGTCCGCCGACGTAAAGACGGGGACGATGAGCGGGGCGGCGGACATCGACTGCTTCACGTTCAGCGGTACCAACGGCCAGCGCGTCATCATGGACGCCGTCGCGACGGCGGGCGCGGGATTCAATACCACGATGGTGCTGTACCCGCCCCTGGGCGGATCGTACCTCACCTACACGCTGGGCGATCGCTTGGAGGCGCAGCTCACGGCGACGGGCACATGGACCATCGTCGTGTACGACAATGCGTATGACACCGCGGGGAGTTACTCGATGTCGTTCATGAACGTCACCGGCGGTCCGCTGGAGAATGTCAGCGACACCGACGGCGAGGCGATCGCATCGAACGACATCAAGACGGGACAGTTCCAACAGGGCGTGGACTTCGACGCGTTCACGTTCACGGGGACGGCGGGGAACCGAATTATCTTCTCCGCTCAACCCACCGGTGCCGGCACGCACGATCCGCAGCTCTCGATCTACCCGCCGGGGGGAGGGACCGCGGAGGTGACGTCGACGGCCGTCATCTTCGACCATCAGTTGCTGCAAACCGGGACATACACCATCGTGGTCGAGGACTACCTCAACGACAACACGGGGACGTACTCGATCTCGATGGTGAATCTGACCGCGGGACCGTACACGAGCGGTACCGATCTCGATGGCGGGCCGATCGTGTCGGCCGACGTGAAGACGGGGAGCGTGAGCGGCATCGGCGACATCGATTGCTTCACGTTCAGTGGGACCAACGGCCAGCGTGTACTGATGGACGCCGTCACGACGTCGGGAGCCATGAACACTACCGTCGTGCTGTATCCCCCAGCGGGCGGATCGTACCTCACGTACACGCTGGGCGATCGCCTCGAGGCGCAGCTGACGGCGACGGGCACGTGGACGATGGCGATCTATGACGAGAGCAACGACGCAACGGGCAATTACTCGCTGTCGTTCATGAACGTGCAAGGCGGCCCGTTGGAGAATGGCAGCGATACGGATGGAGAAGCGATCGCGTCGAACGACATCAAGACGGGGCAGTTCCAACAGGGGGTCGACTTCGACGCGTTCACGTTTACGGGGACGGCGGGTCAGCGCGTGATCTTCACGGGTCAACCCACCGGCGCCGGCACGCACGATCCACAGCTCTCGATCTACCCGCCGGGGGGAGGGACCGCGGAGGTGACGTCGACGGCCGTCATCTTCGACCATCAGTTGCTGCAAACCGGGACATACACCATCGTGGTCGAGGACTACCTCAACGACAACACGGGGACGTACTCGATCTCGATGATGAACGTCACGGCCGGGCCGTACACGAACGGCACCGACCTGGACGGAGGCGCGATCGTCTCGGCCGACGTGAAGACGGGGAGCGTGAGCGGCATCGGCGACGTCGACTGCTTCACGTTCAGCGGGACGAACGGCCAACGTGTGCTGATGGACGCCGTCGCGACGTCGGGCGCGCTAAACACAACCATCGTGCTGTATCCCCCAGCGGGCGGATCGTACCTCACCTACACGCTGGGCGATCGCTTGGAGGCGCAGCTGACGGCGACGGGCACGTGGACGATGGCGATCTACGACAACGGCAACGACTCCGCGGGCAATTACTCGCTGTCGTTCATGAACGTACAAGGCGGTCCGTTGGAGAACGGCAGCGATACGGATGGAGAGGCGATCGCGTCGAACGACATCAAGACGGGGCAGTTCCAACAGGGTGTGGACTTCGACGCGTTCACGTTCACGGGGACGGCGGGGAACCGAATTATCTTCTCCGCTCAACCCACCGGTGCCGGCACGCACGATCCGCAGCTCTCGATCTACCCGCCGGGGGGAGGGACCGCGGAGGTGACGTCGACGGCCG
>CAZLLI010000127.1:0-2250 GCA_964560355.1 uncultured bacterium | reverse complement strand
CAGCTCTCGATCTACCCGCCGGGGGGAGGGACCGCGGAGGTGACGTCGACGGCCGTCATCTTCGACCATCAGTTGCTGCAAACCGGGACATACACCATCGTGGTCGAGGACTACCTCAACGACAACACGGGGACGTACTCGATCTCGATGATGAACGTCACGGCCGGGCCGTACACGAACGGCACCGACCTGGACGGAGGCGCGATCGTCTCGGCCGACGTGAAGACGGGGAGCGTGAGCGGCATCGGCGACGTCGACTGCTTCACGTTCAGCGGGACGAACGGCCAACGTGTGCTGATGGACGCCGTCGCGACGTCGGGCGCGCTAAACACAACCATCGTGCTGTATCCCCCAGCGGGCGGATCGTACCTCACGTACACGCTGGGCGATCGCCTCGAGGCGCAGCTGACGGCGACGGGCACGTGGACGATGGCGATCTATGACGAGAGCAACGACTCCGCCGGCAACTACTCGATGTCGTTGATGAACGTGCAGGGCGGTCCGTTGGAGAACGGCAGCGATACGGACGGGGAAGCGATCGCGTCGAACGACATCAAGACGGGACAGTTCCAGCAGGGTGTGGACTTCGACGCGTTCACGTTCACGGGCGGGGTCAACAAGCGCTTCCTGTTTACGGCACTCGCTACCGGTGCCGGCACGCACAACCCGACCTTGTCGGTGTATCCGCCGGGCGGTGGTGCGGCGCTCGTGACCTCATCGGCGGATCAGTTCGACGTACTGACGACGGCTATCGGGACCTACACCGTCGTCGTGGAGGATTATCTCAACGACGATGTCGGCACCTACACCCTCTCCATGGTGAACCTGACCAGTGGTCCGTTCACCAACGGAGGCGATCCCACCGGCGGTCCCATTACGTCGAATTCGATCGTGAGCGGCACCATGAGCGGGATCGCCGACGTCGACGCGTTTCAATTCCAGGGATTCAACGGCAACCGCGTCCTGATCAGTGCTGTCGCTACCGGCGGCGCGGGTTTCGATACCGAGATCATCTTGTACCCGCCCAACGGCGGATCGTATGCGACGTACACCTTCGGCGACCGTCTCGAGCACCAGCTCACGGTGAGTGGCACGTGGACGATCGTGGTGGAAGACAATGGGTACGACACCGCGGGCAATTACTCGATGTCGTTCTTGAACGTGACCTCGGGTCCGTACACCGGCGGCGCCGAGACCGACGGCGGAGAGATCGTGGAGGGCTCGCCGGAGAACGGGTCGGCGCTTTCTGCCGCGGACTTCGACGGCTATACCTTCTACGCGCTCACCGGACAAACGGCGAATATCAGCGCGATCGTGACATCGGGTGCCATGAACACCAACATCACGCTGTACCCGCCCTTCGGTGCGAGTGCCATCATCACGACGACGAGTGACAACATCAACCCGGTGCTCACTGCCAGCGGCTACTACACGGTCGTCATCGAGGACTACCTCCAGGACCAGACCGGCAACTACACGCTCTCGCTCGACCTGGCCGGCGGGCCCACCGACGTGGGGGACGGACCGCTCCCGGTCGACGTGGCGCTCTTGCCGGCCTCCCCGAGTCCGTTCTCGCAGTCGACACGCCTCGGCTTCGAGCTCCCGGGCGACAGCCGGGTCACCCTTCAGGTCTACGACGTGCGCGGGGCGCGCGTCCGCGAGCTCGTGAACGAGAGCCGGGGTGCGGGTCGCCACTCGGTGGCGTGGGACGGCCGCGACGGGCACGGCGCGCGCGTGGCCAGCGGGGTCTACTACCTGCGCCTCGAGGCCGCGGGGAAGGTCCGCCTGCAGAAAGTCGTGCTGGTGAGGTAGTTAGGGGAGCCGATCGAGGCCAGAAACCGCCCCTTGCCGGAACGGCCTCGATCGGCTATTCTTCCTGCTCCCGATTTCAGGAGCCAGTGACGAAATGAAGAAAGAAATCCACCCCGAGTACCATCCGGTCGTTTTCGTCGACCCCAGCGTCGGCGCCGAGTTCATCAGCCGCTCGACCATGAAGAGCGCCGAGACCCGTGACATCGACGGCGTCAAGCACTACGTGGTCAAGATGGAAATCTCGTCGGCGTCGCACCCGTTCTATACGGGCAAGCGCAAGTTCGTCGACACGGCCGGCCGCGTGGAACGCTTCCGCGAAAAGTACAAGTACAAAGACACCGGTTCGTCCGAGTAACGTCCCTCCATGCCGGAAAAGCGCATCAGCGTCGGTGGCCAGGCGGTCATCGAGGGTGTCATGATGCGGTCGCCGACGTATTA
>CAZLLI010000126.1:0-6699 GCA_964560355.1 uncultured bacterium | reverse complement strand
ACGTCGACATTCAAGTCGACGCCGTCGCGCTCGCGCACGACCTCACCATGCACGGCATCAAGGTCGAGCGCCTCACGAGTTCCGGACTCACCGAACGCTTGGTCGTCGTCGGGCAGGTGCTGGAAGCCAAGCCGCACCCGGAAGCCGACCGTTTGCGCGTGTGCCGCGTCGACGTGGGACAAGGCGACCCCCTCGAGATCGTATGCGGCGCGCCCAACGTGGCGGCGGGGCAGCGCGTCGCGGTGGCGCTCGTCGGGGCCAAGCTCCCCAACGGCGTCAAGCTGCGCAAGAGCAAGATTCGCGGCGTGGTGTCGAACGGGATGATTTGCTCCGAGGTCGAGCTTGGACTGGGTACCGAGAGCGGCGGCATCCTCGTGCTCGACCCCGACGCGCCCCTGGGTGTGGCTCTCGCCGATGTGCTGGGCAAGACCGACGCCGTGCTCGAACTGGAAGTCACGCCGAACCGCCCCGACCAGCTCTCGCACGTGGGCGTGGCGCGCGAGATCGCAGCGCTCTATCGCACGTCGCTGCGCCTGCCCGAAGCGGTCGCGCCGCCGCAATCGCCCGACGACACCGACGTCGAAGTCGCCATCGCCGACCCGTCCGAGTGCTATCGCTTCGTCGCGCGCATGATCCACGGCGTCACCGTGGGCCCGTCGCCCGCGTGGCTCAAGAACGCGCTCGAGCGCGTGGGCGTGCACAGCGTCAACAACATCGTCGACGTCACCAACTACGTGATGATGGAGATGGGACAGCCCATGCACGGCTACGACGCCAAGGCGCTCCCGTCCGCGCACATGGGGGTCCGCCGCGCGCGCCGCGGCGAGCGCATCGACGCGCTCGACGGCGCGTCGTACGAGTTGGACGACACCCACCTCATCATTACCGCGCGCGACGAAGCGGTCGGGGTCGCGGGCGTGATCGGCGGCAACGCCACCCGCATCACCGAGACCACCGCCGACGTGCTGCTCGAATCGGCCGCCTTCGACCCCAAGACCGTGCGGCGCACGCGCCGCGCGCTCAACATCAGCACCGACGCGTCGTACCGCTTCGAACGGGGGAGTGACCGCGAAGCGTGCCGGCGCGCGTCGGATCGCGCGACCGCGCTCATCATCGAGGTCGCGGGCGGGCACGCGGGCAAGGTGGTCGACACGTTCCCGGCGCCGCGCCAGCCGCGCTCGTTGTCGCTGCGGCGCTCGACCGTGCGGCGCTTGTTGGGGGAGAACCTCTCGACCGACGCGATCGCGGAGATCCTCGGGCGCCTCGAGTTCACGCTCGTCGGCTCCGACGCCGACTTGGTCACCGTGACGGTGCCGTCGTTCCGGTGGGACGTCGACCAGGAAGCGGACTTGGTGGAAGAAGTCGCGCGTGTGTACGGCTACGACAATATCGGAAAAGGGTGGAAGTATCGCACCACGGTGCCGTCGGTGCCGGATCGCTTCGACCGCTTCGTCGACCGCGTCTCCGAACACCTGGTGGCGCGCGGCCACACCGAGATCCTGACCACGTCCTTCAGCGACGGGCGCGAGCAGCGCTGGTTCGCGTGGGCCGACAGCGACCCGCGCAGCCGCGCCATCATGGTCAAGAATCCGCTCTCGTCGAACCACGCCCAGATGCGCACGCACCTCTTGCCGGGCGCGCTCGACGTGGTCGCGCACAACCTCGCGCGCGGGCGCAAGGAGCTGTACCTGTTCGCGGTAGGGCGTGTCTTCGTCCCCTCGAGCGAGACGTCCGCGCTCCCCGACGAGCCCACGCACGTGCTCATCGTGCGCACGCGCCCGGCGGGCACCGCGTTCTGGCGCGCAGCACCGGTGCCGGTCGACTTCTTCGAGCTCAAGGGCGAAGTCGAAGCACTGCTCGCGACCCACGCGCCGGAGTCGTTCGCCGATCTTTCGTACGAATTCGAGCCCTCGCACGGCGGGTTCCGCTACGCGGACCGTCGGCGCGCCGTGGTCGAAGGCGGTATCGTGCCCGCGCGCGCGGCGCGCGACCTCGACCTCGCCCAGCCGGTGTGGTACGCGGTGGTCGACGCCTCCGCGCTGTTCGACCACGCCGCCGCGACGCCGTCGTTCAAGCCCTACTCCGAGTTTCCCGCCTCGCGCCGCGACCTCTCGTTGGTGGCGCCGTCGGGGATCGCGTGGGCGCAGATCGAAAAACATGTGGTCAAAGTCGGCGGGCGGTTGCTAGAATCCGCGCAGGTGTTCGACGTGTATCGCGGCGGCAACCTCGGAGAAGGAACCACCGCGTACGGCGTGCGGCTCGCGTTTCGATCGCACCAAGCGACGCTGACCGACGCCGACGTCGACGCGCTCATCGCCAAGCTCGTTTCCAAGCTGGAGTCCGAGCTCGGCGTCACGTTGCGGTCGTAAGCGACAAAGGAGAACGGGTCGCATGGAGACCACCCCCGCCATCGAGAAACTGTCGATGCTGGAGAATCGCATCGCGCAGACCGCCGAGCGCTTCGAGCACCTCAAGGATCAGTATCGCGCGCTGCAGGAGCAGCGCAACGCGCTCGAGAAGGAGCTCGACAAGCTCAAGACCGCCAACCGCGATCTCAACGACAAGATCAACCACCTCAAGTCGAGCCACGAGAAAATCCTGAGCTCGTTCCATAAGGACGAAGTCCGCAAGCGCATCGACCGCGTGCTGGAGAAGCTCGGAGAGCTGCAGCTCTAATGGAAACCACCAAGGCGACCACGGTCGAGATCATGGGGCGCGAGTACCGCATTCGCGGGGCGGCGGACGAGCAGTACGTGCGCGAAGTGGCGCGCTTCGTCGACGCCAAGCTGCGCGAGGTGTCGCAGGGGTCGGCTTCGCCGCCCTCGGACCGCGTGGCGATTCTGGCGGCGATGAACATCGCGGACGAGCTGTTCCAGCTGCGCCGCGCGCAAGACGAAGAGATGTCGACCATCGCGAAGAAGGCGGAGAGTTTGCTCGAGCTGCTCGACGACCGCCTCGCGGGCGACGACTGATACGGAAACGTTACGACATGGCCTCGGCCGCGCAGGGACGCGCCGAAGCAGCGGATGCATAACGAAAATTCCCTACCATGTTCGTGATGAAGTAAGGTAATTTTTGAGCCAACACCTTATTCAGGGACGCCTTATTCGGATCGCGCTGTAACCGCTTCGGCGGCAGAACAAAACGATTCGTGCGGGTATCCACGTGGACCGACTGGTTCATGAGTTCCCTTGCACACGGCATAGCGTGGGGAATTTTCTTTTCTCCCCGCCTCACTCTCCTCGATTTCTGACCGGCGGTCTCGCATGATTGTGGCGTTTTTGGGCGACGTGGTCGGAAAGAGCGGGCGTCGCGCGGTGGCGTGGTGCGCGCCGCGCATCCGCGAGCGCCACGGCGCGACCCTCCTCATCGCCAACGCGGAGAACTCCGCGGGCGGCTTCGGCATCAATCCGCCCGGCATCGCCGAAATGGAGGCGGCCGGTATCGCGTTCTTCACCACCGGCAACCACGTGTGGGACAAGCGCGAGGGGATTGCGCTCCTCGACGACCGCCCCAACATCGTTCGCCCCGCCAACTACCCCGGCGCCCCCGGCCGCGGTTCGGCGCTCGTGCCCGGCACCGACGGGCGCGTGGCCGTGATCAACATCCAGGGGCGCGTGTTCATGCCGCCGCTCGACTGTCCGTTTCGCACCGTCGACCGCCTCCTCGCCGAGCTGCCCAAGACCGCGAAGATCATCGTCGTCGACTTCCACGGAGAAGCCACCAGCGAGAAGATCGCGATGGGGTACTATCTCGACGGGCGCGTGTCGCTCGTGCTCGGCACCCACACCCACGTCGCCACGCGCGACGCGCGCATCCACGCGGGCGGCACCGGCTACGTCACCGACGTCGGCATGACGGGGTCGAACGACTCCATCCTGGGCGTGAAGAAAGAAGACGTCATCGAGCGCTTCTTGACCATGCGTCCGACGCGCTTCGAGGTAGCCAAGGACGACGTGCGGTGCGATTATGTCGTGGCCGACATCGACGACGAGTCCGGCCGCGCGCGTCGCTTCGAACACCACCAACTCGTGTTGGAGGATTGAATGCAGCTCTTGGACGGCAAGGCCTGCGCGGCCGCCATCAAACAGGAAGTGGCCGCGCACACCGCGCGGCTTTCGTCGACGCGCAAGCCCGTGATCGCGCTGGTGCGCGTGGGCGAGGACCCCGCGTCGAAGGTGTACGTCGCCGCCAAGGCCAAGGCGTGCGAGGAGTGCGGCATCGAGTCGCGCAACGTGCACCTGCCCGACGACTCGTCGCAGGCGCGCGTCTTGGGCGTGCTGCGCGAGTTCAACGACGACCCCGCGGTCGACGGCATCCTGCTGCAGCTCCCGCTCCCCAAGCACATCGACTCCGACCAGGCCATCGCCACCATCAGCCCGGAGAAGGACGTCGATGGATTCCACCCCGAGAGCCTGGGCCGCCTCGCCGCCGGAACACCGCGCTTCGTGCCGTGCACGCCGCTCGGCATTCGCGAGCTCCTCGTGCGCAACCGGATCGCGACCGCCGGCGCCAGCGTGGTCGTGCTCGGGCGCAGCGTCATCGTGGGAAAACCCATGGCGCTCCTTTTGTCGCTCAAGGGCGAGGGCGGCGACGCCACCGTGACCATGTGCCACAGCCGGAGCCGCGACATCGCCGCGCACACCACGCGCGCCGATATCGTGATCGCGGCCATGGGCGTTCCCAGGTTCTTGAAGGGTGACATGGTCAAGGACGGCGCGGTGGTGGTCGACGTCGGCATCAACCGCGTCGACGACGCGCGCGCGCCGAAGGGCTACGTGCTGGTGGGCGACGTCGACTTCGACGCGGTGGCGCCGCGTACCTCGTTCATCACGCCGGTACCGGGCGGGGTGGGACCCATGACGGTCGCCATGCTGATGTCGAACACGCTGGCCGCGTTCCGCATGCGCACGGGGCAATGATGCACGGCGAGTCCACCGTCTTCTCGGTCTCCGAGCTCAACGCGCTCGTGCGCGAAGTGCTGGAAGACGACTTCGCGGAAGTGGCGGTGGAAGGCGAGACCTCCAACGTGCGCGTGCAGGCCTCCGGCCACGTCTACTTCAAGCTCAAGGACGCGACCGCCGCTTTGAACGCGGTGTGTTTTCGCAGCGACGCGCGCCTGCTCGACTTCGATTTGAGCGATGGGCAGCGCGTCGTCGCGCGCGGGCGCCTCACCATCTACGAGGCGCAAGGGAGCTACCAGCTCGTCGCGCGCGCGATCGAGCCCGCCGGGCGCGGCGACTTGGAGCGCGCCTTTCGCCTGCTGGTCGTGAAGCTCGAGAAGGAAGGATTGTTCGACGAGGCGCGCAAGCGCCCGCTCCCGCGCTACCCGCGCACGGTCGCGGTGGTGACGTCGCCCACCGGCGCCGCCGTGCGCGACGTGTTCGCGGTGCTCGCGCGCCGCTTTCCGTGCGTCGACGTGCTCTTCGTGCCCGTGCAGGTGCAGGGCGAACGCGCCCCCTTCGAGATCGTGCGCGCGCTCGACGCGCTCGCCGAGCACGACGTCGACGTGGTGATCCTCGGGCGCGGCGGCGGCAGCATCGAAGACCTGTGGGCGTTCAACGACGAAGCCGTCGCGCGCGCGATCCATCGCAGCCGCGCGCCGGTCGTCTCTGCGGTGGGGCACGAGAGCGACGTCACCATCGCCGACTTCGTGGCCGACCGCCGCGCGGCCACCCCGACCATGGCCGCCGAGATCGTGGTGCCCGACCGCGCCGAGGTCGCGCGCCGCGTGGCCGCGTGCGGCGAGCGCGCCGTCGCGCGCATGGCGGCACGCCTCGCGCTGGAGTCGCGACGCGTGGGCGAGCTCGTGCGCAGCTATGCGCTCGGGCAGGTGCGCGGCCGCGTCGAGCGCGGCATGCAAACCGTCGACTATCAACTGGAGCGCATGCAGCGCGCGAGCGCGGCGACGGTGTTCGCGCGCCGCACCGCGGTCGATGCGCTCTCCGCGCGCCTGGGCACGCTCGACCCGCGCGACGTCTTGCGCCGCGGCTACACCGTGTGTCTCGACGAAAGCGGGCGCCACGTGCTGCGCGGCGCCGTCGAAGCGGCCGACGCCGGACGCATGCGCGTCGCCTTTCATGACGGCACCGTCGCCGCTACCGTCGACGGCATCGCCGTCACCGCCAAGGAGGCTGCATCGTGAGCGAGAAGAACCGAAAGACCTCCGACGCCCCCGAAGCGCTGTCGTTCGAAGACGCGATGACGCGCCTGGAGCGCATCGTCGCCGACTTGGAAGGCGGGCGCTACACGCTGGAAGAGTCGCTGCAAAAATTCGAAGAGGGCATCGCGCTGGGGCAGCGTTGCCGCAGCATGCTCGAACGCGCCGACCTGCGCGTGCGCACGCTGGTGGAAGCGGGCGAGCGCCTGGTGGTCTCCGAGCCCGACGCGGGCGAGGACGCGCGCGACCGCTAGCATGCCGGCTCCCTTCGACTTCGAACGCGCCGCCGCCGCCGACCGCGAACTCGTCGACGCGCGCCTTCGCGCCCTCGTCGACGCGCGAGCGTCGCAGCACGCCGGCATGGGCGACGCCATTCGCTACGCGCTCTTCGGGGGCGGGAAGCGCGTGCGCCCGCTCTTGTGTTTGTGGACGCACGACGCCTTCGCGGGTGCGAGCCGCGACGCGACGCGCGCCGCCGCCCTCGACGCCGCCTGCGCGCTCGAGTGCGTGCACACCTACTCGCTGGTCCACGACGACCT
>CAZLLI010000125.1:0-6718 GCA_964560355.1 uncultured bacterium | reverse complement strand
GTGCTCGAGCTCCTTGCACGGCAAGCACCAGTCGGCGGAGAAATCGATCACGACCGGCTTGCCCTGCGCGGCGGCTTCGGTGAGCGCGGCCTCCGCGTACGGCATCCACTGGATACCGAGTACTTCGCCGCGACCCAGGATGTGTCCGGGTGCCAGCGCCATGTACAACCCGTACAGCGGCGCCGCCACGCCCACGAAGCGGCGGAATCCGCTAAAGAAGAGCGACGTCGTTTTCACTTTCGACACGAAGCCGAGCATCACGCCGCCCACCACCAGCACGGTGCCGAGCAGCGCGTAGTACAGCGTGTCGCCGACTATCGGGTGCAGGAAGTAGGCCGCCATCGCGAGCAGCACGACGCCGAAGAGCTTGCGCACCCATTCCATCCACTCGCCCGACTTCGGGAGGCGCGTGATGTTGCCCGACGCCACCGCCAGCACCACGAAGGGGAGCCCGAGCCCGAGCGCGAGCACGAAGAACAGCGAGAAGCCGATGAGCGGGTTCTGCGTTTCGCCGACGAAGGTCAGGAGGCCGAGCACGAACGGCCCGATGCACGGCGCCGCCACGATGCCGACCGTGAGCCCCATCAGGAAGGAGCCCAGCGAGCCGCGCTTCGCCGTCCCCGCCAGCCCCGCGAGCCGCGGGGGAATCTTGATCTCGTACACGCCGAACATCGAGAGCGCGAGCCCCACCATCACGAGCGCGATCACGCCGAGCACGAACGGATTCTGCAGCGCGGAGCCGAACAGGCTGCCGGTGAGCGCCGCGATCAACCCCAGCGTCGAGTACATCACCGCCATGCCGAGCAAGTAGAGCGTGGCGAGCATCGCGGTGCGTCCGCCGCGGCCCTTCGCTTGTCCGCCGAAGTAACTCACGGTGATGGGAATCATCGGGTACACGCACGGCGTGAGATTGAGCGCCAAGCCGCCCAGGAACACGAGCACGAACGCGAATAGCCAACCGCGCTTGGCGATGGCGTTCTGGAGCACGTTCTCCTGCGCGCCGCCGTTCGACGCCGCGGTTCCGTTTGCCGCTCTTCCCAGCACCGACGAAAAGTCGATGCGGTCGAACACCTCGGGGTTGGCGAGGTCGACGGGGTCGCGCGGCGACGAGATCGCGAGCGCGATGGGGACCTCGATAGTTTGGGGGAGCAGGCACTTCTCGTTGTCGCACGCCTGGTAGGTGACGGTCGCCTTGATGGTCGACGCGCCGAGCGGCACGTCGCTCGCGACGTCGACCACCGCGCCGATGTCGACCACGCCTTCGTACAGGCGCAGCGGTTTCTCCGCGAAGTCGAGCTTCTTCTCGAGCCCGGGCGGGTACGCGACGCCGCGCAGCGTGACGCCGGCTGGCAATTCGAACGCGACCTCGGTCGCGACGAGGAAGTCCTCCGACGCCGGGTTGGCGTTGATGTGCCACGGGTGCGCGATCGTGATAGAGACCGCCACCTGGGCGGAGCCGCCTTGGGGGACGTTCGAGAGCGACACGAACCCGGTCGCCGTCACCGGCTCCGCGAACGGGTCGGCGAGCTGAGCGAGGGCCGGAACGGCCGCGATCAAGACGGCCGCGAAGAGGCCGGCGAGCAAGGAAAGTCGTTTTTTCATAATGGATTTGGGAGATACTCCGGGCGCGGGAGCCATCCTTGGTACACCGCGCCACCTCGGTTGGTTGCCGCATGATAGCGCGTCGCGGCGGGCGGGGCAACCGGGTGTCCGGCGCTCAATCGGGGGCCAGGACCACCATGCGGTCGAGGAGGTACGGGAGCAAGCCGCGCATGACCGGTTTGAGAACCTTGATGAGATAACGGGCCTGCCCCTTCGGGTCGACCGGGTTCAGCGTCAGCGCGACCGTGAGCGTTTGCGGTTCGGTGCCTTTCTCCAGGATGTACGACATCGTGTAGCCCAATCCCCACTTGGTACCTTGGTACGACAATTCGTGCTCGTCGCGGAAGGCTTCCTTCTCGCCGTGGAAGAACGCCTGCTGCTCGACGCGCTCGATGCTGGCGAAGGTCGAGTAGCGCATCGGCGCCACGTACGCGGTCGCGTAGGCCGCGGCGGGAGCCGACGACCCGATGAACGTCGACGGCGGCACCGGGAGCCGCACCACGTCGTGGCTCTGCGCGACGCCCGCCATCACGAACAACCCCACCGCGCACGCCACCAGAATGACGAACGCGCTCGCGACGACGATGCGAAGAAAGGCGGAGATCATGCGTCCTCCTCCCCGCTATTTCTTGACCGCGACGGTGACGCCGTCGCGGATCGGTAGTACCACCACGTCGACGCGCGCGTCGGCGAGCACGTGGCGATTGAACGCGTCCAGCGCGCGCGCGTCGTCGGACTTGGGGTCGAGCACTTCGCCGCTCCACAGGACGTTGTCGGCGAGGAGCACTCCACCCGCGCGCACCTTGGGCACGCACGCTTCCCAATAGCGCACGTAGTTGCTCTTGTCGGCGTCGATGAAGACGAGGTCGAAGGGTCCCGCGAGCGCCGGGATGGTGTCGAGCGCGGGCGCGAGCGCCAGCGTGATCTTGCGGCCGTCGGGGCTGCGGTCCCAGAACGAGCGCGCGATCGCGGTCGCCTGCGGGTCGATGTCGCAGGTGACAAGCGCGCCGTCGTCGGGGAGTCCGCCCGCCATCGCGAGCGCGCTGTAGCCGGTGAAGGTGCCGATTTCGAGCACGCGCTTCGCGCGCACGAGGCGCACCAGCAATTTGAGCAGCGCGCCCTCCAGGTGACCGACCATCATCTGCGGATGCTGCGTGCGCGCGCGCGTGACCGCGGCGAGCTCCGCGAACAATGCGGGCTCGGGCGTCGTGTGCGCCGCCGCATAGGCTTCGATCGGTTCGGGGACGAGCGGGATCATCTCGGGGGAGCATACGCCCCTGGACAGCCCGCGACCAAGTCCCTATCTTCGACCGGCCATGCAAGTGCTCTATCTCATTCGCCACGCCGAAACCGGCTTCAACCGCCATGGGCGCGTCCAGGGACACACCGAGTCGACCTTGAGCCGGCTCGGCAAAGAGCAGGCGCAGCGCATCGGCCGGCGCCTCGACTACGTCGACTTCGTCGCCGCGTACGCGAGTCCGTCGAAGCGCACCATGCAGACCGCGCGCCTCGCGTTCGGCGACGCGCTCGCGATCGAACCGCGCGAAGGACTGCGCGAGATTCGATTGGGGAAGTGGGAAGGCGAGAAGGCGACCACGCTACGCCGGCGCTACCCGCGCGAAGTCGAGTTGTGGTTCCACCGCCCAAGCGCGGTGCGCATTCCCGGCGCGGAGACGGTGGGGCAGTTTCGGCGCCGCGTCGCGCGCGAGATCGGCGGCATTCGCGCCGCGCACGCCGACGGCGAGATCGCGATCGTCACCCACGGCGGCGTCATCTGCGCCTACCTGACGTTCGCGCTCGGCATGAAGCTCGACGACTTGTGGAGCTTCAAGATTCGGAACGGCTCCGTGACGCGGGTGTTGTTCCCGCAGGGGCGCGCGCGCATCGACTTACTCGGCGACATCCATCACTTGAACGGCGCCTTCCGCGAAATGCCGGGGCGCCCGTTTCGCTTGTTCCCGTAGGACGACGTCAGTCGTCGTAGCGGCCGCGTTCGCGGATCTCGCGGATGCGCGGCCCCGCGAGCGCGAAGGAAAGCGCCGCGCCCGCCACGAAGCCCCCGATGTGCGCGAACCACGCGACGCCCCCCGTCATCTCGTGCACGCCGAGCGACAGGAATCCCTGCAGCGACTGGATCGCGAACCACACCACCAAGAGCACCGCGGCCGGAATCTCCATGAGGCGGATGAAGATGCCGAGGAAGACGAGCGAGAGCACGCGCGCGCGCGGGTACATCACCATGTACGCGCCCAGCACGCCCGCGATGGCGCCGCTCGCGCCCACTGTCGGCACGGTCGAATTAGGATTGAAGAGAATGTGCGCCAACGCCGCCAGCAACCCGCACGCAATATAGAAGAAGAGATACTTCAGGTGGCCGAGGACGTCTTCGACGTTGTTGCCGAAGATCCAGAGGTACAGCATGTTGCCGAAGATGTGCATGATGCTCCCGTGCATGAACATCGACGTGATGAGTGTGATGGGAATGAAGGACGGACCGACCGTGTGCGTGAACGACCCGCCCACGTTTCCCACCAGGTCTTCGAAGTGGACGATCTCGTAGGGAATCGCACCCCACGCGGCGACGAATCCTTCCAGCCGGTCGCCCAGCATCATTTCGTAGAGGAACACCACTACGTTGATCGCTATGAGCACCATCGTGACGTAGGGGCGCGTGCGGGTCGGGTTGTGGTCCTTGAGGGGAAACATCTCTTAGAGGCCTAACCGGTTTCTCGGCATGGCGTTGGCTGCAACAGCGGGGCGGCGTCGCGCGCGCATGGGGGCGACTCTATCACGCGTGGGGCAGGGCCGCGAAGCGAGCGTTGACACTCCGCGGGAATTCGGAGTACCTTGGTGTCGGAAGTCTTTGTGAATAGCGTTACAAGCCCACGGGGAAGACTTCCCGACCACCCCAAACTCGACGCACGCAATACCATGGAGCTCACGCTCAAATACTTGCCCGCGCTCGTGTTGTTCCTGCTCGCCTTCATGATCCCGCTGATCATGTTGGCCATCGCGGGGGTGACCGGTCCGCGCCAGCCGAGCCCGCGCAAGATGACGCCCTTCGAGAGCGGCATCGAATCACTCGGCGACACGCGCCACCGCTTCTCGGTGCGCTTCTTCCTGGTGGCGCTGCTCTTCATCATCTTCGACATCGAAGCCGTCTTCATCTTTCCGTGGGCGGTCTTGTTCCGCGAGCTCGGCGTGTTCGGCTTCGTCGAGATGACCATCTTCCTCGCCATCCTGTTGCTCGGTTTATTCTACATATGGAAGAAGGGAGCGCTGGAATGGGAGTAAGGGACACCGGACTCGTCGGCTTCGAGACCAAGAACGAAACCGGGCTCATCACCACGCGCCTCGACGAAGTGGTGCGTTGGGGGCGCAAGAATTCGCTGTGGCCGCTCCCGTTCGGCACCGCGTGCTGCGCCATCGAATTCATGGGCGTGGTGTCGAGCAAGTTCGACATTTCGCGCTTCGGCGCCGAGCTGGTGCGCTTCTCGCCGCGCCAGTCCGACATGATCCTGGTCGCCGGCACCATCAATTACAAGCTCGCGCCGGTCTTGAAGAAGATCTACGACCAGATCGCGGAGCCCAAGTACGTGATCTCGATGGGCGCGTGCGCGTGCTCGGGCGGTTTTTACGACAACTACGCGACCGTGCAAGGCATCGACCAGATCATTCCGGTGGACGTGTTCATTCCGGGCTGCCCGCCGCGACCCGAAGCAATCCTGCACGCCATCATGAAGCTCCAGGAGCGCATCGACAAGGAGCCCGTGCCCAAGCGCGGCGTGCACCGCCGGCACGAAGTGGTCGAAAAGATGCGCGACAGCTAGCGAACGCGTCGCACGAGAACACAAACGTGGCCAGCAAAGAAACTCCCAAACACGACGCCCTCGTCGCCGAGATCAAGAACCGCTTCGGCGCGAAGATCCTCGACGTCGATCGCTCCTACGACGACTGCACCGTCGTCGTCGATAGGGGCGCCGTCCACGACGTGCTCGCGTTCTTGAAGAACGAGCGACGTTTCAATCTGCTGCTCGACATCGCCGGCGTCGACTGCATGAACCTCCCGAAGTTCCGCGAACGCTTCGAGCTCGCCTACATGCTCTACTCGACCCCCGACGACGTGCGCGTGCGTGTCGAAGTCCCGGTCTCGGAACTCGACCTGGATGTTCCCACGGCCACCGACCTGTGGAAGTCGGCCAACTGGGCCGAGCGTGAAGCGTTCGAGATGTTCGGATTCAATTTCGTCGGGCACCCGTGTCTGAAGCGGTTGCTCACGCACCACGAATTCGTGGGACACCCGCTGCGCAAGGACTACCCGCTGATGGGCGGGCAGTGGTGCGCGACCACCTCCGACATGACCGAAGAGCTGAACGAGCCGCGCTGACATGACCGACAAGTACAACATCCAGGACTTCGTCCCCAAGGAAGCGCCGGCGCCGTATTCGGCGCGCGACTTCGACCACGACGTCGATCCGTCGCGCGACGACTTCGACGAGGGACTGCAGCTGCCCGATATCAACACCATGCCGATGTTCATCAACATCGGCCCCACGCACCCAGCCACGCACGGGACGTTTCGCGTGTACGCACAGCTCGAGGGCGAGACGGTCGAGAAGGCGGGTGTCGACGTCGGCTACCTCCACCGGGGCTTCGAGAAGATCGTCGAGACCAAACAGTACAACCAGGTGATCCCGTACACCGACCGTTTGAATTACTGCAGCGGGCTTGTCAACAACGTCGCCTTCTGCAAGGCGGTCGAGCGCATGATGGGCCTCGAGGTGCCGGCGCGCACCCAGATGATCCGGCTCATCATCATGGAGATCCAGCGCATCATGGATCACATGATTTGCGTCGGGACGACCATCGTCGACATCGGCGCGCTCACGAACTTCTGGTACTTCTACAACGCGCGCGACAAGTTGAACGAGCTGCTCGAAGCGCTCACCGGCGCGCGCTTGACGTACTCGTACACGCGCGTGGGCGGACTGGCGTGGGACTTGCCGGCCGGCTGGCGCGACAACGTGAAGACCGTGATCAAAGAGATTCCCTCCGCCATCGCGGACGTGAAGGGCTTGGTGGTCAAGAACCGCATCTTCCAGGACCGCACGCGCGG
>CAZLLI010000124.1:0-6893 GCA_964560355.1 uncultured bacterium | reverse complement strand
GGGCCGCACGACCTTCGTCATCGCGCACCGTCTGTCGACCATTCGTCACGCGGACAAGATCCTCGTGCTCGAGCGCGGGCGCCTGACCGAGCACGGCACCCACTCCGAGCTCATGACCAAGAACGGCACCTACCACCGCCTCTACCAACTCCAGTTCGGCCACGTCGGCGCATGAACGCGGTCGCGCACCCGCGGCGTCGTCTCGCGATCGTCGCGCCCAATTGGCTGGGCGACGCCGTCATGAGCATGTCCGCGGTCGAGCGCGCGACGAACGATCCGTCGTGGGAGGTGTCGGTGGTGGCGTCGCCCTACACGGCGCGCGTGTACTGGGGCGTCGACGGGGTGAGCGAGGTGCAAGCCGACCAACCGGGGTCGCGCCTTGCGCGCATTCGGTCGCGCGCGCGGGCACTGCGCGCGTATCGCGCCGACGCCGTCGTGGTGCTGCCGCCGTCGTTCTCGAGCGCGCTGCCGGCGTGGCTCGCAGGTGTACGCGCGCGGGTCGGCTTCGCGAGCGACGCGCGCGACGTGCTCCTCTCGGACGCGCCGAAGTCGCCGCCCCGGAGCGAGCACCTCGCGACCAGCTACGTGCACTTGGTCGAGCGCGCGCTGGGCGCGCGAGCGGGGGGGACGAACCGGGTCGCGCGGCGCGCGCGACTGCGAGTCGCCGACGCGGACCGCATTGGCGTCGACCGTGTGCTCGCGCGACACCGCGTGGCGCGCGGGGGCTACGCGCTGGTCGTGCCCGGCGCCGCTTACGGCCCCGCCAAGTCGTGGCCGTGGGAGCGCTATCGCGTCGTGTGTGAAGCGCTCGCGCGCGAGGTCCCCGTCGTGTTGTCGGGGAGCGGCGCCGACCGCGCCACCTGCGAGCGCATTGGCGACGGGCTCGCGAACGTGCGCACCGTCGCCGGAGAAACGACGCTCGGCGAGTTCTTCGCGCTGGTGGAGGGCGCGCGCGTGCTGCTCGCGAACGACAGCGGGGCGCCGCACGTGGGGGCGTCGCTCGGCGTTCCAGTCGTCGTCCTGTTCGGATCGACGTCGCCTGCGTGGACCGCGCCGCTCGGCGACCGCGTCGCGGTGGTGCAGCACAAGGTCCACTGCAACCCGTGTTTCCGGCGCACGTGCCCCACGCAGCTCGAGTGCTTCCACGGCATCGACCCCGCGGACGTACTCGCCCGGGTGCGCGGCGCGCTGCGCCCCTAGGCCCCACAAAACCCGTCGCCCGAAGCCGCTCGCGTGGGCTACTATCCCCGACGATGACCGCCAACCCGCGTTTCCTGCAGCTCCTCGACGCCTTCGCGTCGCGGCGCATCGCCGTCGTGGGCGACTTCCTGCTCGACCAGTACCTGCTCGGCACCACCGCGCGCGTGTCGCGCGAGGCGCCGATCGTGGTGGTCGACTATCAGGAGACCGTCCATCACCCCGGCGGTGCGGCCAACGCGGCGCAAAACGTCACCGCGCTCGGCGGGCACGCGCTCGCGGTGGGGGTGGTGGGCGCGGACCGCGAAGCCGACGCGCTCCTCACGCTCCTCGGCGAGCGCGGCGTCGACACCAAGTCGCTGTTCGCGCTCGCGACCGCCGCCACGTCGCTCAAGCTCCGCATCCTCGCGGGCGAGATGAACGCGCAAAAGCAGCAGGTCGCGCGCGTCGACCGCTCGCACAAGGTCGTGCTCGACGCGGGCGCGAAGGAGAAGCTCATCGCAGCGGTGGAAGCGGCCGCCGCGTCGTGCGACGCCATGCTGCTCGCCGACTACGCGCTCGGCGTGCTCGCCGACGACGTCGCGCGGCGCGCCATCGACGCGTGCCGCGCGCGCGGCGTGCCGGTCGTAGTTGACAGCCGCTACCGCGCGTTCGCGTTTCGCGGTGCCACCGTGGCGACGCCGAACGAAGTGGAGGCGATGGCGGCCTTCGGCGCCGACGACGAGGCCGATCTTCTCGACGGAAAGCGGCTCGCGCGCGGCCTGTCGCAAGCGGGCATCGAGAGCGTCATCGTCACGCGCGGGAGCAAGGGCATGGTGGTGTGCGGACCGCGCGGCGAGATCACGAGCATCGGCATCGCGGGGAGCCGCCAGGCCACCGACGTCACCGGCGCGGGCGACACCGTGTCGGCGGTGGTGGCGTTGTCCTTGGCCGCCGGCGCGTCGCTCGAGGAAGCCGCGCGCATGGCGACCTTCGCCGCGGCGGTGGTGGTGATGAAGCGCGGCACCGCGACCGCCTCCCCCGACGAAGTGCGCGCCCTCATCGAAGCGGGCGACGCCGTTCGCCCGTGAAGCGCGAACCCGCCCGCATCTTCTCCGACCTGGACGCCCTCTGCGCGTTCGTCGCCGGCGCGCACGCGCGGCGCCTCGTGCTCGCCAACGGGTGCTTCGACCCTTTGCACGTCGGTCACACGCGCTACCTCGCCGACGCCAAAGAGCACGGAGATTTTCTGGTCGTCGCGGTCAACGACGACGCCGGCGCGCGCCGCGTGAAGGGCGAAGGACGCCCGGTGGTGGCGGGGGCGGACCGCGCGCGCCTGGTGGCGGCGCTGGACGCCGTCGACGCGGTGCTGCTCTTCGGCGACGACGACGTCGTGCGCATCTTGGAAGCGCTGCGCCCGCAGGTCCACGCCAAGGGGACCGACTACACCGCCGAGACCGTACCCGAGCGCGGCACCGCCGCGCGCTTGGGCATCGAAACCGTGATCACGGGCGACGCCAAGTCGCACGCGTCGCGCGAAGTGGTGGCGCGCCTGCGCGCACCCGAGCGGGGCGACCGGTCGCGATGACGACCGCGCGCGCCAACGTCGCGACGCTCGCGCGCGGCGATCGCATCCTGGTCACGCGCCTGAACTACTTGGGCGACGTCGTGCTGTCGCTTCCCTTGGTCGACGCGCTGCGCGAGCGCTGGGCCGGCGTCGAGATCGACTATCTCACGCGGCGGCCGGCCTCCGACCTCGTCGCCCCCGACCCGCGCTTCGCGCGCGTGTTCGCGCTCGAGGAAGGAGCCGCTGCATCGTTCGCGCTCTGGCGCGCACTTCGCGCGCGACGCTACCGCGCCGTGGTCGACCTCTATTCCAATCCGCGCAGCGCGTGGCTGACGTGGTTCACCGGTGCGCCGACGCGCGTCGGCGGCAACCGGCGCGGAAGGCGGCGGCTGTACACGCACCCGGTGGTGGTGCCGCGCGACGTGCGTCGCGTCACCGACGTGTTCTTGCGCTACGGCGTCCCCCTCGGCATCGCGCCCGAGGCCCGAGCGGGGAAGCCGCGGCTCGCGGTGGCGCCCGCGGAGTCCGCGGCGGCGGAGGCGCTGCTCGGGCCCGCGACGGGCATGCGCGTCGGCGTCCACCCGGGCGGGAAGTGGAGCGTCAAGCGCTGGCCGACCGACAAGTTCGTCGAACTCATCGCACATATCGAGGGTGAGCTCGGCGCGCGCGCGATCGTGTTCACCGGGCCCGACGAGCGCGACGCCACCGCGCGCGTGCGCGAGCGCGTGGGCGACCGGGCGACCTTCGTCGAACCGGTGCCGATTCGCACGCTGGCCGCGGCGATGTCGCGCCTCGATGCCATGGTGGCGTGCGACGGCGGCGTCATGCACGTCGCCGCCGCGGTGGGGACTCCGACCGTCGGCATCTTCGGGAGCAGCGAGCCGACGGTGTGGTTTCCGTACGAGAACGAGGGACCCTATCGCGCCGCCTACATCGACGTGGAATGCCGCCCGTGCCACCAACACGTGTGCCCGCTCGGGCACACGCGCTGCTTGAACGAGCTCTCGTCGGCCGCGGTCGCGGGCTTGGTGCGCGACGTGACAGCGCGCGCGCAGGAGTCGCGATGAGCACGAACCCGGAATGGATCGTGGTGGTGCGCCTGCGGCAGTTGGGCGACGTGCTGGCCGGGTTGTCCACGGTGCAGGCGCTCAAGCGCTACCGCCCCGAGCGCCGCGTCGCCTACGTGGTCGAAGCGGGTTACGCCGACCTCCTGCGCGGGCTCGATTTCATCGACGCGTTGCCGGCGCCACCACGAGGCGGAGTGCTCGCGTGGCGCGGATTCTACGCATCGCTGCGCGCGCTGCGACCGGGGGCGGCCATCGATCTGCACGGCAGCGCGCGCTCGGCCCTCATGACGCTGGCGTCGGGTGCGCGCACGCGCGTCGGTTTCGACGTGAGCGGACGGCGCCGCGCCTACACCATCGTGGAACCGCGCGGCGAGTTTCGGGACGGCGTGCGCGTCCCGCACACGCCCATCGAGTGGGGGATGCGGCTTGCGCGCCACGCCGGCGCCGCACCGGCGGAGGCGCTGCCGCCGCGTTTGGTCGTCACCGACGACGTGCGCACACGCGCGCGCGCCGCGCTCGCGGGCGTCGGCGTCGGCGCGCGCGACATCGAGACCCGCGCGCTCGTGGGGTTGAATCCGGGGCGTCCGGTGGCGGTGAAGTCGTGGGCGACGAATCGCTTCGTCGAGCTCGCGCGCCGTGTCGCGGCCGACGGGCGGCGCGCGCTCGTGTTCTGGGGGCCCGGCGAAGAGGAGGTCGCGCGCGCGATCGTGCGCGCGGCGGGCGGCGCGGCGGTGCTCGCACCGGCGTCGCGTCTCGCGGACGCGCCGGGTCTTTTGGAGGCGTGCGCGGCGCTCGTCACGATCGACTCGGGGTTGAAGCACCTCGCGGTGTGCGTGCGCGTGCCGACCGTGACCGTATTCGGCGCGACCGACCCGCGCGAGTGGCACATGGGAGGAAACGCCGACGCGTTTCTGTGGCGCGGGCTCTCGTGCTCGCCGTGCCGGCGCCTGGCGTGCCCGTTCGGGGCGCCGTGCATGGACATTTCCGTCGACGCGGTGTGGGCGGCGGCGCGCGCCGTGCTGGCGGGCGCGCACGAGGCGAGCGCATGAACCTCGATCGTATCAGCGTGCTGGTGACGTCGTTCAACGAGCAAGCGAACCTCGCGCGCTGTTTGGACAGCGTGCGCGGCTTCGGCGAGGTGATCGTGGTCGACTCATTCAGCGCCGACGACACCGTGGCGATCGCACGCGCGCGCGCGTCGGTGGTCTACCAGCGCGCGTACACGTCGCCGCCCGACCAGAAGAACTGGGCGGCGGCGCGCGCGCGCCACGACTGGGTGCTGGTGCTCGACGCCGACGAAGCGCTCGACGAGGCGACGCGCGCCGAGATCGCGGCGCTCGACCCGGGGACGCGCGTCGGCTTTTGGATTCGGCGGCGCAGCGACTACCTCGGGCGCACCATTCGCGGGTGCGGGTGGCAGCGCGACAAAGTGCTGCGCCTCTACGACCGGCGGCGCGGGCGTTACCCGGAGGCGTGGGTGCACGAAGAAGTCGAGCTCGACGGGGAAGCGGGCTGGCTGCGCGGCCGCCTGCGCCACACCCCGTACCGCGACGTCGACCAGCACATCGCCAAGATCGACGCCTACACGACGCGCGGGGCGCGGCAGTACGTGGAGCGCGGCGGGCGCGCGGCGCTCGTGAACATGCTCGTCCACCCGCCGTTTCGTTTCCTGCGCATGTACGTGTTGCAAGCGGGCGTGCGCGACGGCTATCCCGGCCTCGTGCTGTGCCTGCTCTCGTCCTACGGCGTATTCCTGAAGTACGCCAAGGCGTGGGAGCGCCTGCGCGACTCATGAGCGGCGTGTGCTTGTTCGGCGGACACCACGCGGGCTACCCGCGCAGCGCGGTCATTCTGGGCGGGCTCGCGCGCCTCGGCGTTCCGGTGGTGAGCTGCGTGGCGACGCCGCGCGCGAAAGTGATTCGTCGCTACACCGGGCTGGTGCGGCGCTGGAAGCGCATCGCGCACGACTTCGACGCGCTGTACGTGCCCGAGTTTCGTCACAAGGACGTGCCGCTCGCGTACGTGCTCGCGCGCCGCGCGGGCGTGCCGGTGGTGTTCGACCCGCTGGTGTCGCGCTTCGACACGCGCATCCACGACCGCGGCGACGCACACGCGCGCGGGCCCCAAGCGTCGCACAACAAGAACCTCGACCGCGTGTCGTTCGCGCTGGCCGATTTGATCCTCGCCGATACGCGCGCGCACGCGGACCTGTTCGCGGAGGAATTGGCGCCGCCGGACACGCTCATTCGCGTGCTCGAAGTGGGGTACGACGACGCGGTATTCGAGCCCGCGCCCCCAGCGCCGGACGGCGACGTCGCCACCGTGCTGTTCTACGGGAGCTACCTCCCGCTGCACGGCGTGCCGGTGGTGGTCGACGCGGCGGCGCGCCTGCGCGACGATCCCCGCGTGCGCTTCGAGCTCGTGGGCGACGGACAAACCCGCGCCGAGGTCGAACGCGTCGTGCGCGACGCGCGGCTCACCAACGTGACACTCACGCCGCGCGTCCCCCTCTCGGAGCTCCCGAAGCGCATCGCCGCCGCGACCATTTGCCTCGGCGTCTTCGGGTCGACGCCGAAAGCGGCGCGCGTGGTGCCGAACAAGGTCTACCAGTGCATGGGCATGGAACGCCCCGTGATCACGATGGCGTCGCGCGCGGTGGAGGAAACATTTCGCGTGGGCGAAGAGATCGTCACCACTCCGGCGGGCGACGGCGAAGCCCTCGCGTTTGCGATTCGCGCGCTCCTCGCCAACGCGGAGTACCGCGTGCGCGTCGCGCGCGCGGGGTGCGAGCGCGTTCGTCGTGATTTCACGCCGACGCCCATCGCGCGCCGCTTTCTTTCGTACTGCGAGGAGGCGCGCGCGCGATGAGCGACGAGCGCACGACGGTCGCGCGCACTCCGCGCGTGTTGATGGTCGACTCCGAGTCGTCGTGGCGGGGCGGGCAGGGGCAGGTGCGGCTCTTGATGTCGGGCCTGATCGCGAAGGGGGTGCGGGTGACGCTGGCGGCACCGCCGGACGGCGCCCTGGTGGAACGCACGCGCGACCTCGCGCTCGACCGCATTGCGTTCCGGCCCGGGCTCGCG
>CAZLLI010000123.1:0-6905 GCA_964560355.1 uncultured bacterium | reverse complement strand
CCACCATCAGCGCCGTCGGGCTCGCCGAGTAAAGCCCGTTGCTCCGCGCCACCAGGTACACGCCGCTCGTCACCATGGTGGCCGCGTGGATCAGGGCCGAGACCGGCGTCGGGCCCGCCATGGCGTCGGGCAGCCACACGTAGAGCGGAATCTGCGCCGACTTGCCGCACGCGCCGACGAACAGAAGAATGCACGCCGCCACGCCGATCTTGGCGAAGGCGTCGTGGTTGACGAGCGCCATCTGGCGCAGCGTCGGGACGTCGAGGGTCGCGTGGCCGAGGTGCATCGACGTCACGAACAGGATGAACATCCCGATCAAGAACGCAAGATCGCCGATGCGGTTGACGATGAACGCCTTCTTGCCCGCCGCCGCGTTGGCCAGGTCTTGGTACCAGAACCCGATCAACAGGTACGAGCACAGCCCCACGCCTTCCCAACCGACGAAGAGGAGCGGGAGGTTCTTCGCCATCACCAGCGTGAGCATGGCGAACATGAACAGATTCAAGTACGAGAAGAAGCGCGCGAAGCCGCGGTCGCCGTGCATGTAGCCGACCGAATAGATGTGAATGAGCGACCCGATCCCGGTGACGATCAAGAGCATGATCATCGAGAGCGCGTCGACCCAGTACGCCCACTCGATGTGCACCGGCCCCGCCGCGATCCACGTGAACAGCGTCTGCTCGAAGATGCGCGCCTCGGGCGACATTGCGCGCATGGCGAGGAACGCCTTCGCCACGATGACGAACGAAAGGAGCGGCGCCGCGCACCCGATGAGCGCGACCACGCGCTCGTTGGGTCCCTTCTCGCGCTTCGCGAACGCGAGCGCGAGGAGTCCGTTGAGCGCCGCGCCCGCCAAGGGCGCCGCGGGAATGAGCCAGAGTAGGTGGTCCATTTGGGGTGGCACTAGAGCGCGTAACCCTATCTCGGGCTGAAGCTTGCTGTCAAGGGCCGGATCGATTGGCCGATTGGACCGCAAACCCAATACGCGAATAGAAGAATCTTGTCCCAGTAAGCCTCTCCGCGCGGAAAGATGCGGAAGTCCGGGAGTCGGTTCGATTAGAGTTGAAGGTGCCGCAGAGTCTCGGAGAGAGGGTTGCGTACTCTCACATCCGTCCGCGTCTCGCTCGAATCGAGCGTATTCGCAGAGAATCTCAACAACGGCCGTCAAGATTCTCAACGATGCCGGCGAAGCTTTTGTCGACTCGCAAGTTCTCCGCTCTTCTCGCGCACCCGACGTCGCGACGCGTTGAAAGTCTCCACACACCGCCTTGGGGCGGTGAGGTTCGCATCACGCGCTCGTTCACGAATTCGACGCGCGCAGTTATCGCCGCACCAACACCATAGCGCTCACCTCGGTCCTGCTGCTGACATTCGCGCCCTTGGCGGCGCGATGCATGCCCTTGCGAAGGGGCGTGCCGCAAGACAGCAGAATCAGGAGGTGACCGAAATGGTCGCGCTAATCGTACTACTGACAATTCTCGGATTCATGACGGTCGATTATCTGGTGCGCAAGCCGGGCACGGCCCGCGTGCTCGCACCGCAGTGGAACATCGTGCAACGCCTGCTCGAGAGGACACCGCTGGGGGTGTTCTTCCATCCCGGTCATAGCTGGCTCTATCTGGAGCCCAACGGCGTGGCCAAGGTCGGTGTCGATCACTTCGCGCACGCGATGGTGGGAGAGATCGACGGCGCCGAAACCGTCGCGGTCGGCCAGAAGGTCCGCCGCGGCGATCCCATGGTGAAGCTCCGCCACGGCGACCGCACCATGGCGATCCGCTCGCCCATGGACGGCGTGGTGCGCAGCGTCAACTACGACTTGCTCGCGCGCAGCCGATGGTTCGACGCGGAACCCGAAAGCTGGCTCTATCGCATCGAGCCCAACCCCGGCGCCGAGTTGCCGAAGAGCCTCTATCTCGGCGAATCCGCCAAGCGCTGGTTCAACCACGAAGTCGAACGACTCAGCGTGTTCCTCGGTACCGTGACGCCCGCCAACGCGGCGGTCGGTCGGACCCTGCAGGACGGCGGACTCCCGACGTGGCAGATCGTCGATCACCTGAACGACGCCGAATGGGCCAAGTGCCAGGAGATTTTCTTCGGACCGCAAACCGGAGCGAACGAAGGGGCGCAACCCGGCGCGGAGCCGATGTAACGAAAGCGTGAGGGGTGATGAATGTGAAAGCAGGAATTCTGGTCGACTTGACCAAGTGCGTGGGATGCGGTGCCTGCACGCTGGCATGCCAAGAGATCAACGGGCTGCCCGTGCAGGCAACGCCGTCCAAGCTTTCCGACACCGTATGGACCATGGTGAGCGCGCGCGGTTCCGTCAACGTGAAGAGACAGTGCATGCACTGTCTCGAGCCCGCCTGCGTGTCGGTGTGCCCGGTGAGAGCGCTCCAAAAGACCGAGCAGGGGCCCGTGATCTACGACGAGGATCGTTGCATCGGGTGCCGCTACTGCATGCTGGCCTGCCCCTTCGGCATTCCGAAGTACGAGTGGGACAGCGCGCTCCCGAAGGTGCAGAAATGCACGATGTGCTACCAGAAGCGGGTGTCGCAGGGCCTCGAACCCGCGTGCGCGTCGGTGTGTCCGTCGGGCGCACTCAAGTTCGGAGACCGTGACGCGCTCATCCAGGAGGCGGCTGCTCGCATCGACGCATCGCCCGGCACCTACGTCGACCACATCTTCGGCGTCAAGGAGGCGGGCGGAACCTCGGTGCTCTACCTCTCGCCGGTTCCGTTCGAGGAACTTGGTTTCAACGCCCACGTGCAAGAGAGTTCGTACCCCAAGCTCACGTGGGCGGCGCTCTCCAAAGTGCCCAACATCCTCGGCATCGGCGGCGTGCTCATGTTCGGCGTCTACTGGGTGATCAACCGGCGCATGATGATGGAACACGCGCACAACGAGCTCGCGAGAACCGCGAGCGGGGACGAAGACCGTCGGGAGGGGACACCGTCATGAAGAAACACATCCTCAAGCACGCATGGAAGGCAATCAGCGCCGTGCTCTTCGGGCTGGCGTTGTACGCGGTGGTTATCCGCTTCGCGCGCGGCCTGGGCGCGGCGACGAATCTGAGCGACGAGTTCCCGTGGGGGTTGTGGATCGGCTTCGACATCCTGGTGGGCGTGGGGTTGGCGGCGGGCGGCTTCGTCGTCGCGGCCACGGTGCACATCTTCAACATCAAGCGTTACGAAGACATCGCCCGACCCACCATTCTCACCGCATTCCTCGGCTACTCGCTCGTGATCGTCGCGCTCATGTTCGACCTCGGGCGCCCCTACCGCATCTGGCACCCGCTGGTGATGGGCAATCCGCACTCGGTGATGTTCGAGGTCGCGATGTGCGTCATGTTGTACACGACCGTGTTGGCGCTCGAGTTCAGCCCGTTGGTGTTGGCCAAGCTCAAGCTGCGCGCACCGCTGCGCGCGATCCACGCCGTCTACATTCCGCTCGTGATCACGGGCGTGCTGCTCTCGACGCTGCACCAGTCGTCGCTGGGCACGCTCTATCTGATCGTGCCGGACAAGCTCTACCCGCTGTGGTACACGCCCATCCTGCCCGTTTTCTTCTTCATATCGGCCGTCGCCGGCGGCTTGGCCATGGTCATTTTCGAGTCCTTCATGAGCGCGCGCGCGTTCGGCAAGCGGCTAGAACAGGATCTCCTGGAGGGACTGGCGCGCGTGATCGTCGTGGTGCTGGCCCTGCTGCTGGTTTGGAAGGTGACGGATCTCAATGGCCGCGGGGTACTCCCCCTCGTCTTCCAGCGCACCGACGAAAGCGTGATGTTCTGGGGCGAGGTGCTGCTCGGCGTGGCCCTGCCGATGGTGCTGTTCATGATTCCGCGCGTCCGTGCGTCGCAGAGCGGTCTGTTCCTGGGCGCGATGCTCACGATCATGGGATTCATCCTGAACCGGCTGAATGTTTCCATCACCGGCATCGCGCGCTCGTCGGGGGTGTCCTACATCCCGTCCTGGATGGAGTTCACGATCACGGCGGCCATCGTCGCGGTCGGCTTCATTCTCTTCGGCGTGGCCGTGAAACACCTCGACGTGTTCCCGGCCGAGCCCCAGTCCAAGGCGGCGTCGTACCCGCCGCTTCTCGGGGCCGAGGCGCCGCCGCGCTTTTCCGGGCGGGGTCTGCTCGCGCTGTGGGCGTTCTTGCTGATCGGATTCCTCGTGCTCGGTTTCACCTCGCGCTGGGGCAACGGTCACAGCACGCCAACCCCGCGAGCGGCATACGCTGACGCGTCGGCTTCCTTCGCGACGCCAACCGCCACTCCCGCGTTGCTCGACGACATCCAACTCGCGACCGGCGAGGACAGCCCCGGCGTCGTCGTGTTCAACCATACGTCGCACGTCGACTCGCCGAAGGGGGCGTGTGCGCCGTGCCACGCCGGTGGGTTCCGAATCACGCACGACGGCGAGCGCAAGCTCAAAGGCGAGGCGTTGCACGACACCAACGCGTGCGGTCGGTGCCACAACGGAGAGGACGCCTTCGACGTCGACGAGGATTGCGAAGGGTGTCACGCGCCCTAACCGAAGGAGGTGTTGCGAGCGATGGAGTCACCGTTCCGTCAAGTCGGCGCCAAGCTGTTCTTGCTGCTCCTCGGCGTGATGCTGGCCGCGTTCGGCGTCAACGCCTGGTTCGGCGTGCGCACCACCTCGTCCAACCTCACGAGCTATGTCTATGCCAGTGCGGACCGCGCCAGTGACCTGATCGTTCGCTCGACGCGCTACGGGATGCTGCTCAACCGCAAGGAGGACGTCCACGAGATCATCCGCACCATCGGGACCGAGCCCGGCTTCGTCGGCATCAACATCTATAACAAGTCGGGCACGACGGTGTTCTCCACCGACTCGTCGCTCGTCGGCAAGTCGGTCGACCTGCGCGGGGAGGCGTGCGTGATCTGCCACGAGTCGAATTCACCCCTGGTTTCCGTGCCGGCCAAGAGCCGGATGCGCGTGTACGCGTCGCCGCACGACGGGCGCATACTGGGGCTCATTCAGCCCATCCGCAACGACCGGGCGTGTTCGCGCGCCGCCTGCCACGCGCACGCGCCCGAGCAGACCGTGCTCGGCGTGCTCGACGTCAAGATGTCGCTCGCGTCGGTCGACGCCCAGGTGGAAAACGCGCGCGCGGCGATGATCCTTTCGTCGATCAGCATCATGCTCCTGATCACGTCGGTGTCGGCCCTGTTCATCGACCGCGTGATCCGGCGGCCCATCCGGCGCCTGACCCGCGGCATGCAGCGCATCGCCGCCGGCGGCATGGACACGCGCATCGAGGTCGACTCGCACGACGAGATCGGCGAACTGGCGGGGGCGTTCAACAAGATGACGGACGACTTGGCGGGCGCGCGCCGCGACCTCGAGGAGTGGGCTCGTACGCTCGAGGATCGCATCGCCCTCAAGACCGATGAGCTGCAGAAGGTGCAGGGACAAGTCATCCACATGGAGAAGATGGCGTCGCTGGGAAAACTTTCGGCGAGCGTCGCCCACGAGATCAACAACCCGCTCTTCGGCATCCTCACCTACGCCAAGGTGCTGCTGCGCGAGCTCGAGAGCGGCCGCATCGACGCCAGCGCGGTTCCCGAAATGCGAAGGAGCTTGACCGCGATCCAGAAGGAATCGAGCCGGTGCGGTGACATCGTGAAGGGGTTGCTCGACTTCGCCCGCCGCTCGGGCGGCGAGTTTTCGAGCCAGCGCGTGAACGATATCGTCGAGCAGGTGCTGGTTTTGCTCACGCACCACTTCCAGATGCGCCAGATCGCGGTCGAAAAGAAGCTGATGGAAGGAAACGACGATCTGGTGTGCGACGTGAAGCGGATCCAGCAAGCCATCATGGCTCCGTGTATCAACGCGGTGGAGGCGATGAAGGGCGGGGGGACCTTTTCCATCTCCACCGAAGGCGACGCCCACACGGTGCGGGTCGTCATTCGGGACACGGGCCAGGGGATTCCGCCCGACGTGCTGCCGCACATCTTCGAACCGTTCTACACCACCAAGGAGAGCGAGTCGGGCACCGGGCTCGGCTTGGCCGTGGCCTACGGGATCGTGCAGAGCCACCGGGGGCACATCGACGTCGAGTCGGAGCTGGGCCGCGGCACCACGTTCACGATTATCTTGCCGCGCGAACAACCGGCCGGCGCCGCCGGTGCGCCGCGCGAAGATGCGAGTGCAGAATTCCAACTATCGGAGATTGAACGCGCGCGAAGTGCATAGAGGAAAGTGATGACCATGAAGAACGAAGAAGTCGCCATTCTGATCGTCGACGACGAAGCCACGGTGCGGGACGCCTTGCACAGCTGGTTTCGCAAAGACGGCTATGTCACCGAGACCGCGGCCGACGCCGTCGACGCGTTGAAGAAGCTGCCGGCGCGCGCGTGGGACGTAGTGCTGCTCGACATCAAGATGCCCAACATCGACGGGCTCGAACTCCAGAAGCGGATCGCCCAGGTCGACCCCGGACTGCCGGTGATCATGCTCACCGCGTACGCGTCGGTCGACACCGCCGTCGAAGCCCTCAAGGGCGGTGCGTTCGACTACGTAACCAAGCCCATCGACCCCGACGACCTTTCGCGCATCGTGCGCAAGGCCGTCGATCAGCGCCGACTGAAGACGGAGAATCAACAATTGCGCAAGAAAATCGAGGAACTTGCCGGGGGCGACGATTTCATCGGCAAGAGCCCGCAGGTCCATCGAATTCACGAGCTCATCGACACCGTCGCGGCCACCGACTCGAGCGTGGTGATCCGCGGTGAGAGCGGCACCGGCAAGGAGCTGGTCGCCCGGATGATCCACGCCAAGAGTGCCCGCATGTACGCGCCGTTGGTCCCGGTCAACTGCGGCGGGCTCGCCGAGACGCTGCTCGAGAGCGCGCTGTTCGGTCACGAGAAGGGCGCCTTCACC
>CAZLLI010000122.1:0-6912 GCA_964560355.1 uncultured bacterium | reverse complement strand
CGGTGCCACCACCGATTGCGGCCAGGCACGCCTCTATCTCGGCGGCAAGGACGGCGTGGCGGCGAAACCGGCGTGGACCGTCGAGGGCGCCGGCACCAATTCGCACTTGGGTACGATGGTGTCGGGCGCGGGTGACGTCAACGGCGACGGCTTCGGCGACGTCGTCGTCGGTGAGCCGCAATACTCCGACGAGTCGCGCCCCGAGCGCGGTCGCGTGCTGTTGTTCCTCGGCGGAAGAGATGGACTCTCAAAGACGCCCGCGTGGCATGCGCTCGGCCCCATCGCGTACACGCACCTCGGATATTCGGTGCTGGGTCTGGGCGACATCGACGGCGACGGTTTCGCCGACATCGCCGTCGGTTCGCCCCAGTACTCCGAGGGCAAGCGCACGCACATGGGTATGGTGGAAGTGTACCGGGGTACGCGCGACGGCTGCGAAGCCACGGCCGCGTGGCGCGCGGTCGGGGGCGCCGAGGACGAGCATCTCGGCTTCACCATGGCGCGCGGCGACATGAACGGCGACGGCTTGCCGGACTTGATCGTCGCGGCGCCCTTGTACAGCGACGCGATTCGCGAGCGCGGCCTGCTTGTTTCCTACCTCGGGCAGCGGCTTCCCAAGTAATCTCGCTCAACCTCTGTTCGTTTCCGCGTTCTCCGGCATTTCTCCAGGGGACGGAGAGCCGCACGTCGGTGCGGCGGAACGTCCCAACTGGAGGTTTCCCGTGAGACGCTTTCTGACCAGCCTCGTTTTGGGCCTCGCCATCATGCCGATCGCCGCGCGCGCGCAGTGGGTGCTCGACGGAACCGCGCTCACCACGGTACCGCAAGACCAGATCGCTCCCGCCATCGCGCCGGACGGCGCCGGCGGCACCATCGTCGTGTGGCAGGACCGGCGCACCGGCGGCGTCGACGACATCTACGCCCAGCGCGTGAACGCGGCGGGTGTCGCCCAGTGGGCCGCGAACGGCGTCGCCGTGTGTACCGCGGCCGGCGCCCAAGAGGCGCCCATGGTCATCTCCGACGGAGCGGGCGGAGCCTTCATCGTGTGGCAGGACGCGCGCAGCGGGGGCAACGACATCTACGCGCAGCGCGTCAACGCATCCGGCGTTCCGCAATGGGCCGCCAACGGTATCGCCGTGTGCACCGCGGCCTGGGCCCAGGAATTCCCCGTGCTCGCGTCCGACGGCGCCGGTGGTTTCGTCGCCGCGTGGTCCGACTTTCGCAGCACGAGCAACTTCGACATCTACGCGCAGCGCGTCAACGCGAGCGGCGTCGTGCAATGGGTGGGAAACGGCGTCATCGTGTGCGTCGACGGGAGCGACCAGGATTCGCCGCAAATCGTCGCGAGCGCGGGGAGCACCATCCTGGTGTGGCGCGACTGGCGCTTCGGCGGCGCCGACTCCGACATCTATGCGCAGCGTCTCACGTCGGCGGGTTCGGTGCAGTGGGGCGCGAGCGGAACCAGCATGTGCGGTGCGCTCGGCCACCAACAAGCGCCGCTCGTGGTCGCCGACGGGGCGGGCGGTGCCGTCATCGCGTGGTCGGACCAGCGCAACGGCGGCAACTGGGACGTCTATGCGCAACGCGTCAATTCGGGCGCGGCCGCGCAATGGCTCGGCAACGGCGTCGCGCTGTGCACGGCGGCCCTCGACCAGCGCTGGCCGGCGATGGTGGCGGACGGGGCGGGCGGTGCGGTGGTGGCGTGGCACGACTACCGCGCGCTGGACTGGGACGTCTACGCCCAGCGCGTGAGCGGCAGCGGCGCGCCCGTGTGGACCGGCGACGGCGTCGCGGTGTGCACGGCCACTGGTTCGCAGCTCAATCCGTTCGTCGTGCAAGACGGCAACGGCGGCTGCGTGGTGTCGTGGACCGATGGCCGCAACGGCGCCACGCCGGACTTCGCGAACGTGTTCGCGCAGCGCTTGAGCGGCGCGGGTGCTCCCATGTGGGCGTACGACGGCATCAGCGTGAGCAGCGCGCCCAACTACCAAGGCGTCCCGATCAGCGTCGCGGACGGCGCGGGCGGCACCGTCTTCGTGTGGTCGGACTATCGCAGCGCGGGGGCGGAAACCTACGTCCAGCGCGTCGACAACACTTACGGATTTTGGGGACGTCCCGAGCCCGTCATCACGGCGGTCAAAGACATCCCGCACGACCAAGGCGGTAAAGTGGCGGTGAACTGGAACGCGAGCGGGCGCGACAACGCCTTCCCGCGTACCATCCAGTTCTACTCGATCTGGCGCGCGGTCGACGCGGTCCCGGTCGGTGCCGCGACCATCACGCCCGACGGCCTGCGCGATCTTGCGCCCGACGCCGCGCAGCCGATTTATCTCTCCGCGCCCGGGCGCTACTACGAACGCGTCGGTTCGCAAGACGCGCAGGGCTGGCCCGGCTACACCTTCTCCGCCGACACCCGCGCCGACTCCGTCGCGAGTGCGACCGGCAATGAGTACTTCATGGTGGCCGCGCATTTCGTCGCGGACTACTTCGTGTCGTTCGCGTCGAACGAAATGAGCGGGCACTCCGTCGACAACCTGGCGCCGGCCGCGCCGCTCTTGCTCACCGCGCAGCGCATCGGCAACAACGTCTACCTCAAGTGGAACGGCGTGCACGTCTCCGACCTGCGCGACTACGCCGTGTATCGCAGAACCGCGTCCGGGGTGACGCCGGTCCCGATCAACTTCCTCGCTGCGTCGAACGACACCGTGCTCACCGACGCCGGCGCGCCGACCAGCGCGCTCTACTACATCGTCACCGCGTACGACGTGCACGCCAACCAAGGCCCGCCGTCGAACGAAGCCAGCGTGCTGGCGGCGACCGGCGTGGGCGAGACGCCCGCGCTCACCGCGCTCACCGTGCGCCAGAATCACCCCAACCCGTTCGCCGCCACCACCGACCTCGAGGTCGGGCTGCCCCAGGTCTCCGACGTGAGCGTCGAGGTGTTCGACGTCGCCGGGCGGCGCGTGGGTTCGTTCGACGTGAAGGGGGCGGGCGCGGGGTGGAACCGGATTCCGTTCGCCGCGCGCGACGGGCGGGGAAGAGCGCTCGCGAGCGGGGTCTACTTCTATCGTGTGACCGCCGCGGGCGCGACCATCACCCGGAAGATGGTGATCACCCGCTAGCCCTCACACCGGCGCGCGAAAAAAGTTGGACGAATCCGCCCCGGGCCTGCTACACCTCGGCCGTCCCCACCGGTTGCCGTCGACCGCGCGTCGATTTCCGTGCGCGGTTCGCCGGCGAGAGGACGGACCGCGATGTTGGAGTGGCTCGGCAAGATTCCCAAGGCGTCTCGGCCACGCGGGTGGCTGCGACTTCCCGATACGCCCAAGCGCGCCATCGACGTGCTGCTCGTCCCCGGCCCGCGCGCGACCTGGAACACGTCCGCCGTCGGCGGTCGCACCATGTTCCAGCTCGTCGGCGAATTCAGCGTGACCAATCGCAGCGAGCACCGCGTACAATTCGTCGGTGCCAAGCTGCGCAAGCCCGCCGTCGAAGGCTTCATCCACGTGCTCGACCGCGCGAGCGGGACCCACGGCACCTTCGCCGTCGACCCCAACGTGCGCACGCGCGCGTGGGCGTACTTCTACGTGCTCCTGCCCGCGCCGCCCGCGGGCGCGAACGTCTTCGGCGACGTCGGCTTCGTCGACAACTACGGCAACACCCACTGGGTGGAAAAGGTGCGCTTCCGCTGGAGCCGGCCGGAGGCGTAACGGGCGGGTAAACAACTCTGCTTGTCACAGAAGGGGCGTCCAGTGCATACTGGATGTCCCTTTTTGTTTGGGATTCTGCGGGGTAGTTGAGTGGCACAACGCCGCACTGTTAATGCGGATATCGGAGGTTCGAATCCTCCCCCCGCAGCCACTCCTTCTTATCGCACGAGTACGACGCGTTGGTGCGCGACGGTGCGACCGTCGACGGTGAGGCGCGCGAAGTAGATGCCGCTCGCGAGCTCTCGGCCGGCGTCGTCGGTGCCGTTCCAAGTGAGGCGGGTGTTCGCGGTCGCGCGCGATGTGAGCACGCGCACGCGGCGTCCGTTCACGTCGTACACGTCGATGCGTGCGTCGCCCGCCACGGGAACGCTGAATTCCCACGTGGTCGAGGTCTGGAACGGATTGGGGAGCGCGCGGAGCGTCGTCGCGGGCGGCGTGCGATCGTCCACACCGGTGGTGAGGTCGATCATGCGATAGATGTCGCCCCACAGGGTCACGACGTACAGCTCGCCGGTGTGGTCGACGCCGAAGGTGCATAGAAAATTGTACGGGCGCTCTGACGCGGGTTGGATCTCTTCGACATTCGCGCTGACACCGTCATAGGAGAGCGCCCACATGGTGCCGTTGACGTAGTCGGCGTACACGTACTTGCCCCACAGGCTGGGGCAGGTGTGTCCGCGGTACACGTACCCGCCCGTGACCGACTCGCCGAGTTCGGACAAGTGTTGGAATTGCGCGATGGGGAGCACGGCGTTCATGCCGGCGGTGTCACACACGGCGGGATTGGGATAGCACTGCGCGCCCTCCATCTTCCACCAGCCGTAGTTGCGCCCCCTCTGGATCAAATTCACTTCCTCCCACGTTGCTTCGCCGACGTCACCGGCCCACAGGCGCTCGCTCTCGGAATCGAAGCTGAAGCGCCACGTGTTGCGAAAACCGTAGGCCCAGATCTCTTCGCGCCAGCCGTTGGGGTTGCCGACGAAGGGATTGTTGGGCGGGATCGCGTACGTGCCGGGCGGTTGGTCACGCACGTCGAGGCGCAGCATCTTGCCCTTGAGCGACGTGCGATCCTGCGCGGGCCAGCCCAGGCAGTCGTCGCCGATGGTGACGTAGAGATAGTTGTCGGGACCGAATTGGAGGCACCCCGACTTGTGGCAGGAGTTGGTCTGCGGAATCTCGATCAGGACTTCTTCGCTGCCCAAGTCGCCGGCGTCGGGGTCGCTGGCACTCACGTGAAAGCGCGACAGCCGCGACGTGAGCACGCCGCTCGTGGTGTAGAAGGCGTAGAAGACGCCGGTGGAATCGTAGCCGGGGTCGAACTCGAGGCCGAGGAGCCCGCACTCCCAATAGGAGTTCACGTACGGAGTGAGATCCATGAAGAGCTTCTTGGTGGTGACGGCGGGGTCGTTGTCGAACACCCAGATGGCGCCGGCCTTCTCGCACATGAAGAGGCGGCTGGTCCCGTCCATGGGGTCCCGCAATTCGGTGGGGAAGCTGAACTCAGGCAGGCCGGGAAAGGCGTTCTGCAAATCCACTTCGGCCGCGAACGACGCGGAGGAAAACAGAACGGCCGCCAGGACGCTGGTGGTCAGACGATGCACGGCAAAGGCTCCTCGGTGGCGGTTTGAGGCCACAATTATAGCACGCCCCGGGGCACGAAAAAACCCGCGCGCTTCGGGAGCACGCGGGTCGGCGCGGGCGGCGCTATCGCGCGCGCTATTGGTTCGACTGCGTCTCCGACCCCTTCTCGGTGATCATGCCGACGTTGGTGATTCCCGCCGACTTGATCTCGCCGATCACCGACAACACGACGCCGTACGGAACGTTGGTGTCGCCGCGCACGAACACGCGCTCTTCGCCGCTCGCGCGCAACGACTCGAGGGTCGCGCCGATGCCGGCCAGCGTCGTGGGGGCGCCGTTCACGAACAAGGCGCCGTCTTGCGCGACGGTGACCACGATCGCCTCCGCCTCCTTGATCGCGACCGACTTCGCGGTGGGGAGCTTTACCTGCACGCCGGTCTGCATGAGCGGAGCCGTGAGCATGAAGATGACGAGCAGCACCATCATGATGTCGACAAGCGACGTCACGTTGATCTCCGCCACACTGTGGAAGCGCCGGCGTCTCATCGCGGCATTCCTAAAGGGCGAGCGACTTGCGCGAGGGGCGCGCGGGGGTGTCGATCGCGGCCGTCTCTTCGCCGCGCACCGCGACCAGGTACTCGACGATGCGCGAGAGGAACAGGTCGATCTCGGATTCCTTCTTCTGCACGCGGCGCACGAACATGTTGTAGCCGACGAGCGCGGGAATGGCGGCGCCCAAGCCCGCGATGGTGCCGACGAGGGCTTCCGCGATGCCGGGTCCGACCACGTCGATGCTGGCCGCTCCGCCCGCGGCCATGCCGAGGAAGCTGTGCATGATGCCCCACACGGTCGCGAGCAGTCCCAAGAACGGCGACGCGCTCGCCACCGTCGAGAGCAGGATGAGGTAGCGCTCCATCACCGCGAATTGGCTGCTCGCGCGCCCTTCGAGGAGCGCGCGCAAGCGCCCGCGCTCGGCTTCGGCGCCCGCGCGGTCGTCGAGCACGAGCTGGCCGTCGATGCCGCGCGTGCTCATGTAGAGGTGCGCTTCGTCGAGCACGGCGGCTTCGACCGAAGGGAGGTACGTCTCCGCCTCCGCGAGCGCGTTCGCGATGCCGCGCGTGCGAATCACGTTCTTGAGATCGCGGACCTTGCGGTCGAGCTGGCGGAAGAAGCGCCAGCGTTCGATCATGACGCCCCACGACGCGATCGACGCGAGGGTGAGAACCCCAAGGCTGACCAGCCCGAAGATTCCGGTGTCGCCCAGGATTTGCGAGAGCGAATACCCGGCCGCGGCGAAGGGCGGTGCGAAGGCGTGCATCGAATCCATCTTTCGTTAGGGGAAGTCGTTCGTCCGGTCCGGCCGTCTTCGGGTTGGGAGGGGCCGACGGCCGGCGCGTTGCGCTTAAGAAAACCATCCGGCGACGACGCGCGCAAGCGCGTTCTTCGGGGGCGGCCGCAACGACTTAGCCCGGCGCGGGGGCGCCAAGATCGGGCTTCTCGGCCTCTTCGGCCATCTGTTATATTCTCGGCCGAACATGCCCGAAACGGGCATGTCGCGTTATTGGGCCGGGACGACCGCCTCGGGAATGGATGGGCCCTGGTGGACCTCGGGGACTTCAAA
>CAZLLI010000121.1:0-6914 GCA_964560355.1 uncultured bacterium | reverse complement strand
GTCGCCGCACGTCGCGCCCCGCCAGAACCCGACCCCGATCACACCCCCGCGCTCGGCGATGCGCTTCAACTGATCATCGGAGAGATTGCGTTCGCCGGGACACGTTCCATCGACGCCGGTGTGTGACACCATCACGCGCACGCCCGGCATCGCGAGCACGTCGTCGATGGTCTGCTCCGACGCGTGGGCGAGGTCGACGATGCCGCCCAACGAATCGATGCGCGCCACCACGCGGCGTCCGAAGTCGGTGAGCCCGTACTTGCGCCACCCGTGCGCCGAGCCCGCCACGGCGTTGTCGCTCATGTGCGCGAGGCCGAACACGCGCACGCCGGCGCGAAACATGTGGTCGATCGCTACCAAGTCGCCGTCGCGCACGTGCAGCCCTTCAACCGCGAGAATGGCGAGCACGCCTTCGTAGGAGCGGCCTGCCAGGCTCAACGGCCCGGTGTCTCCCGCAATAATCAGGAACATGTGTGAGCGCCCAGCGGCGCTGCCCAGAATCCCTGGCTGGTGGAGCACCCGCTCCTCGGGAGAAAACCACGTCTCGCGCGGCCACCGGTTCGCGAAGGCAGCGAAGCCCAAGATGTCGGGAAACGACGGCGTGCGCTGGTAATTGGCGAAGAGCGGATAGGCGTTGGGCATCGAGAACACCTGTAGTTTGATGTGGCCTTGGCGCAGACGCGGGAGATCGGCGAGCCCCCGCGCCGAGTGCTGGAGAAGGTCGCGGTCCCATAGTAGCGCGTCGCAGTGGAGGTCGGCGATGAAGAGGCGCTGGTGGAGCTCCGACGCGTGCTCGCTGACACGTGCGAGCGGCTGCGTGGTCGCGTTCAGGCGTCGGTCGACCAGATGCTCGATCGGTCGAGCGAAGAAAAGCACCACCGCGAAGACGGCAACGACGATCGCGACAACGATGACGAGGAACCGGCGCATCGGAAGGGAATGATGACGGAGGGGGAGGGGAAAAAAAAGAACGAGAGTTCGCCCCCGAACTGCCGTCCGCTGTTTCGCCCGTCAGAGGCCCATGCGGCAACCGCTTCGCTATCCACTAGCTTGAAGAGCAGGCGCACGCGCAGAAGAGGGAGGACTCTCGTTGCGAAAGTCAGTATAGCCGCGGTTTGCGAAAATTGTCAACGGGAGGAGCAAAGTACTTTAGGGCGTGAAGACGGGATGAAGGGTCGCTCATTTCGAGCAGTACTTGAATCCGAATGGGAAAGGATTAGACCGGGAGGAGGAGGTGGCGGGCGGTGTTCCCAGGTGTCACGCTCGCGAAACGGGCATCCAGGAACACCGCAGGCGAGTTACCGCTTTCTAAGCCACCAGAGTAGGTCGACGAGTTCGATCCGCATGTTGGGCACCCCCTTCGGAGGAGTCACGGGATACAACCCATCGGCGCCACGCCGGTCTGACGAGGCGTCGGGGTGGCGTCGTGCATAGCCCGTGCCCCGGGCCGGAGCGCAGCGGTGGTTGGCGCCCTCTTGAGGCCCTAAGCGCTTCTACGGACCGCGATTACGCTGGTGATGTCGTCGTGCTGGTGGCCTTCGCCGAACTCCAGGATTTCGCGCAGTAGTGCGTTTTGCAGCCGGTCGGGCGGTAGGTTTCGATTCGCCCCCAGGAAGTCGACGAGGCGTTGCTCGCCATAGGGCTCGCCCTGCGGGTTCATCTGCTCGATGACCCCGTCGGTATAGAGGAGGAGGAGATCGCCCGGGTGGAAGGCCGTGGAGCCCTCTGCGTAGCGCTGGTTGCGGTTGGCCCCCAGGACGGTTCCCCCGTTTCCGAGCCGGTCGATGTAGCCGTTCGTGGCCAGGAGGGCGGGGCACTGGCCGGCGCTGGAGAAGGTGAAGGTCGATGTCGGGAGGTCCAGGACGCCGCAGAAGAAGGTGGCGAACTGGCCCGGCTTGGCATTCTCGACCATGTAGTCGTTGAGCTCGGAATTGAGCTCGTGGGGCGCGAGGCCGCCCTTGGCCGCGCGGTTCTTGAACACTGCCTGCAACGACGCCATCAGCATCGCGGCCGGGACGCCCTTGCCCATGACGTCGCCGATCGCGACCACCAGGCGTCCTTCGTCGAGCATGAAGTAGTCGAAGTAGTCGCCGCCCACTTCGCTCGAGCTCGTCATCTGGCCCAGGATCTCGACGTCGCGCAGGCGCGGCGCGCTGGCGGGGAGCAGCGCCTGCTGGATGTCGCGCGCGAGCATCACTTCGCTCTTCAAGCGTTCCTGTTCGATCGACGAGTGAATCAAGTCGGCGTTTTCGATCACGAGCGCGAGTTGGTCGGCGAAGGTCTCCAATAGCTCGGCGTCGGCGCGACGGTAGGCGAGCCCCGAGCGCTTCTGCCCGAGCAGCGCCACCCCCAACAGGCGATCCGGCGCCGCGATCGGCACGCACGCAGCGAGCCCCGGCATCGACAAGAGGCGGCGCGCGTCGGGATCCAAGTGCGGGCGCTCCCACGAGCGGTCGAGGAACTCGACCAAGAGCGGTGTGCGGTAGCGTGTGAGGTAGCGCCCCAGGAACGAATCGGCGGCGAAGGTGGGGTTCAACTCGGGCGCGGCGCCGTGCACGCGCTCGAGCTCGAGGTCCTTGTCGGTTCCACGCAAATAGACCGCCGCGAAAGACGGGTGCAGGAGCGCGTCGGCGCGGCCGATGAAATGGTCGAGGATCTCCTTGCGCGAGAGCGTGCGCGCGACGCGCCGCCCGAAGTCGATCACTTCCTGCTTGTAAACGAACTCGGTGCGATAGAACACGCGGTCGACGATGCCTTGCACGCCTTCGCGCACGGGCGCGAAGGCGACCGCGAGCACTACCACCGCGATGGTTTCCCACACCACCTGACTCACGCCGAGTTGGCGCGAGAGGAAGGCACCCGCGGTCTGCACGAGCGCGTAGTACGCCGCGATGAGTAGGCCGGTGAGGAGCGCGTACACCAAGCTCTTGCGCACCACCGACGTGAGCTCGATCGCCCCGTGCTTCAGAATCGCGTACGCGAACGCCACCGGCACGAAGCCGAGGCACAGCTCGGCCGGGAGCGTGAAGCTCATAGCGCCCGCTTCAGGGCGGATGCTGGCGTGCACGGTGGCGGCGACGAAGGGCAACAGTCCCGCGACGGTGCCGGCGATGACGACGCGCAGCTTTTGCTTCTGCGCGCGCGCGGAGGCGCGGTACGCGCGCACGAACACCACCAGCGACGCGAGCAGGTACGCGACGAAGTAGATAGTCGAGAGCGCGAGCACGACCTGCTCTTCGGTTTCGGCGGCGGCACCCGACTGGAAGCGCCGCGTCGACACCACCGCGCTGGCGGCGAAGATGAGGAGCGGCGGCGTATACAACCACGCGGCGCGGCTGCGGCGCCCGTTCTCGCGCGGCCCGCGGTCGGGGAAGCGCAGGAAGAAGTGCAAAATGGTGGCGGGGAAGACCAGGATGACGGCGTCGCCGAGGATCTCGCTCGCGAGCTGGAGGGTCGGATTGCCGGTCGAAGGGCCGTCGGTGAGGAACGAGGCCAGGATCGCCGAGTTGAGCGCGAACAACGTGCCGAGCGTGTCGCTGCGCCGGAAGTAGACCCACAGTCCGACCACGAGGAACGCGAGCGCGAGCACGATCAGCACCACGCGCTCCGCCGCCATCATGCGCGGGAGGGGCTGGTATTCGACCCAGGTCTGCAGCACCACGCCGCTGCGCCGCAGGTCGTAGGACTGGGGGCGAAACGCGTGGTTGGCGGCCACCACGTGCTGGTAGTGCGCGCCGTTGCGCAGGCGCTCGCCGTCGATGGCGAAGAGCTCGTCGCCGGGGCGCAGGTCGGCGTCGGCGTTGGGCCCGTCGGCACGCACCGACTGCACGACCAGGTTGCGCGACTGAATGCCGGAATACGGGGACTGGAAGCGCTCGCGCGCGCCGGGGAACGCGAGCACGACGGTGGCGACCACGAACACGAACAGGAGCGCGCGCGCCCACAGCGCAGCGCGGTCGTAGGCGACGTGGGATCGCCGGCGCGCGTCGGGGGACGGTTGGGTCGCCATGGTTCCTCCGAAAGGGCCAGGGGAGACTCTAGCGTGCGGACGCCGTCTTGTGGGTGTCAACGCCTTTCGTCGCCCGTGCCGCCGCGCGGGAACGCCGACGAAGCCCTTGTCGGGCCGCCCCGCGTGTGCTAGAGTACCGAATCTAAACGAATTACCGCCACTTTGCCGAGGAGAGAAGTTTCTACATGAGTGCGACCGCAAAACGAGTCACCCGCAAGCAGATTCGCGAAGACAAGCTCGTCACCACCACTGTCCGCTTCACCGAATGGGCGCAGGCCCATTTCAACCAAGTCGTGATCGGCGTCGTCGCGTTGGTGGCTGTGGTCGCGATCCTGGTCTTCGCCGCCAATAGCCGCGAGAACAACGCGCGCCAAGCCGACCGCGTCATGGGGTCCGCGATGGCGCTCATGTTGCAGGGCGACTACACGGCGGCCAAGTCGAGCTTCCAGCAAGTGGCCGAGCGTAACGGCGGCAAGGCGTCGATCGCGGCGCGCTTCCTGAAGGCGGAGTGCGAGTCGAAGCAAGGCAGCTTCGAGGAAGCGCTCGCCGACTACGACCTGTACCTCGCCGAAGCGTCCAAGTATCCCGAGTTCGAAGTGGCGGCGCTGATCGGAAAAGCGCTGTGCTACGAAGGCATGAAGAACTACGCGGAAGCCGCGCCCGTCATGGCGTTGGCGGTTTCCAAGCTGGACTTCAAGGACCCGCGCTACGGCGACGCCGCGTACAACGCGGGCGACCTGTACACGCTCGCCAGCAATTCGAAAGAGGCGCTCGTGTACTACAAACTGGCGTCGGACCACGGCACGGGCGACGTCAAAGCGCGCGCGAGCGTGGCCGTCGAGCTTCTCCAGTAACGAAGCGGAGTGACCGCACCCAACGCACCGACCCGCGATCGAACCACCCCAACCGACGCCGAGCGTTGGTTTGCGGCGGTGGGCTACCTGTTCTTCATGTGCTTCCTCGCCCTCTGGAAGGCGAAGGAGAGCCGCTTCGTCCGCTTCCACGCGCGCCAGGCCTTCCTCTTGTTTCTCGCCGAATGCGTGGCCTTCGTCGCCATCGCCATCATCGACCGCACCGTGGGGAGGCTCCCGTTCGTAGGGCTGATCGTGGTCGTGATCGCGCAAGTCTTCGTTTACTTGACCGCGCTGTTTCTCTCCGTGATGGGTTTCGTGAAGGCGTTGTTCGGAGAACGCTGGGAGATGCCGTTCTTCGCGCCGTACCGCGAGAAGATCCCGCCGCTGTCCTAGTCGTCGTTTGAGGCAAGGGAAGCCCGCGCCGGGGCCTCCGCGCGTGGGTTCGACCCACGACCGTGTGGCGCATAAGATACATTATGTTAACTAGCCCTAGGGGTGATGATGCTGACCGGCTCCGCTGGGACCCAATCCGCCCTAGATGACGATGTTGACCAGGCGGTTCTGGATGACGACCACCCGCTTGGGTGGACGTCCTTCGAGGATCTCTTGGATGCGCGGGTGCGCGAGTGCGATCGCCTTCATGCGCTCGGCGTCGGTGTCCGCGGGGACGGTTTCGCGCGCGCGGATCTTGCTGTTGACCTGGATCACGAGGTCGAAGGTTTCGTCCTTCACGTAGGCCGCGTCCGCCTGCGGCGTCCGCATCCCGAACACGCTCCCGGTGTGGCCGGTCCGCTCCCACAGTTCTTCGGACAGGTGCGGCGTCATGGGCGCGAGCAGCCGGATGAGCGCGTCGAAGGCGAAGCGGAATGTAGGCGCGTCGGCGCGCGCCCCGGGCGCGTCCAGGAATTCGGCCATGGCGTTCGACAGCTCCATGAGCGCGCTGATGGCGGTATTGAAATGGAAATGGTCGTTGATGTCGTCGACCACGCGCCGGATGGTCTGGTGCGTCTTGCGGAACAGCGCGCGCTCGGGCTCCGTGAGCGACGCGTAGTCGATCGACCCCGCGAACGGCGTCGCGAGCGCCTGCGGGTGCGACTCGTGGAAGCGCCACACGCGGTTCAGGAACCGATAGCAACCCTCGACGCTCTCGTCGTTCCACTCGGTGTCGCGCTCGGGCGGTCCGCAGAACAGGATGTACAGGCGCATGGTGTCGGCGCCCATGGGCGTGATGATGGTATCGGGCGGCACCACGTTGCCCTTGCTCTTCGACATCTTGACGCCGTTCTTGCACACCATGCCTTGCGTGAACAGGCGCGCGAAGGGCTCGTCGAACGACACGTGGCCGCGCGAGTGCAAGAACTTGACGATGAAGCGGGCGTACAAGAGGTGCAAAATGGCGTGCTCGACGCCGCCGATGTACTGGTCGACGGGCAGCCAGGCATCGCACAGATCCTTCCGAAACGCACGGGCTTCGTCGCGCGGGCTCAAGTAACGCAAGAAGTACCAGCTGGAGTCCACGAAGGTGTCCATGGTATCGGTGTCGCGCTCGGCGGCGCCGCCGCAGCGCGGACACGCGACGTTGCGAAAGGCGTCGCTGGTCGCGAGCGGGCTCTTGCCGTCGCCGCGCGGGCGGAAGTCGATGTCGTCCGGTAGCCGCACCGGGAGCTGGTTATCTGGTACCGGGACCACGCCGCACTTCGGACAGTGGATCATCGGGATGGGCGCGCCCCAGTAGCGCTGGCGGGAGATCAGCCAGTCGCGGTAGCGGTAGTTGACGGCGCGCTTGCCGGTGCCCTGCTGCTCCAGCCACTCGGTCACGGCGCGGATGGCGGGATTCTTCATGCCCTTCTCGTCGGTGGCCTGCGTGCCGTTGAAGTGCGCGCTGTTGATCATCACGCCCTCGCCGACGTGCGCCTCGGTCAGCGCGTCGCCGTCGGGCACCATGCCCGGGGGCTGGATGACCGGGATGACCTCGAGGCCGTACTTGCGCGCGAAGGCGAAGTCGCGCTCGTCGTGCGCCGGCACGGCCATGATGGCGCCGGTGCCGTAGG
>CAZLLI010000120.1:0-7131 GCA_964560355.1 uncultured bacterium | reverse complement strand
ATGAAGCACACTTCCTGGCTGTCGGGCTTGTCGGCAACGGAGAGTCCGGAATTGCGCGCGTCGGCGCGCACATGGGTCTTCTCACGGTCCCCCAGTGGGAACAGGACTCGCTCTAGAATCTTCGGGTCCAGCGCGGAGAGGAAGTACGACTGATCCTTGCTACGAGAAAGTGCGCGCGCCACATACTTGCACCCGCTCGCCGACCGAAAAACGCGCGCATAATGCCCGGTCGCCACGTGGTCGAAGCCCATGCGGTCGGCCCACTCCACCAGGGTATCGAAGCGCACGATCGAGTTGCAGCGCACGCACGGGTTGGGCGTGCGGCCGCGGCGGTATTCGTCGAGGAAGTTGTGGTACACCTCGCGGCCGAAGATCTCCTCGGTGCTCACCACCAGGTGGCGAATGCCGAGTCGCTGGCACACCGCGCGCGCGTCGTCGATGGCTTCGGTCGAGCAGCAGCTGCGCTCGGGCGCCGGCGACGAGCCGAAGTCGCCGTAGCAGTAATTCTTCATCGTGAGGCCGACGACGCGATAGCCGGCTGCGACCAGCGTGAGCGCGGACACGGCGGAGTCGACGCCGCCGCTCATCGCGAGCAGCACGTGCGCGTCGGTGCCGCGCGCGGCGCGCGCCGCATCGAGAGAGATGAATTCGCCCTGCATGGTCACTTCGGCTTCTCTTCCATGTACTGGCGCAGGAGGCGCACGTTCTCCGACGCCGTCTTGCCCAATTCCCCGTCGGGGTCGAGCGCGATCACTTTCTCCCACTCGACCAGCGCTTCCTTGAACACCTTGGTCTCCGCGAACGCGAGCCCCAAGTTGTAGTGCGCCTGCGCGCTGTTGGGGTCGATCGCGAGCGCCTGCTCGTACAACTTCACGGCGTCGCCGTAATTGCCGAAGCTCTGCTCGACCAAACCGAGGTGGCAATACGCGAGCACGTCGTTGGGATTGACCTCGATCGCTTTTCGCAGCACGCGGCGCGCGTCGGCGCGGCGCGACTGGGCGTCGTAGGCGAGCCCCATGTTGACGTACGCCTTCGAGTAGGTCGAATCGAGGTCGACCGCGCGCTGGTAGGCGACCACCGCGCTGTCGTAGTACGCAACCGCGCGCGTGTGCTCCTCTTCGGGCAGCGAGCTGCCGAGCGAGTAGTAGGCGTTGCCCTCGTGGAACGCGAGGGTGGGGTCGCTGGGCGTTTCGCGCTCGAGCTTGCGCACGTACTCGAGCTGCTCGTCGGGCGCCATGGCGTCGAGCGTTTGCGCGAGGCTCGCCTTCGCCGGCGCGGCCTTGCCCGCGCTCTTGCTCTGCCCGCACGACGCCAACAGCGCGGGTGCTACCGCGCACGCGATCACGAGAAACGCGCGCGTTCTCATTAGTAGCGTCCTTCGCGCTTGGTCGACCACGTCTCCGACCCCGCGATGCTGATGTAGAAGCGCACTTGGCGGTCCTCGTACGTGTTGGTGTCGACCGATCCCACTTTGCCGAATTGCAGCGCCGCGTCGAGCTTACCGCGCCCGGTGCGGAACATCAATCCGCTCCCCAGCGCGAACGACACGCGCGAGATCTCCTGGCCGTCGGGCAGCGTGTACGGCAATTGCTCGAAGCACGCCGACGCGCGAATGGGAAAGTGCGACCCCTTGAAGCGGTACTCGAGCCCCAGCGACGCGACGCGCTCCTCGGCGAGCCGGCTGGGCGGAAAGTCGAGGCCTTCGAATTGGGTGAAGTCGCTGATGGAGGCGCCGCCGTACACCGTGAAGCCGTGCATCACGCGCCACGTCACCGACGCCGTCCAGCGGTCGGGCTGGTGCATGGTCGAGTTGTAGCTCGTGTCCGCGCTAGAGTTGGTGAAGGTTTCGTCGACGTCGACGTCGTAGTCGATCGCGCTCTCGTAGGCGACGCCGAGCGACAACCCCGCGACCGGGCGCACCACGATACCCGCGCCGAACGAATTACCGCGCACCTCGTTCACCTGTTCGCTGGATGCGTCCGCGGTCCCCGTGCCTTGGAAGTCGACCGCCCAACGATTCTCCACCGTGCCGCGCTCGAGCGAGAAAGTCCCGCCCACCTTGACGCGCCGGCCGAGATCGGCCGCGACCGTGATCGGCACCGCCCAGGTTCCGCCCGAGCGCTCGTAGACGTCGCTGTAGGCGTCGCCGGTGGGTGTCACGCCCGGGGTCGCGAAGTCGTAGTCGGGGTCGTAGCGCCCGCGATAACCGACCGACGCCGTGAGCGCGCGCTTGAAGAGCGGAAACGCGAACGTGAACGCGGAGAACTTCGTCGCCACGACGACGCGCTCGTAGTCGGTCGACTGGCTGGCGTCGCGCGTGACGTAGCCCGCGACCGCGAAGGCGACGCGCTTCGACCACGCCAGCATGGCGGGGTTGTACTGCAAGATGCCGAGCGAGTCATCGACCACCTGCACAAAACCGCCGAGTGCCGCCGTGCGCGCGTCGACCGCTTCGATACGCTCGCCGAGCAGGTTCAAGCCGAACACGGAGTCGGCGCGCGCCGCGCGCGGGTGCGCGCACAACGCCGCCAGCACGGCCATCAACAGAGCGACGCGCGTTTTCACGGAGTCCCCGGGTGGAAGTCGGCCGGTGTCGACGAGGTGACGTGGATGCGCGGGCGCAGGTTCGCGGGGGCGTCGGAACCGTAGAACTGCACCTGGCGCAGGCTCGAATTCTCGGCGTCGTAGCGTACCACGACGCCGGTGTCCTCGAGGGTGCCGTCGAGGGTGAGCGCCACCGCGTTGGTCATCGAGAACTCGACGTAGTCCGCGCTCGCCTGGTACGAAATCGCGGTCACGTTTTGCCCGGTGAGAAAGTCGGCGCTCGTGGGGTCGCTCGACTTTGGAATGAACACGATCAGGTTGGGGTCGCTCCCCAGCGTCGACCCGGGCACGATATAAAGGCGCACGCGCGCGTTGTGCACCGCCGCGCGGTCCGCCAATTGGTCGAACGGAATGCGGAAGTAGAGCCGGCGAACGTAGCCGTCGGAGATGACGAGGTTCGACGTGGTCGTCGTGGGGCGCACGAAGGTGGCGTCGGCGTTCGTGAAATACGTGCGCGACGTTCCGTCGGTGAAGTGAACGTACAGTTGCGGAATATCCGTCCCCGCCTGCAGCGCTTTGAAGGTGGCGATGCGGTCGTTGACGTCGTCGGGGTACACGACGGCGATCGCGTTACGATCGATCTCGCCCCGAATCCACTGCTGCACGAGCGCGGGCGGGAGCGGATTCTCGCGCGTCGACGCGACCAGGGTGCGGTTGGGGCTCCCGGTGTCGGGATCGATGATCACCGACAGCGTGTCGAGGCTGGGAACAGAATCTCCCTCCGCGTACGGTTCGGCCAGTTGATAGAAACGCGCCGGGACGTCGCCGTCGACGTCGTCGGGCATGATGCGCAAGCTGGCGTCGTCGACCGTCCGCCCCGCATCGAGCGACGCTTTCTCCCACGAGATTTGGATCACCATCGCGCGCTGGTAGCCCGACACGCGGCCGAGCTCGAGCACGTCATCGTACGCGAGCGCCGTTTCGTACACGAAGGTGGTGTCGGACCCGACATCCAGGGTGTCGTCGAAGATGGTGCCGGGCTCACTCCCGATCAGGTCGTCGTCGGAGCCGAGCGTCGAGCGTGGGTCGGACGAGCACGCGGCGATCGCGAAGGCGCCGAAGGCGCACACGAAGGCCGCGACACGCCGCGCGCGCGACGCCGGGAAGGAAATCTGGGCGGGAATCATCGGCACCTTGTAGCACACGACCGGGGAAGATTCAAGGCGACCCCTTCTCGTCCTCTTGCGCGCGATCTTCCTTGCGAATCGGCCGGCCGTTGCGGAAGTAGCGCACGTCGTCGCCGGGGAGCAAATAATAGAAACCAAACGTAATCTCGAGGTAATCCTCCGGGAACTTGTCGGGCAGGGGGCGAAACGGCGCCGCACCCTTGATGGCATTGACGCTGGAACGGTGCAGCGAATCGTGCCCCTCGGTCTCCACCACCGAGAGGTCTTGCATGCGGCCGTCCGGATAGATCCGAAAGTTGACCCACGTGTAGCCGTGGATCGCGCCGAGCTGCGCGAACGCGACCGGCGGAATCCATTTTTGGCGGATGCGGCGCTTCAAGTCGAGCAGGTACGGCGCGAAGTCCCACGCGGTGGTGTTGAGCGTGATGTTGCCGATCGTCATGCTCGCCGACCCGTCGTCGCCGAAGTCGGGCTGCTCCGCGGGCAGCGCAAAGTCGTGCGGCGTGTCGAGCGTGGTAGTGCCGCGCGAGCGCTGCAGCGCCTCCGACAATCCTTCCTGGTCGTCGGGTTGCGTGCGGTCGGTGGCCGCGAGGTCCTTCGCGTCCTCGCCGTTCCTGCCATCCTGGCCGCGACTCTGCTGCGACGCGTTGCGCCCGCTCGTGGGCTGCGATTGCTCGAGCAGCTGCGCGCCGTGGGGCACGTCGGACTGGGTGTCGCGCGGATCCATATCGCTCGCGGCCGAGGACACCGTCGACAAGTTGCTGCTCCTCTGATCGGTCGGAACGGGATTCTCGGGGGGCTCGACCAGCGAGACTTCGACCGGCAACTCCTCCTGCGCGCGCGTCAGGTCGAGCTTGAGCGCGCGCTCGCGCTTGACGACCACCGCGGTGAGAAACAACGCGTGCACCAAGATCGAGATCACGACCGCCCACGCCAGCGTGCGGTCGCGCTCCTCCGGCACGCGCATGGCGGTGAGAAGCGAGGCGACGCCGCTCACGACACGCGCTCCAGTCGGCAGGTCACGAAGCCGGTCACCAGTTCGCGAATCCCGGGGACGCGCGTGAGCGGCGCGAGCGCGCGAAACTTGGCCGGCTTGAGCGCGAGCCGCGACACCCGCAGCCCGGGTGTGCGTGCCACGATGCGCAAGAAGCGATCGATGCTCATATGATTGAGATCGCGGTCATACGACTCCATGATCGCGCGCACCCGGGCTTCGATCGCGCCGGTGTCTTCACCGCGCGCGCGTTCACTCAGCACGGCGCGAATGGCGCGCTCGATCTGCGCGCGCGTGAACAAGAGGTGGCACCAGGGGGTGTACAGATAGTCGTACAGGTGCGACCCGAGCGGCGAATAGTGGGGCGTGAAGAACACCCAGATCGCTCCTCCCGGGCGCAGCGCGCGTCGCATCTCGGACAGCGCGCGCTCCGGTTCCGCAAAGTGCTCCATGGCGTCGTTGGCGACCACGGTGTCGAAGACGCCGTCGCGCACCGGGAGCGACGCCGCGTCGGCGACGAAGAACGCGATCGACGCGCCGGCCGCGCTCGCGTAGCCGCGCGACTGCTCCGCGTTCGCCTCCACGATGTCGGTGCCGACGGCGCGCGCGCCCGCTTCGGCGTACGCGACCGTCTTCCCTCCCAGGCCGCACCCGACGTCCAGTAGGCGCTTACCCGCCAAGTCCCCCGCCGGTTCCATATAGAGGCGGGCGAACTCGCGGCCCCAGTGGTGCTCCCAGCGCGAATAGGCCTCCGCCGATTCGCGCCCCTCGACGTTGGGCCGGCGGAACACGCGGTTCAGCCACAGAATGAACGCCGTCACCCGACGCGCCGCCCCGAATCTTTCCAGAAGATATGCATCCGGTCGAGGTTGAGAAACACCGGAGTCTCGCCGGCGGTGTCCTGGGTGAATTCGCGCGTGCCGCGCGCCACCCACTCGGCGGCGCCCACGCGCAGGTGGGTCAGCGTCTCGTGGCCGAGCGGCTCGCGGAGGGTCAAACGCGCGCGCAAGCGCGCGGCTTCGGTGCCTTCGTCCGACGGGCGCACGTCCTCGGGGCGGAAGCCGACGCGCACCTCGGCGCCGGTCCGCGCCGCGGCCGCGGTCGCGAACGCCCGCGGGAGCGGCAGCCGCACGCCGCCGTCCATGACGACGGCTTCGCCGTCAATCTTGCCGTCCACGAAGTTCATCGCCGGACTGCCGAGGAACGACGCCACGAAAGTGTCGGCCGGCTCGCGGTAGCACTGCTCGGGGCTCCCGACTTGGTGCACGCGCCCGCGATTCATCACCACCAGCACGTCGCCGATCGTCATCGCTTCGACCTGGTCGTGGGTCACGTAGATCGACGTCGTGCGCAGGCGGTCGTACAGGCGCCGGATGGTCGCGCGCATGTCGGTGCGCAGGCGCGCATCCAAATTCGACAGCGGTTCGTCGTAGAGGAACACGCGCGGCTCACGCACGATCGCGCGCCCGAGGGCGACGCGCTGGCGCTGCCCGCCCGAGAGGTGGGCGGGCTTGCGGTCGAGGAGCGCGTCCAGCTCCAGCGTGACCGAGGCCTCTTTCACGCGCCGCTCGATCTCGGCGCGCGGCGTCTTGCGAATCTTGAGGCCGAAGCCGAGGTTCTCCGCCACCGTCATGTGCGGATAGAGCGCGTAGCTCTGGAACACCATCGCGATGTCGCGGTCGCGCGGCGGGATGGTGTCGAGGCGCTTGTCGCCGAGTCGAATCTCCCCGCTCGTCAGCGTCTCGAGCCCCGCCACCATGCGCAAGAGCGTCGTCTTGCCGCACCCCGACGGGCCGACCAGAACCACCATGCGTGGGTTGGGAACGACGAGCGAGAAGTCCTCGACGGCGACCACACCGCCGTCGAATTCCTTGCGCACGTGCGTGAAGACGAGATCAGACATGCTGCGGTCCTCGGGCCGATGTGATCGTTCCTCTCCGCTCATGTCCTCGCGCCGGATCGCAAACTCGTGTTGCATGGCGCTGCGGAAATCGCGTCGAGGAATCGATCACATCGGCCCGTCCGCGAACTACAGAACCTGGCCCAGCGACTTGTCGAGGATGGCGACGCCCTCGTCGACCTCGGCCTTCTTGAGGTTCAAGGGCGGGCGGAAGCGCACCGAGCGCGTCCCGCATCCGACGATGAGGACCCCGTTCTCCTTGGCCTTGGCGAGGAACTTCGAGCGCGTCTCGGCGTCGGGGAGGTCGAAGGCGTTCATGACGCCGCGACCGCGCGTGTTGGTCACCTTGCCCGCGTACTTGTCGCGCAGCGCGTGCAGCTTCTGCAAGAGGTAGTCGCCCACCGCGCGCGAGTTCTCGACCAGGCCCTCTTCCTCGATGACCTGGAGGTAGCGCGTGGCGCGCATCATGTCGACCAGGGTGCCGCCGCAGGTCGAATTGATGCGGC
>CAZLLI010000119.1:0-7165 GCA_964560355.1 uncultured bacterium | reverse complement strand
CCGCGGCTGGTGGGGCGACGTCGGCGAGCTGCTGATCTACGACCGCGCGCTCACCAAGCACAACGGGAGCCTGGGCGAGAACGGGTGCGTGTCGTGGAATTTCGAGACCAAGGGCGTGATTACCGTCGACAAGAAGGGCGTCGATGAGGAAACTCTGATGGCGGCCGCACTAGACGCGGGGGCGTCCGACGTGAGCGACGAAGGCGACGTGTTCGAGGTCTACACCGACCCCACCGAGCTGTCGTCGGTCGCGGAGGGCTTGAAGAAGTCGAACGTGAGCTACGGGTCGGCCGAGATTCAGAAGGTGCCGAAGACGCTCGTCAAATTGAACGGCGAGGACGCGCGCAAGGTTTTGACCCTCGTCGAAGCGCTGGAAGACCTGGACGACGTGCAGCGCGTGAGCGCCAACTTCGACATCCCGGACGAGATTCTGCAGCAGGGATAGCGGCGCCATAGACGCGCGCCGGGAGGACGATGTACCGGATACTCGGCGTGGACCCCGGCAGCAACTGCACCGGCTACGGCCTCGTGAGCGGGAACGGCGACTCCGTCGCGTACGTGTCGTCGGGGACCATCGCGCCGCCGCGCTCGCAGTCGCGCTACCAGCGCCTGCGCGAGATCTACGACGGCGTCGCCCGCGTCATCAAAGAGCTCGAGCCCACCCACTTCGCCATCGAAGATGTTTTCTACAGCAAGAACCCGCGTAGTACGCTGGTCTTGGGCGAAGCGCGCGGCGCCGCCATCCTGGCCGCGACGCTCGCGGGCATTCCGGTGTTCGAATATTCCGCGCGCGAAGTGAAGCAGTCGGTGACTGGCAATGGCGCCGCCGACAAGTCGCAAGTGAGCTACATGCTGGTGAAGATACTCGGACTGCAGACGACCCCCGAGCGCGCGGACGAATCCGACGCGCTCGCGATCGCGATGTGTCATGCGTTCAAGCGGCGCGACTGGGGTGGGGCGTGATCACGCGCGTCCGCGGCCGCGTCGTCTCCGCGCACCCGCGCTGCGTGGTCGAAGTGGGCGGGGTGGGTCTCGAGGTCGCGATTCCCGAGAAGGACCGCGAGGCGCTTTCGCCCACCGACGCCGAAGTGATCTTCCACACCCACCTCGTGGTGCGCGAGGATCGCTTGAGCCTGTTCGGATTCCTCCACCGCGACGACCGCGAGCTGTTCTTGAAACTGATCGAAGTCTCCGGTGTCGGACCCAAGCTCGCGCTGGCCGCGTTGTCGCTGCACCCGGCCGCGCGCGTCGCGAGTGCGATCAAGAAGGGCGACGCCGCGTTCTTGTCGAAGATTCCCGGCATCGGCAAGAAGACCGCGGAGCGCATTTCGATCGAACTCGGCGACAAGCTCGACGACTTGACCTCCACCGACGAACCGGAAGTGCCAGCGTCGCAGAGCGGCGTTCGCGAGGAAGTCATCCTCGCGTTGACCTCCCTCGGCATGACGCGCGCCGCCGCCGAAGCCGTGCTCGACCGCATGGACTGGGGCCCGGAGGCGGACCGCTCGGTCGAAGACGTGGTTCGCGACGCCCTCAAGTACGCGAGCCGAGGTTAGCGCTCCTCTAATTTCCGCTTTGCGCCCGCGGCGCCCTCCCGTATAATGACCTCACTAGTAGGTCATATGACCTACAATGGAGGTCGTCTTGATCGAAGCCATCGTGGGGTCCTCGACCAGCGAGAAGGTCCTGGTCTTTCTGTGCGCGCGCGACGAGGGTTACGCCCGCGACATCGCGCGTTTCTTCGGCACCGATCTCGCGCCGGTGCAGAAGCAGCTCGCGCGACTGGAAGCGGGGGGCGTCTTGGTCAGTCGCACCGCCGGCCGCACGCGCCTCTTTTCCTTCAACCCACGCTACCCGATGCTCGACGAACTGCGCGCGCTCCTGGGAAAGACGCTCGAATTCTACCCGGACGAGATTCGCGACCGGTTGATCATGAATCGACGCCGCCCGCGACGGGCGGGCAAGCCGCTGTGAAAAAAATTGCGCGCATGTCCGTGGGCGAACTGGCCGCGTTCGTTTGCACCAAGCTGCGCGCGCGGGGAATCGACGTGGTTCTCTCCGGCGGCTCGTGCGTCTCGATTTACAGCGCGGGTCGCTACGTCTCCAACGACCTCGATTTCGTCGAGGCCGGCGTCTACGCCGCGCGCGAAATCCGAGCAGCGATGGCGGACTTGGGGTTCGAGCGCGAGCATCGTCACTATCGCCATCCCGATACCGCGTTCCTGGTCGAATTCCCGACCGGCCCGCTGGCCGTCGGCAAAGAACCGGTCGCATCCATTCACGAGATCAAATTCTCGACCGGGGTCCTGCGCATCCTGTCGCCGACCGACTGCGTCAAGGACCGATTGGCCGCGTATTTTCACTGGAAGGACCGGCAGTGCCTCGAGCAAGCCGTGCTCGTCGCGGAAGCGAACGACGTCGACGTGGACGAAGTCGGGCAGTGGGCCAAGCGGGAAGGGAAGTCGGCCGAGTTTCGAGCCATCGTCAAGCGCCTGCGGCCGTCGTGAGCGGCCGCGAGCGGCCTTGCGCGAACGCGCTCTCGCGCCGTAGACTCGCATCTATTCTATGACCGAACGACTCACCAATCCCGCTTTCGCCGCCGACGACGCCAAGAGCGACGCGCTCCTGCGTCCGCGCAAGCTCGACGACTTCGTCGGGCAAACCGAGCTCAAGGACAACCTGCGCGTCTTCATCGACGCCGCGAAACAGCGCAAGGAAGCGCTGGATCACGTGCTCCTCTACGGCCCACCCGGCCTCGGAAAAACTACGCTCGCACACATCGTCGCGAATGAGTTGGAAGTCCCCATCAAGACCACGTCGGGGCCCGCGTTCCAAAACGCGGCGGAACTGCTCGGCGTGTTGAGCCACATCGAGACGAACCAGGTCGTCTTCATCGACGAGATCCATCGCTTGCCGCGCATCCTCGAAGAGCACCTCTATCAAGCCATGGATTCGCTCAAGTGCGAGCTGATCGTCGACAAGGGACCGAACGCGCGCCACTACACGCTCAACATCGAGCCGTTCACGCTGATCGGCGCCACCACGCGCGCCGGCATGATCACTGCGCCCTTGCGTGACCGCTTCGGTGTCGTGATGCGCTTGGACTTCTACACGCCAGAGGAGCTGTGCACCATCATCAAGCGCTCGGCGGGCATTCTGGAGATCGAAATCTCCGACGACGGCGCCGACGAAATCGCGCGCCGCGCGCGCGGAACACCGCGCATCGCCAATCGTCTCTTGAAGCGCACGCGCGACTTCGCGCAGGTGCAAGGCAAGACCTCCATCGACCGCGAAGCCGCCGACTTCGCGCTCGGACGCTTGCGCGTCGACCAGAAGGGACTCGACGAAATGGACCGCCGCATCTTGACATCGATCGTGCAGAAGTTCGGCGGCGGGCCGGTAGGAATTCAATCACTCGCCGTCGCCGTGAGCGAAGAGCAAGAAACCCTCGAAGACGTCTACGAACCGTTCCTCATCCAGCAAGGCTTCCTGCAGCGCACCCCGCGCGGTCGCGTCGCCACCCCGCTCGCCCTCACCCACCTCGGCCTCACCGCCACACCCGGTTCCGCCGACGCGGAGACGCGGCTGTTGTAGGTGCGCGGTGCCTAGCGGAGCAGCACAAGTTTGCTCGTTATTCGAGCACCGCCGACAGCAAGGCGACAGAAATAGACTCCGGATGGAACGAACGTGCCAGCTTGATCGCGACCGCCCCAAACGAACTCGTACGTCCCGTGCACGAAAGACAGGCTGTTAACGCGAAGTATCTCCCTGCCGCGGACGTCAAAAATAGAGAGAGTGCCCGGCAAGTCACGGGGAGCGAACATCTGGATGCGAGTCGAGGAGCCAAAGGGATTGGGATGGGCGATGAGACCCACCATACGATGCGGTGGGCTCTCCACATCGGAAACCGGATCGCCGGAAAACATGTGCACCTTTCCAGCCATGGTTCTTCCCAACGCGTTCGCTAACGGGGCACCAATCAGCAATTCACCTAGCCCATTGAGATCAAGATCAACGACCGCCAGGCCGACTCCCAAATCGTCGCCGGGCTGCTCTGCGCGCACACGGGCCAGAGTCGGGTCCGTCGCCAGGAATACTGTGTCAGGAAGCGCAGGGCCTCCGTAGGCAACTACGACGCTGCGTCGATCCAAAGGGATGAAGTCGTCTGGTTCGCGTTGTATCACGAGATCCATACACAAATCGCCGTTGAGCCTACCTGCTGACAAGTTCTCACCGTAGACCTGTGCGTGCCCCGATCCCAAGAAGCGCGTCATTGGAACGATCGTGTTGCTCATGGGGATCGAATCAGGAAGCCCCGCGTTCCAGTAGACGACATACACCTCTCCGCAATCCTCGCAGCCCAGCGGATCTGCCACCGGCGCAGCCATCACGGGGTCCGGTCGCCCGTCTCCGTTCACATCCGCGAGCGCGACACGCCAACCCAGCGTGCCATGCTGATACTCATCGTAAAACCGGTTGGCGGCCGGTGTATTTCCGGACAATGGCAATACCGACGGCATGCTCGGTGCCCCGCCAACAAGGGTGACGATGCCCCGCGCGTTCTCCAGGCCGTCTCCCGGCGATCCAATCAAGATATCGTCAAAGCCATCCCAGTCCACGTCCCCACAAGCTAGCCCGACGCCGCATGCCTGGTTCGCTATGGTTTCACTGATCTTAGTGATACCAGGCGCAGTCTCGAGTAGAATCGTGGAAGCAAAGCTTGGCTTTCCAAACATGACGTAGACGCGGCCGCCGACCGAACAGAACGGAGCCGAAACAATCAGCTCGTCACTGCCATCATTGTTCACGTCACCGGTCGCCATCGCCATACCTAGCCAGCCACCGCTACCTGCTGGGGGAAACAGTCTCGTGACCGACGCCGGCGGATTCTGAAGCGAGATTGTAGAACCCGCGAGCGAGGCGCTTCCGAAGATCACATAGACCTTGCCGTCATAGCTCGTCGCCTGCGTGTTGTTTGGGATCGCGAACGCAAGGTCGTCAACCATATCGCCGTTGAAATTGCCGACCACGATCGACGCACGCGTGCCGGCATCGCCCTGTGCGGCAGTGATCGTCGCCTTGAGCCCAGGGTAGTTGGCAAGATCGATCAGTCCTCCCAGCGTGGAACATCCAAAAAGAATTACGATAAACGGGGGAAGTGTATCGACAGCGGTCGTGCTGGACGCCAGAATTGCCAGGTCGCGCTCGCCATCCCCATCAAAATCCCCTATCGAAAACGAAGATCCGAGCCGAACGCCACCAACAGCACCAATCAAAGTCGTCGGCGCGGAAACCAGTGCAAGATCGACTACGGCACCTGGCCCGATTTGAGCCTGAGCACAATCTCCGAGCGCCAAAATGGCGAAGACTCCAACGCCGGCTGCGATTACTTGACGGTTCACGAGCGCTCTCCTACTATTCGTCGCAAGATAAAGTCTACTCCTCTTCCCAGGGGGTGTCTATGAGCCTCTTTCTGCGCCACGAAACCGTCGCACGCGAACCATCGCGGTTCGCTCGGCCTGGCATTGTGTGTCTGATGTTTCTTGCCTGCGTTGTTGCGCGCCCCCCGTACTTGCACGCTGACGCGTCCTATGTTCCGAATCAGATAGTTGTAACCTTTGCCGAGGAGTACATGCCGTCACCCGGCGCCGTGGTAACGGTGCCGGCGTCTATAGGCGAAGCCAGCGTTGATGCCTTGTTCTCTGCATGCGGTGCCTTTCTGATTTCGAAGGTAATCCCTTCCTACAATACCTACACGTTGTTTGCTCCGGTGGTACGAGACGCCGCCGACGAGCTGTTTTTCGGCGTGCGCGTGGTGGAAACGTTCGCGGGTTCGAGCGCCTCGCTCGGACGTCTGGTATTCGATGTCGCGGGCGAAACTCCTTTCGAGCTGACGCCCGATGATTTCGTTCTGTCGGTTGGAGATGTGCTTGTGGATGCTCCCGAGAACAACGTGGTCGTCGCCGCGATGGGTGGGGAGTTCACTCGCCGATTCGACCCAGCCGTCGCTCGCATTTACCACGATCGACTCGAACAGAACTTCCCGAACCCTTTCAACCCGACGACGACGATTGCATTCTCGATCAAGAGTGCGAGCAACGTAACTCTGACGATCTACGATGTCGCGGGACGGCGAGTTCGCGAATTGGTCAATGAGCGTCGTGAGCGTGGGGCGTACAAGGTGCTTTGGGACGGACGCAATGACGACGGCGCAGTCGTGTCTAGCGGGACTTACTTCTACAAGCTGAAAGCGGGGACGTTCACCGATACAAAGAAACTGACACTTCTCAAGTAGAGTCGATCGGCGCCGTAAGCCAACTGACGGAGCACCACGTGCGCGTCGACGAATTCTCGTACGAACTGCCCGAATCGCTGATCGCCCAAGAGCCCGCGCGTGAGCGGACGGCGAGCCGCTTGCTGGTGGCATCGCGCATCGATGTGAACGCGCCGCTTCGCCACGAGACCTTCGCGAATCTTCCCGAGTTCTTACGTAGTGGCGACGTGCTGGTGGTGAATCGCACGCGGGTGGTGCCGGCACGGGTGCTGGCGCGGCGCGACGACGGGCTCGAAGTGGAAGTGTTCTTCGTGCGCGCGCTCGACGAGCGTTCTTTCGTGGCGTGGGCACGACCGTTGCGCAAGCTGCACGAAGGCGACCTTCTACGCGTCGCGAGCGCGACCATGCGCTACCGCGGTCGCGAAAACGAGCGCGACGCGCGTTTCGAGATCGAAGCGGGAGCGGCGTCGGTGGAGGAGTTGCTGGAAGCGGTCGGCCACGTCCCGTTACCGCCGTATATTCGACGCGGAGATGATACTGACGATCGCGAGCGTTACCAGACGGTGTTTGCGCGCGAGCGGGGTTCGGTGGCGGCACCGACGGCGGGGTTGCACTTCGACGACGAGTTGCTAGCAACGCTGCGAAGCCGCGGGGTCGACGTGCGCGAGATCTTGCTGCACGTGGGGCCGGGGACGTTCCAGCCGCTCGAGCACGAGGTGGTGGAAGAGAACCGGCTCGCGAGCGAAGCGTTCGCGGTGGACGGGGAGACGCTGGGCGCGATCGCGAACGCGAAGCGCGACGGACGCCGCGTGATCGCGGTGGGGACGACGACGACGCGCGTGCTGGAGACGGTGGCGCGGAGGGGCTGGCTCGCGGAGCCCTTCGAGGACC
>CAZLLI010000118.1:0-7332 GCA_964560355.1 uncultured bacterium | reverse complement strand
GATCGACTTCACCGAGGGCGAGATGCACGAGCGCGCCACCCGCCCGGTCGGCCGGGGACGCGCGCCGCGTAGTCCATCAAGTTCTCCGTGCGCGCGAGGCAGTTCGGGTCCCACCCGCACGGGAAGCGCGCGGTCGAACCCGCGCGCGCCGCGTACTCCCACTGCGCTTCGGTCGGGAGCGTGAGGCCGACGTCTTGCGCGAAGTTGTCCGCCATCGACCAGTCCAGGTTCTCGACCGGATGGCGCAGCGACGTCACGTACATCTTGTAGTCGACGCCGGGCTGGATGCGGCTCGGGTTCTTCCCCGTCAGCCGCAGATACTGCGCCTGCGTCACTTCGTACTTCGAGATGAAGAACGGGTCCAAGCACACGCGGTGCACGGGGACTTCGTCGTAGCGCGCGAGCGGGTTGCCACTCGGCTTCTCCTTGTCGGGGAGCGGATCCTTCGACATTCCCATCCAGTAGCACCCGCCCGGCAACAGCACCATCACGACGCCGGTTTCCTCCGCCATGATGAGGCGGCCGTCGGGCCCGCGCGCGGGTGCGACGCCGCTGCGCACGTGCACGAATTCCCAGAGGCCCGACTGCGGGTCGCGCCCGATCGGCACCAGCCCCGTTTGCGGCGCGATGACGAGGCCGCCGTAGCGCGGGCATTCGTCGACGTTCGCGATCGAGCGAATGGCGTCGTTCCACTCGCGGCGCTTCGACGTGACGGTCTCGTCGGTGACCGCGCTCGCGAACGCGAGGCGGTCGCGCACGCACGCGATGGCGCCGACGTGCGGATTCGGGTCGACGAAGCGCTCGAGGTCGGCGACCAGCGTCGACAAGTGGTCGTAGTGGAACTGCTCCTCGTAACTCGCGAAGGAGGGCTTGGCGCCGCCCTTGCCGGCGCCGGCGTCGAGGGCCTGCGCGCGCAGCGCTTCCAACGTCGCGCGGTGCGTGGGCAGCCGCGACGCGAGCGACTCCGCCTCGTCGAGCCACGCCTCCATGTCGGGGATCTTCGCGGGGAGCGGCGGGCGCAAGTCGTCGACCGCGCCCACCAACTGCGCGAGCACGTTGGCGTCGGACAGGCGCAAAATCTGATCGCGCTGTGCCTCCGCCACGCGTCGCGACGCGCGATTCTGGAAGAACAAGGTCGTGCTGGTGATCAACCCCAGCACCACCGCGAGCGCGACCGCGGTGCCCGCGAGCACCGGCACGCGGTTGCGCCGCACGAATTTTCGCAGGCGATAACGGCGCGTGGGCGGCCCCGCCACCACGGGCTCGTTGGACAAGTAGCGGCGCAGGTCGTCGGCCAGCTCGGAGGCGGTCGCATAGCGCCGCGTGCGCTCCTTCTCCAGCGCCTTCACCGCGATCCAGTCGAGGTCGCCCTTGAGCTGCTTCGCGAGCGACGCCGAGTCGGTAGCGCGCAGCGCGGCAATACCGACAACGTCGGCGCCTTCGCCGGGGCGCACGCGCTCGCTCATGCGCACCGGCTCTTCTTCGCGGATACGGCGCTGCACTTCCGCGTAGCCGGTCTGCTCGATGGTGGGCGCGTCGATGGGCGTGTCGCCGGTCAAGAGCTCGTACAGCACGGCGCCGAGTGCGTAGATGTCGGTGCGGGTGTCGATCTCGAGCAGTCGGCAGTCGGCCTGCTCGGGGCTCATGTAGCGGAAGCTGCCCACCACCACGCCGAGCTGCGTGAACATGGTGTGCTCGGTGAGGCGCTGGTTCATCGCGCGCGCGACACCGAAGTCGATGATCTTCGGCACCGGCTCGGCGCCCTGCGTCGACACCAATATGTTGGACGGCTTCAAGTCGCGATGGATGATGCCCTTCTGGTGCGCGTGCTGGACGGCGTCGCACACGGTGGCGAACAGGCGCACGCGCTCCGCCACCGAGAGCTTGGCGTGGTCGCAGAATTCGTTGATGGGACGCCCCGGCACGTGCTCCATCGCGAAGTATAGGCGCCCGTCTTCGGTGGCGCCCGCTTCGAACACGCGCGCGATGTTGGGGTGGTCCATGAGTGCCAGCGCCTGGCGCTCCGATTCGAAACGCACGGTGGCGCGACGCGAATCGACGCCGAGCTTGATGACCTTGAGCGCGACCCGGCGCCGAATCGGATGTGTCTGCTCGGCCAGGTACACGATGCCCATGCCGCCTTCGCCCAACACGTCGATCAATTCGTAGCGCTCGTTGCCGTTGGTGAGCGTGCGCGCGCCGTCGCTCGTCGCGCGCGGCCGCTGCGCGGGGCGGCCGGCGAGCGCGGGGTCGTCGCCCGGCGTCCAGTCGTCGGTCGCGTGGTGGTCGATGAGCGACATCACTTCCTGGAACAGCGACCAGTCGTCGCGGCACGCTTCGAACACGAAGCGTTCGCGGTCGCGCGCGGGGGCGTCGAGCGCGGCGTGGAAGATCTCCTGCACTTTGCGGAAGCGGTCGCTATCCACTCTGCTCTCCCCGCCGCCCTTCCGCGATGGCGCGCTGCAGCCACGCGCGCGCGAAGGACCAGTCGAGCTTGACCGTCGCGGGCGACACGCCCAGCTTCTCCGCGGTCTCTTCGACCGTGAAGCCGACGAAGAAGCGCAGCCGCACGACGTCGGCGACGCGGCGGTCGTGCTTCTCGAGCTCGTCGAGCGCATCACTAATAGCGAGGATGTCGTCGCCGGCGGCGTCGATGGCCACGTCCTGGTCCTCGAGGCTCAAGCGCACCAAGCCGCCGCCGTGGCGCAGGCGCGACCGGCGTCGCGCGCGCTCGATCAGGATGCGCCGCATCGCCTCCGCCGCCGCGCAGTAGAAGTGCGCGTCGCTGTTCCACGGCTTGTCGCCGCCCGATTGCAGGCGCAGGTAGGCTTCGTGCACGAGTTCGGTGGTCTGCAGGGTGTAGCCCTTGCGTTCGCTGGAGAGGCGCCGGTGGGCGAGCTCGCGCAGCGCCTCGTAGACGGTGGGAAGAATGCGTGCGATCGCCGACGCGTCGGCGTTGTTGTCCTCGGTGTGGCTCATGGGCGATGGTCGGCAACTATCATTATAGCATCGCGGCCAGATCGAGCGTGTTCATGACCAAGCGGTCGGGGCGCAGGTAGCGTTGGTAGTACGCGGCGTTGTTCGCCATCAGGCGCGCGCGCAGGTCGGCGTCGTCGACCAGGCGCCGTGCCTTCTGAACGCACTCGTCGACGCTCGTGAACTCGAGGTAGTTGCGCCCGGGCGCGAGGTCGCCGGTTGCGCGGTAGCGCAGCGGCTCGGCGACGATCGCCTTTGCAAAGGCGACGTACTCGGCGAACTTCCACCCGATCGACTCGTGGATGCCGGTGGTGGCGACGCCGATCGCGAACGAGCGCAGGTGCTCGATGTAGCCGCCCTTGGTGCCGCGGCGCGCCTCCGGCGCGAGCACGTCGCGGTAATGCTCGCGCGCGTGGGGCGTGTGCACGAAGCCGCCGTAGAAGCGCTCGCCGAGTTCGCGGCGCAGCGCGCGGATGAGGTCGGCGCGCGCCTCGTTGAGCGCGCGGCGCTCGTCGACCTTGTCGGGCGCGCGGTCGCCGCGGTCGTGGGGGTCGAAGGCGCGCACCATGAACAACACGCGCGGCGCGCGGGTTGGATCCGGCGCGCCCGCCATCGCGCCGACCCGCGGCGTGAACACGAAAGGGTCGGTGAGGGCGAGAGCGCGCGCGGCTTCCTCAAAGCGCCGGCGCCCGTGCGCGAGGCGCAGGCTGCGCGCGAGCGCGAAGCGGTCGGGTCCGTCGGGAAACAACGCGTAGTTGAGACCGAGCGGGTGGAGCTTGCGCGCGTGCTCGCCGAGCGCGGCGTAGCGCGCGGGCGCGAAGCTGCGCTTGAAGTAGAGGTCGCTCGCGCGAAGGAGCCCGTCGTCGACTTCCCAGCTATCGTGCACGTCGTACACGACGCGGACGCGGGAGTTCACCGTCACCGCGAGGCGGCAGTCGGGCGCGTCGCGCAAGTGCTGCGGGCCCGTGCGCGGCGCGGTGTCGCGCACGACGCGCTGGCGCAAGCGAATGCTCCTGTTTCGGTGCAGCACGACGAAACCGGTGTAGATCTGCTGCAGGTGCGTCGCGATGGAGTGCGACTCGAGCTCGCAGTTGATGAGCGACATGAATCAGCGCGCGGGAAAAAAAGCGAGCCTGCCGGCGGAAACCGGCAGGCTCGATAAAATCGGCGGCGTCCTACTCTCCCACCGGGTTGCCCCGGCAGTACCATCGGCGCTGTGGGGCTTAACTTCCGTGTTCGGAATGGGAACGGGTGTGACCCCCACGCTATGGCCACCGAAAATCTGGATCAAAATTCGTGCGGGCAGTATAGCCACGCGCGGCGACTCGTGTCAAGGGTCAAGCCGGCGCCGTGACGCGCGCCGGATGGCCGATATAACCCATTGTAATCACACATGTTGCTAGGCGCTGCCGGGACGCCCACCGCGCCGCATCCACGCCTTCGACACGGCGTCACCGAGCGGACCCAAGCTGCACAACGCGAGCCCCATCCACGCGCGGGCGAGACGCGGCCACGCCGCGATCGCGGCCCGATAGTCCTTCGCGGCACCCCGCGCATCGCCGGCCGCGTGCACGTCGCGCGCGCGCCGGTAGAGTTTGCGCGCGCGTCCCACGCGCGCCGCGCGCTTGAGTTCGGGGTGACGCGCTTCGACGCGGTCGATCACGCGCAGCGACTCGTCGATCATGCGCACCGCGCTGGTGTAGTTCTCGGCGTGCAGCCGTCGCGCGAACGCGAGCGACGGTGTGAACACGAAGCGCCCGTGCTCGGCGAGGCGCGTGATCATGTCGAAATCGTCGGAGCCGCCGCGAATCGATTCGTCGAAGGGGCCCGCCGCTTCCAGCGCGCGTCGTCGCACCAGCGACGCGCCGAGCGGCACGAAGTTGTCGGCCACGAGACGATCGAGGAGCGCCACGCCGCGCAGCGCGCGCAGGTCGGGCGGCACGCGCGGCGGCACGTTGCGCTCGCGCCCCTCGCGGTCGACCACCACCATGCCGCCGAACACGAGCGCCGCGTCGCCCTCGCGGTCGGCGGCGAACTCGCGCAACTGGCTCGCGAGGCGCCGCGGCAGCCACCAATCGTCCTGGTCGAGGAATGCGACCAAGTCGGCGCGCGCGGCGGCAACACCGGTGTTGCGCGCGGCCGCGATGCCGCGGTTCCCGTCGTGGCGCAAGAGGCGCACGCGGCCGTCGGCGATCGCCGCGACCACGGACGCCGAATCGTCGTCGGAGCCGTCGTCGACCACGACCACGTCGACCGTCCCGCCTTCTTGCGACAGCACGCTCGCGACGGCGTCGGCGATGAAGCGGCGGCCGCGGTAGCACGGAATCACGACGGTGACGTCGGGACGCTCCGCGTTCATGCCATCTCCCTGCGCCCGCGCGCGCGTTCGCGCCACACGACGAGGCCCGTGTAGGCCGTCGTCATGACGACGCCGGTCGCGAGCACGACCACGAGCGGCGGCGTCGACGAGAGCGCGCGACGCACCAGCGCGCCCAGCGCGAGTGCGACCGCGGAGGCCGCCAGCGCCTCCGCGATGGTCGGCCAGGGAATGCGCCACGGCACGTAGCGCTTCGATATCCAGTGCACCAAGGTCGGATAGATGAACGAACACGCGAGCGTCGTCACCGCGGCGGCGCGATACCCGTACGCGGGCACGAAGATCAAATTGAGCCCGACGTTGATCGCGGCCGTGAGCACGGCGAACGCGCACATGATGCCGGTGTGCTCCGCGAGCTCGAGTCCCTTGTGACCGTACATCGAGAAGCCCCACACGAACACGCCCAATACCACGATGGGGATGATCTCGTGGCCTTCGCGAAACGGGCTCCCCAACAGGATCGCGGAAACTTCGCGGCTGCACAGCGCGAGCACCGCGACCACGGGCGTGAGCACGAGCACGTACAGGCGCGCGAACGACGCCACGACGTCGGGCGCGCGCTCGGGTCCGTGGTCTTTCCACGCCTTGACGATGAGCGGGTGCGCGGCGGTGAGAAGGGGTGCGCTCAGCAACCCGAACCCCATCGTCACCAAGGTGTAGTTCGCGGAGTAGACCCCGACGGCGGCGCTGCCTTGAAAGGCCTCGATGATGAAGCGGTCCGAGACGCCGTACACGCGACTCGCCAGCGTCCACCCCAGCATGGGGGCGCCGTAGGCGGCGAAGCGGCGCACCGCGGCGCCGTCGAAGCGCGGGCGCGCCCAGCCGTCGACGTCGCGCGCGACCACGACCAGCGTCGCGAGCGCCGAGAGGCCGCGCCCGACCGCGGCGCCGAGCAGCAACCAGCGCACGTCGCGGCCGATCCACCACAGGAAGCCGAGCGCGAGCGCGAAGCGCAGCACCGCGCCCGAGCTGCGCAGAATGGATACCGCGTGCGAGCGCAAGCGCGACTGCAGCACCGCGCCGAGCGCGATGAAGCTGGTTTCGGCGATCAGCAACAGGGTCGCGGGGATGAACAGGCGCGTGTACGCGCCCAAGTGCGCGCGCGCGGAAACGAACACCACCAGCGCGAGCAGCGCGACGGCGACGCAGGTGGCGGCGGTCAAGCCGACCACGAGTCCGGCGGTGTCGCGCCGCGAACGCGCGGCGTCGTATTCGGGGAGATAGCGCAGCACGGCCTGTTCGATCCACCCCGACGCGACCACGATCAGGATCGTGACCGCGGAGGTGACCACGGAATACAAACCGTACGCTTCCGCGTCGAGCACGCGCGTGAACACGCTGACGCTCGCCACGCTGACCACAGCCGGAATTAGCACTGCCGGCGCATAGCGCAGCGTGTCGGCGACGAAACGTGAACGCAGCTCTCGCGCGTCGATGGGGGGATCCTACCGAAAACGGTGGGAAGAAGGTCCGAAGAATCGCTTCGAACAGACAACTGTAGGGCAAGAGAGACGGTCGCTTACCTAGAATTATGAGAAAAGCCGCACGGCCAATTAGTACCACTCGGCTGAACGCATTGCTGCGCTTACACCTGTGGCCTATCAACCTCGTAATCTACAAGGGGCCTTTAGAGGCTTGCGCCTGGGAGATCTAGTATTGGAGTGAGTTTCCCGCTTAGATGCTTTCAGCGGTTATCTCGTCCGGACATAGCTACCCAGCCATGCCGTTGGCACGACAACTGGTGCACTAGGGGTCCGTTCATCCCGGTCCTCTCGTACTAAGGACAACTCTCCTCAAATCTCCTGCTCCCGCGAAGGAGAGGGACCGAACTGTCTCACGACGTTCTGAACCCAGCTCACGTACCGCTTTAATCGGCGAACAGCCGAACCCTTGGGACCTTCTCCAGCCCCAGGATGCGATGAGCCGACATCGAGGTGCCAAACCTTCCCGTCGATGTGAACTCTTGGGGAAGATAAGCC
>CAZLLI010000117.1:0-7425 GCA_964560355.1 uncultured bacterium | reverse complement strand
GAGCGGGAAACGGGATTCGAACCCGCGACCCTCAGCTTGGAAGGCTGATGCTCTAGCCAACTGAGCTATTCCCGCCTCTCGACCAAATGAATGGTGGGGAGGGGAGGATTCGAACCTCCGAAGGCATACGCCGACAGATTTACAGTCTGTTCCCTTTGGCCGCTCGGGAACCTCCCCGAACATGCACTAGCAGTGGGGTTCGTAAACCCCGAAGACGATTGATCACCAGCCGGCGCGAGAGGTCCTCGTGACTTGCACGATCGAAGCGTCTCGCTGCTCCTCGTCGCTGGTGTTAATTACGCGCTTAAGGTTGTTGTGGAGACTTCGTGACTTCGTCCGGTTCGGTCGCGACGCACGCTTTTCCTGGAGCTGGCGAAGGGACTTGAACCCCCAACCACCGCATTACAAATGCGGTGCTCTACCGTTGAGCTACGCCAGCTCGAACAACAAAAACCCTTCGAAAAAATTACGGATATAGAGGGGCTACGGTACGCGACGGCCGCCGCCAATGTCAAGGCATAAAATACCATACGCCCCTCGGCTGTCAACCGCCGGGGCGGGGTGTGGATAAGTTTGTTGGGGAGGACGTCCGGCGCGGTCGCTTCCGCCGGAGAGCGCCGTCTATCGGCGCCGGACCGTCGACCCCGAATGGGTATCCGTGATGATGAAACCGGCCTCGAGAATCTGTTTTCGAAGCTCGTCGGATCGCTTGAAGTTCTTTTCCTTCTTGGCCTTATCCCGCTCCTCACGAAGCGCTTGGATTTCGGCCGGAATGTCTTCCTCGACCCGGGGCAGTCCATTCTTGAACAGACCCAGGATGTGGTCGAACTCGGAGAGCGTCGACCAAATCGCCTCGAGCCCTTCTTTCGACTGACCGACGCCGGCCGGATCTTCGTCCAGCAGAACGTTGTAAGTCTTTACCAAATCAAATAGATGCCCGACCGCGCCGGCACTGTTGAAGTCCTCGTCCATGGCGGCCAGGAACTGGGTGCGGGCATCGCGGGCGGCTTCGACCAGCTTGCGACCCGCCGGCGTGCTGACCGACGGCCCCGACCCTAGCTTCCCGATCCGCTCGTCCAACGACCGGCACGCGTTCTCCAACCGCTCGAGAGCGGCCTTCGCGTTCTCCAGCCGCTCGCGGGAGAACTCCATCTGCGAGCGGAAGTGGGTCGACAACAAATAGAAGCGGACCACCTCGCCGCGATACTCCTTGAGGACGTCCTCCATCGCGAAGAAGTGGCCGGTCGACTTCGACATCTTCTGACCGCGCAGGTTCAAGAGGCCGTTGTGCATCCACGAACGCACGAACTCCTTGCCGGTCGCGCACTCGCTCTGCGCGAGTTCGTTTTCGTGGTGCGGGAAGATGAGGTCCTCGCCGCCGCCGTGGAAGTCGATGGTTTCGCCGAGGATCTTGACCGCCATCGCCGAACACTCGATGTGCCAGCCGGGCCGGCCCTTCCCCCACGGACTGTCCCACGCCGGCTCGCCCGGCTTGGACGCCTTCCAGAGCGCGAAGTCTAGCGGATCTTCTTTCTTTTCTCCGACTTCCACGCGCGCGCCGGAGATCAAATCGTCGATGTCGCGCTTCGAGAGCTTGCCGTAGTCGGCCTTGGTGCGCACACGGAAGTAGACGTCGCCGCCGGCGGCGTAGGCGTGCCCCTTCGCGATCAGCTTCTCCACCATCGCGATGATTTCGGGGATGTGGTGAGTCGCGTACGGATAATGAGTCGCCGGGAGAATGTTCACCTCGCGCGCGATGCGGTGGTAGGCCTCGATGTTTCGCTCCACGACTACGCGATAGTCGACGCCTTCCTTGTTGGCGCGATCAATGATCTTGTCGTCGATGTCGGTGAAGTTCTGCACGTAGTCGACGTCGTAGCCGAGGTGCATGAGGTAGCGACGGATCATGTCGCCCGACACGAACGCCAGCATGTGCCCCATGTGGGGTTTGTCCTGCACGGTCATGCCGCACACATACATCGCGACCTTGCCCGGACGGACCGGAACGAAGTCGGACATGGTCTGCTTGAGAGTGTCGTAGACGCGCAGCGGCATGGGAGAAAGCACTATAGCAGGCTCGCTCGCGTGTGGTCTACTGGGTCACACGATGGCTCTTCCTTCGGAGCAGCCCACTCGCAGTCGCCGCCAAACGCTCGGCATCTGGTCGTGCACGGCGCTCGTCATTGGTAACGTGGTCGGGTCCGGCGTCTTTCTTCTTCCCGCTTCACTCGCTCCCTACGGCGTCTACGCGATCGTCGCGTGGGTGCTGACCGCGATCGGTGCCATGGCGGTGGCGCTCAACTTCGCCCGCCTCGCGCGTGCTATCCCGAAAGCAGGCGGACCGTACGCGTACACGCGCGCGGCGTACGGCGAGTTCGCGGGGTTCTGGATCGCGTGGGGCTATTGGATCTGTCTGTGGACCGGGGTCGCCGCGGTGGCGGTGGCGTTCGGGAGTTATCTCAAGGTGTTCGTGCCGCCGCTGGAAGGCAACACGATGCTGTGCGGCGTCGCGTCGCTCGCCGCGGTCTGGGTGCTGACGCTGGTCAACGCGCTCGGGATTCGACGCGCGAGTGCGGTGCAGATCGTGACCACGATCATCAAGCTGGCGCCGCTGGTTGCAATCGCGGTCGTGGGCGCGGCGTGGGTCGACCGCGAGAAGTTGCTCGCCCCCATTACCAGCGACGTGAGTCCGTTTCGCGCCGTGTCGTCCGCTGCGACGTTGTCGCTGTGGGCGTTCCTCGGCATGGAGTCCGCGACGGTTCCCGCCGAATCCGTCGATAATCCCGAGCGCACGATACCGCGCGCGACCATCATCGGTGCGCTCGTGGTCGCTGCCGTCTACATCTCGAGCACCGTGGTGCTGATGGGTTCGATGCCGCGCGAGATGCTGGCGTCGTCGCAAGCACCCTTCGCCGACGCGGCGCGCGCGATGTGGGGCGACTGGGCGTACTACGCGGTCGGGTTCGGCGCCATCGTGTCGTGCTTCGGCGCGCTCAACGGATGGATTCTAGTGACGGGACAGTTTCCGCCCGCGGTTGCGCGCGACGGTTTGTTTCCCGCTCGCTTCGCGGCGCTGTCGTCGCGCGGCATCCCGGTGTTCGCGATGGTCACCGGGGTGGTGCTGGTGACGATCATGCTCGTGCTCAACTATTCGGGCTCGAACAGCCTGGTATCGATCTTCAACTTCGCGATCTTGCTATCAACTCTCGCCACGTTGATCCCGTTCGTGTTCTGCGCGCTCGCCCCCATTCTCCTGCGGCGCAGCGGCGTCGACGCGTGGCCGATCCGCGCGCGCGACGGCGTCGTCATGGCGATCGCGTTCGTGTATTCCGCGTGGGCCATCTACGGCGCCGGCGCGCAGACGGTGCTATTGGGATTCCTGCTGATGGTGGCGGGGATTCCGGTCTACGTGTGGCAGAAGCGGCGAGCTGATAGCTAGTCCGCGCGAGGACCTGAGGGGAGAAGGACGATGGTGTCTGACTAGAGCACCTACGAGCCGAAGCGCGCCAGCGATTCGCGCACGATGCGATCGCACAATTCCGTGTACGAGATGCCGACCGCGGCGCACGCCTTCGGCACCAGGCTGGTCGCCGTCATGCCGGGCAGCGTGTTGGCTTCGAGCAAGTAGTGGCGGCCCTGGGGATCGAGGCGATAGTCGAGGCGCGTGTAGACGGAGAGGCCGAGTGCGGCGAAGGCGCGCTTCGATGAGCGCAGCACGTCGCGCGCGATCGAGTCGTCGACCGGCGCCGGCACCAAGTACTCCGAGCTGCCGGCTTGGTACTTGTGCTGATAGTCGTACAAACCCGACTTCGGCTTGATTTCGAGCAGCGGAAGATCGGGCGCGCCTTCGACGATGGCTTGTGTGATCTCGCGGCCTTCGATGTAGCGTTCGATCAGGATCGATTCGTCGACCGCGAACGCGGCGCGCGCGGCCGCGTCCAACTCGGCGAACGCGTGCACCATCGAGAGTCCCACGCTCGACCCTTGCGCGTTGGGCTTCACCACCACCGGCAACCCCAGCGTCTCGCGCACTTGCTGCTCGAGCGTCCCCGCCGCGAGCGCCGAGCGCTCGACGTGCAGGCCTTCGGGGACGGGAACACCCGCCGCCGCCGCGATGATCTTCGCGCGCTGCTTGTCCATCGCGAGCGCGCTCGCGGCCGCGCCACTCCCGGTGTAGGGAATGCGCAGATAGTCGAGCACGGCTTGCAGCGTGCCGTTCTCGCCCGCGCCGCCGTGCAGCCCGTTGAACACGAGGTCGAAGTCCCAGTCCGCGCGCGACGACAGCATGCGCACGAAGGCCGCGCGCGCGTCGGCGTCTTCGCCCATCTTGGGCGGTTCGACGCCGATGGTAGCGCCGTCGAAGATGGCGTCGTCGTACTCGGTGGGAGTGACGCGCGGCTGCGCGGGGTCGGCGACGAGCACGCGGTGGCCGGCTTCGCGCAGCGCTTTCGCGATGCCGCGCGAGCTCGACAGCGACACGTCGCGTTCCGACGAGTCGCCGCCCGCGAGCAGCAATACCACGTACGACGTCACTAGCGCGGCGGCTCCGGGAGCTGCGAGAACTTCATCGTCCCCGAATCGGCGAACAGATCCATGAACAGCGTGTCGCCGCGGAAGAAGATGGTGCGCGCGGCGTCGATCTGCTGCACGAAAGTAGCGTCGAGCGACCCCGTCGGGCACGCCATCCGCGTCACCGCCAGCGGCCCGATGACGATCGCCTTGCCGTCCATCTTGTACGCACCGGTGCCGCGGTTGCAGTCGATTTGCGCCACCACCGACGTATCGGGGAGGAACTCGAGCGTGTACTTGGTGGGATCGTCGGGCTTCACGAACGCGACCGGCGTCTGCGTCCCTTCCCATTTCCACACGAAGCCGACGGGCGACGTGATTGCGACCGGCGTCGCCGGCGCGTTGGCCGCGGTTTCTTCGCTCTTCTTCTTCGCGCAGCCGAACGCCGTCGCGAGCGCGGCGACCAACACGGCGGCGCGCAGCGGCGGCGCGATTCGATTCGTCATGCGGGGCGCTCCTTCGAAGAGAAAGGGCCCGCCGTCACCGCACGGTGTCGACGGGCCCCGGGTACAGACTTCCGAACGACTAGTGCGAGTGGCCTTCGTGGCTCTCGCCCGCGGCCTGACGCACCAGCGAGAGCCCCATGTCGCCGTAGCCGGCGTCCGCGGGGTTGCTCAAGCTGAGCGTGTCGCCGCTCAACGCGAACGACATCATCGTCGACACCATGGTGCCGGAGACGTCGCGGTTGAGCGTCAGGTCGACCGCGCTCGCGGTCTCGTTCCACGCCCACGAACCGTTCTCCACCACGGCCGGCGTGTTGTTCATGAAGTCGACGCTCATCGACGCGGTGTTGTCGCCGTTGAGCGAGAGCATGATCATGCGGCCCGGCGTGTCCGCGGCGGGCAGCTGCACCATGTACGTGCCGACCGCCTGCATGCCGACCGCCTGGGCGACGTCCGTCGCGACTTCTTCGACCGCTTCCGCTTCCGCGGCTTCTTCGGCCTTCTTCTTCGAACAACCGCCGACTGCAACCAGCATGAAAACGACGGCCATCGAACACAGGCCCATCCACTTCTTCGACATCGTTTCTCCTCTTTCGTGCGCTCCGCACTCGGAGCGCTTCAAGAAAACCTGGCCGCTATGCGCCTCTTCGAATCCCGTGAGCCCGTTTCCCCGCGCTCGCAGCGGCCGAACCCGAATGACCCGGCGGCGCTTCACCGCGTTTCGCCGAAACAGCGCGCGGCGCGGGCTCGAAACACCGTGGGTCTCCTTTTTCGGCGCCTATATTGGGCGAGCGGGTGGGTCGCGTCCACTACTTTATTGGAGGCGCCGTGGGGACGCGTACTGTCGCCTGTTCTTCGGGCGCCCGCACGGCCCGGAAGCCGCGGAAGACCAAGAGGTCGTAGACGATCTTGAGCCCGCCCGCGATGAAGAACGGAAGGCTCGCGAGCGACGCCGTCGCCATCAGGCTGCCGCTCAGCGCGGGCGAAAACGACGCCCCCACCGAGCGCGCGATGCCGGTGACGCCGGCCGCCGCCGCGCGTTCGTCGGGGTCGACGATGGCGATGGTGTACGACTGGCGCGTCGGAACGTCCATCTGCGAGATCGACGCGCGCACGAGCAGGACGATCACCGCCAGCGTCGCGTTGGGCATGAGCGGGACCAGGCACAAGAGCACGTTCGAGGGCAGGTGCGTCGCCACCATGGTATTGATCAAGCCGATGCGCTTCGCGATCTTCGCGGCGAGGAGCGCGGAGAATCCCGCCAGCAGATTGGCGCCGAAGAACAATCCGCCGAGCGCGGCGATGTCCATGTGGAAGCGGGTGTGAAACCATAGGGCAAGCAGGCTCTGCACGATGAAGCCGCCCGCGAACGCGTCCAGCGCGAACAAGGAGGCCAGCCGTGTCACCGCCGCGCGCGAGCGATGGAGCCCGAGCACGCGCCGCACGCCGGAACGAATCGTCTCCGCTTCCACCGCGCGCGAGAGGCGCGCGAAGAGCACCAGCAGCACGACGCCGCACGCCGCGTACGCGAGCACGAGCGCGCGGTACGACTCGAGCGCCGACATGCCCGCGCGCTGCAGCGCCTCCGCGATCGCACCGCCCGCCAGCGCGCCGGCCGCGGTCGCGAACGAACCCGTCAATACGTAACGCGCGAAGACGTGCGTGCGCCGCGACTCACCGACCAATTGCGCGAGGGAGGCCTGCTCGATGGAGAGGAAGGGACCGACTTCGCTGCCGCTCGGGCTGAAGACGCCGATCGCGGCGATGACGACGAGCCACGCCGCGTGCGTCGTCGACGCGAATGCGATCGCACCCGCTGCCATCAGGATTGCACCCGCGACCAGCATACGCTTGCGGCCGATGCGGTCGGCGGATGTGGTAATGAGAAGCGAGAGGACGGCGTCGCCCACCAACGCGAAGGTGAGCACGACCCCGATGGTGCGCGCGGAGAGCCCGCACGCGTCGAGGTACAACGCGAGGACGACGGAGAGAAATCCGAACGCGAACAAGCGAACCGCGCGCGATGCAAACAGAAGTCGGACGTCGTTCATCGCGGCGCGCAGATACGCGCGGTCCCTAGTCCTTCACGTAGAACGTCATGGTGGTCATGTCGCTCTTATAGCTGCCGTCCGACTGGCGGCGGAGTTCGGTCGCGTGCACCAAATACCAGCCCCGGTCGTTGATCGGGAACGCCACCTTACCCGCCTGGTTGGTGCGCCGCATGTCGGCGTCGCCGTCTTCGGTGACGATCACGACTGGGAACGATTCGATCTCGTCGTCGCCGCCGCGCACGACCTTGACTACCAGCGAGTCGCCCACCGCTAGTGTGGTCGGATCGCGCTGCGGGATGAATTCCATCGCCTGGCCGCACGGACGCAGGCACGACGGGTCTTCGCCGTCGACGTCGCCCACG
>CAZLLI010000116.1:0-7505 GCA_964560355.1 uncultured bacterium | reverse complement strand
TCGTTGCGGTCGAGGACGCCGTCGCCGAAGCTCCCGAATCCGAAATAGCGATTGAGGTCGTGGCGCGAGAGCTTGATGCGCGCGCCGCGCTCCCAGTTGCCGGTCAAGAGCGCGAGCACGACGTCGTCGCGCGCGGCGAGGTGCTCGAGGAGCGGCTCGATGCCGGGGAGCACGCGCATGCGCTCGCGCGCGAGGGTGCGATCGAGGGTCGACAGGTACTCCTCGCGCAGCGCGGGCAGCGTGGCGACGATGTGGTCGCGCGGGCGGCCGGCGAGCGTCATGAGGTCGACGACGATGCGGGTGTCGGTCTTGCCGGAGAAATCGTACTCGTCGATGGGACCGGTGACGCCGAACACGCGCGTGAGCGCGCTCGCGAAGGCGGTGCGCGCCTGCCCGCCGCAGTCGACGAGGGTGCCGTCGATGTCGAAGAGAATGAGCTTCATGGTCGTGCCTTGATTCGTTTCCGCAGTTGGTACAAAGTACGCGAGTGGGGCGGTTTCTGCAATTCTTCTTCGTGGGGCTCTGCGCGTGCGCCGCGAACGCGGCGAGCGCCGCGGTGGTGCCGCCCGTCGTGGTCGAGCCGTCGCTTGCGCGCGTGCTGGCACTCGCGCCGGACGACACGGTGTCGCTGCGCCTCCCCGGCGAGCGCGGCACGGGACGCCCGTTCGTGGTCGCGGGAACCTTCGCGCCCCCGCCCGACCCGGCCGGCATCAGCAAGACCAGCAAGTCGGCGTGGATGGGGATCACGGATCTCGAGCGGTTGAGCGGGCGCCGCGACCGCGTGAGCCGCTTCGTGCTCGGCCTCGCGCCCGGCGTCGACGCCGATTCGATGGTGTCCGCGCTCAACACCGCGCAGCTCGGTTACACCGCGTACCGCGCCGACGACGTCGCGCGACGCTCGTCGCGCACCTTCGTCGTCATTGCGAACTTCCACAAGGCGATTTCGTTCCTCTCGATTCTCGCGGGCTCCGCGTTCCTCGCCGCCATCGTGCTGCTGCAAGTCCAGGAGCTGCGCAAGTCGCTGGGCGTGCTGCGCGTGATCGGCTTTTCGAAGTCGCGCATCTATCTAACGGTGGTCGGCGAAACCGTGCTGCTCGCGAACGCCGGCGCCGCGCTCGGCGTGGCGCTCGCGCTGGTGGTCTCGCGCGGCGTCAACGCGTACTACCAGCGCTACTTCGACACCACGCTGGTGTTTTCGAGCGTCACCGGTGGGCACGTCGCGCTGGCGTTCGGCGTGGCGACGGTGGTCGGCGTCGCGGTGGGTTCGCTCGCCACCACCTACCTGTTCAAGCTGCGCGTCAACGAGGTGCTGGGGCGATGATGGTGCGCATCGCGCTTCGCAACGTGCTGCGGCACCGCCTGCGCACGACCTTCACCGTGATCGCGCTCGCGATTGCGGTGGCGCTCCTCGCCGACATGCTGATGCTCTCGCGCGGGATGGACAAGACGTTCTACCGCGTGCTGTCGTCGGTGGGCTACGAGGTGCGCGTGTGCCCGCTCGGCACGCTTCCCTTTGCGACCGACGCCGTCATCGCGGAGAGCTCGCGGGTCACGCGCGCCCTCGACGACGACGCGCGCGTCGAGCGCTGGCTGCGCGTGCTCGCGACCACGCTCTATTCGGATTCGACTTCACTGTTCGCGATGGGCGTCGACGGACGCGCGCAATCGCTGTATACGGTCGTTCGCGGCGCCGACCTCGATTCCCCGCGCGACGACGGCGTCGTCCCCGTGCTTCTCAATCAGAACGCCGCGACGGCGCTCCACGCCGACGTCGGCGACGAGATCGACCTCGCCGCCGAAGTCCCCGGACTCGAGCGCTCGATGACCGAGGCGCGCACGCGCTTCGTGGTGAGTGGCATCATCGCGATCGAGTTCGACCTCGCGCAGCAGCGCACGCTGGTGCTGCTGATCGACGCGGTGCAGCGCCTGCGCCCGAACGCACGCGACGCGGCGTCGTTCGTGCTGGTGAAGCTGCGCGCGAGCGAGCGCGACTCCTTCGCGCCCCTCGACGCGCAGCGCGCGGTGGCGGCGACGCTCGCGGAGCAGTTCCCCGAGCTGTCGGTCTATTCCATCGACGAGCTGATGGCGGCGCTGCAGGGCCAGCTTGCGTACTTCAAGCAGTTCGCGCTCATTCTGTCCACCATCAGTATCTTCATCACGTTCTTGTTGATCGCGGTGGTGCTGACAATCGGCGTGGGCGAGCGGCGCGGCGAGATCGCGGCGCTCCGCAGCATGGGCTTTGGGCGCGCGTCGGTGCGGTGGATCGTGCTGGGCGAGAGCGCGGTGCTGCTGGCGATGGGTGCGGTCGCGGGGTCGGTGCTGGGGTGGTTCCTGGCCGGCTACCTCGACCGCATTCTCACGCAATCGCCGAGTCTGCCCGCCGGCTATCGGTTCTTTATCCCCGCGCCGCGCGAGATCGCGCTCGCGGTGCTGATCACGGGTGTCGCGGGCGCACTCGCGGCGCTCGTCCCCGCGGTGTTCGCGTCGCGCGTCGACATTCCGCGCACGCTGCACGAGGAGGTCGTATGAGCGACGAGTTGGTGATTCGCGCGCGCGGCGTCGGCAAGACGTACCGCGTGGGTGACTCGGTGGTGGAAGCGGTGCGCGCCTTCAACCTCGACGTGCGCGGCGGCGAATTCGTCGCGCTCATGGGGCCGAGCGGTTGCGGCAAGAGCACGCTGCTCAACTTGTTCGGGTGCATCGACACGCCGTCGTCGGGGCGTTTGGACGTCTTCGCGCGCGACGTCGCGTCGATGACGGACGGCGAGCGCGCCGCGGTACGTCTGCGGCGCATCGGCTTCGTGTTCCAGCGTTTCTATTTGCTGCCGGTCCTGACCGCGTTCGAGAACGTCGAGCTCCCCATGATCGAAGCGCGGGTCGGGAAGCACGAGCGCCGCGAGCGCGCGACGCGGCTGCTGGAGCGCGTCGGGTTGTCGCACCGCGTGCACCACCGTCCCTACCAGCTCTCGGGCGGCGAGATGCAGCGCGTCGCCATCGCGCGTGCGTTGTCGAACCAGCCGTCCTTGCTCATCGCGGACGAACCCACCGGCGAATTGGACCGCAAGACGGGGGCGTCGATCTTGTCGCTCATCCAGGAGCTGCGCAGCGACGGACTCGCGATCGTGATGGCGACGCACGACGCCCACGCGGCGGCACTCGCCGACCGCGTCGTCGACATGGAGCGCGTGGCGGCGTGAACACGCTCTCGTTCATCGGCAAGGGGCTGCGCCTGCGGCCGCAGCGCACGCTGTTTCTGCTGCTCGGTTTCGCGGTCGGCGTCATGGTGATGACGGTGCTGCTCTCGGTCGGCACCGCGGTACTCGAGCAGGCGCTCGACGAAGACTTGACCGGCGGCGGCGACGTCGTGCTGCTCCCCTTCGGCATCGACGTCTCCGTGCTCAAGACCGGCGGGGTGACGTCGATGCACTTCGACATCCCCAACGCGCGCTTTCTCACCCGTGAATTGGTGACGCCGCGGCGCTTGCGCGGCGTCGACGTTGTCTCGCCCGAGCTTACGCGCGTGTACGCGACCATGTCGCGCGGTGAACGCGAGCAATTGGTGCGCGTCGACGGCGTGGTGCCGTCGCGCTTCCGCGCGCTCGCACCCGCGATGGCGTCGTCGTTCACCGACGGCGCCGGCGAGCGCGACTACGTCGACCCCGACTTCGTGGCGCTGTTGCGCGACATCGACGCCTTCCACACACCCGTGCTCGATTCGACGCAAACGTGGGCGGAGTGGCACTATTTCAACTACCACGACGACGCCGGGCGTTCGATCTACGTGTCGGTGAGCGGCGTCGCCACCGAGGGCGACCTCGCGCCGAGCGGCTATTCGCGCGCGATCGTCCTGTTCGAAATGGTCGACCACACCGGCGCGCGCACCAAGATCGTCGACGTACTGCCGGGGCGCGAGGTGGCGGCCTCGCCGCGCTCGCCGGACGTGATCGCGGGATTGAACACGGTGCGCCTGGACGGCGGCGTGTACGACGTCCACCTCGCGTTGGCGGATTCGCTCGCGCGGCCGGTGACGGTGGTGCTGTCGCTCGCGCCCGAACCGCACCAAGTCATTCCGCCCATCACGCCCATGGGAGCGGAGATTCCGTTCGGCTACGTGGTGCCGGTGGTGCGCGGACGCATGACCGGGCGCGTGTCGATCGGCGGCATCACCTATCCGCTCGACGGCGTCGGCTACCACGATCACAACTGGGGACACTTCCGCGACGCCGTGTGGGACTGGGGCATCGTGCACGCGGGCGGCGTGAGCGTGTTGTACGGCCGCTTCGCGACGTCGGTCGAAGCGCTCGCGCAGCAACCGGTGCTGTTCGCGATCTTCGACGCCGCGGGACCGCGCCCCTTCGTGCTCACCCACGACTACGACGTGGCGTGGCGCGGCGACGAGCCCGCGACGGTGACGCTGCACGCGTCGACGGGGGACGACTCGCTCACGATCCGAATCGACGTCGCGCGCCGCTTCGTCTCCGAGACCGGCGGCGGCGAGGTGCCGTTGTTTCGCGCCGGCGACGCACGGCGTTCGTTCTTCTATCAGATGGAGGGGGAGGCTCGCGTCACCGGCCGCGTGGAGGGCAAACGCGTCGACGCGCGCGGGCACGCGTACGCGGAGACGTTTCGGGTGGAGGCTACGGCGTCGCCGTAGTGGGCATCTCGACGCCGTTCATGGTGTCGACCACACGCACCAAATCACCCGTCGCGTAGAAATCGACCGCGATCAGGTTCGGCATCATGCCGCGCGCGCGACGGCACGCACGCGCGCGCTTCAACAGAAAATCGTACGCGTTGACGATCTCGGCGTTGCTCGGCTTGGGCGCGGGCGTGGTTTCGATCCAGTGGTTCATGAGCAGGAGCGAGCCCGTGGTGCCGCCGCGACCCGGCTTGTTGGAGAACTCCGACGGGTCCAGGAATCGGTACGGCGTTTCTTGGAAGACGTCCCACACCACGTGGTACCACGGCACGCCCTCGGCGACGTGTTCCGCGAACACCAGCACGCGCTGGTCGCTCGCGATCAGCTCGCGCAGCGTCGGCCACGGCGGCGTGACCGCGCCCTTGTACACGAAGTCCACCATGCCGGTCTTCTCGAAGCACGCCGCGATGTCGGCCGGCGTCACGCTTTCGTCCTGGATGATGATGATCACCACCTCGTTGGGATTTTCGACCAGGAAGTCGCGCATGTCCTCGAGAACTTGGTTGAACTTCTCCGCGCCCAGCTCGCAAAAGCCGTGGCATAGATAGACGTCGCGCTCGCCCGTCTCCTCGCCGACCAGGTGGTTGCGCATGCTCATGGCGGCGTCGACGCCTTCCTGCCCGAGCACTTCCTTGTACTTCTCCATCGACGCCGCTTCGTCGTCGAGAACGGTCTTCACGCGATCGCCGACGGGGACGCCGTAGTGGAGATCGATCAGGAATCCCCGAATGCCGTCCGCGAGTTGGCCCTTGATCCCGCGCTCCTGCTGCGGAAACATCCAGTTGGCGATGTCGGCGGCCGACATCGAATTGTGCGTGGCCGCGAAGGCGACCTCGTTCAGGCGGCGGTCGCACAATTCGGGGTGCAAGTTGCAGGCATCGATCACGACCGGCGCGGCTTCCGCGTCGTCGTCGCGCGCGAGCCAGTACGCGCCCGCGCCCACCAGCACCAGCGCCAGCGCGCCCACCGTGGCGACGCGCGGCCACGACGACCGCTTCTCCTGCACCGCCGCTTCGACCGCGGCGTGGGCCTCCGGCAGCGTGCGCGCCACGATGGCGAAGATTTCCTGCACGCCGATGAAGAAGAGCAGCCCGCCCGCCAGCACCGCGAACACTTCCGTCGCCTGCGTCGGACGCAGCGCGACGACGAGACCGACGACGACGAATCCAAACGCGCGTAGGAAACCCCAGCGCTTGCGCGACGGGCGGTCGCCGACGCCGCGCCACAACCCGCGCGCGATCGCGCCCAAGTCGACTTTCTGCAGGAGCGAGGTGACGCCGGCCACCATCACGAGCCCGATGGCGGCGAGGATCACCATGCGCAGCGCCAGCGGTCCGATGAACACCGGCCACAATCCGCGCACCAAGTCCGCGCCGACGGTCGACTTCGTGAGCAGCGCGAGCGGCTCGCCGCCGAAGCGCGCCACCGTGCCGATGATGAGCGCGACGATCGCGAGGCCAAGCCCAAGCCGCAGCAGATAGCGGTCGCGGCGCCGCGACAACCACACGCCCGCGACACCGGCGCCGAGTCCCACGCTCAGCCACACCAGCGCGCGCACCTTCAGACGTTCGCCCACGCGCAGGACGCGCACGAGCATCTTGCCGTTCGGCCAGTCCTTGGTCGACCCCAGCACCAGCTGCGCGCGCTCCGGTATCTTGTTCGCGATGTCGGGGTACATCGAGAGCGCGTTGCGCACCACGACGCCCAAGTCCGAAACCGCCAGCGAAAGGTCTTCACCTTTTTGCGAGATCAGCGTCGCGTGTCCCTTCTTGGCCGCGCGGCGCACGATGGCGCGGAACGGCGCCGACGACACGATGTACTCGACGGTGCCGAGGATGACGGGGCGATAGGCGGTGAGGTCGCGGCGCGCGGCTAGAATCTGATCGGTGACTTCGCCCGCGACGACGCGCGCGACGGCGGGTTCGGCTAGGCTGTCGGCCGCGCGCTGCGAGAAGCGCGACGCGTCGAACAACGTCCGCGACGTATACGTGAAGACGACGCCGAAGACCAGCCCGGCGACGCATAAGATGCCGCACACAAGCGCGGCGGTGGCTCGCAACCCTCTCATGACGCGCCCATCGTACTCCCGCCAGCCGGAAGGTGCAACATTCTGATTGGTCGCGCTCGCGACGCCATGCTACCGTCGCGGACCGTGCAGCTCGAGCTCGAACTCCTGTCGATTCCCCACGCCCAGGCGCCCCGCGTCGTCGCGAGCGCCGTGCTGCGCAAGCACCGCCTTCGCAACGACGTGCTGCGCCGCGTCGACTACGTGCGCCGCTTCTTCCCCGAGCTCGACGGTGAGACCATCACCGTGGGACTCACGCGCGCGGCGAGCGGCATGGCGGTGCCGGGCGGCTCGCGCATCTGGCTCAACCCGTCGCGCCTCTCGCACCACACCATCGCGCACGAACTCATCCACCTCTTGCAGCGCCGCGAGCTCGGGATTCCGTCGGGCGAGAAGGCGTGCGACGTGTATTCGCTCGCGCGCCACTGGACCCTCAACGACGACCGCCCCAGCTACGTGCGCGTCCCGCGCTCGCTGTGCGAAGAAAACGGCGCCGTGTCGGAGCGCGTCGGGCGCGCGCTGTTCGAGATCGCGCTCGACGCCCTCGACCGTCGCGCGCAAGGCCACCGCAGCTACATCGCCTACTTCGAGCGCGAGGTGGAACGACGAGGCCCGGCCCTCGCGTCGCGCGAGAACCGGGCCTTCATGGAACCGCTCTCTCGTTCGGCTACTTGAGCAGCACCATCTTGCGCGGCGCGACGCCGGCGATGCCGTCGAGGCGATAGAAGTAGACGCCGGTCC
>CAZLLI010000115.1:0-7515 GCA_964560355.1 uncultured bacterium | reverse complement strand
CGGTTTCGCCGCCACGCCGTCCTTGCCGCCGAGATAGAGGCGTGCCTGGCCGCAGTCGGTGGTGGCGCCATCCCACACCGCCGCGCCGACGAGCACGTCGTCGAAGCCGTCGCCGTTCACGTCGCCGGTCGCGTGCATCCACGCGCCGAGCTGTGCGACGGCTTGCTCGCCGCGCACCGTCCACGCCGGTTCTTGCGCGAGACCCGCGGGCGAGCCCATGAACACGCGCACGATGCCTTCGCGGTCGAGCTTATCGCTCCCGACCGGTTCGCCGATGACGACGTCGCTGTATCCATCGCCGTCGACGTCGCCCGCCATCATCGACAAGCCGAAGCCGGAATCGCGCGTTTGTCCGCGTCGGCTCCACACCGGGGTGAACGCCCGCCAGCCGGGCCCGCCGCGAAACAAGAACACGCGGCCGGGACCTTCCTCCATCTTGTAGGGAACTTCGGTGATGAGGAGATCGTGGTAGCCGTCGCCGTCCACGTCGCCGGCGTCGGCGGCGTAGAATCCGTACGCGAAGCCGGGGACGTTCCCGGTGAGCACCGTCTCTCCGGTGCCGCTCGGCCCCGCCGCCGATCCCCGAAACACCAGCACGCGCCCGCGGGCAATGCTGTCGGCGCCGATCCACATCGACTCGCCGACGACCATGTCGCCGAAGCCGTCGCCGTCGATGTCCACCACCGCCGCGTCCTGTCCCCAGTTCGACTGAAATCGCGTTCCGACTTGGCGCCACGTCTCGTGCAGAATGCCGGGCGATCGCGGCGACGCCAGCGCGGCGCGCGAGATCGGACCCGGGCCGGGGCGCATGATGAGGATGCCGACGACGATCACCGCCGCCAGCGCCGCGACGCCGGCGCCGATGGCGGCCGCGCGCGCGCGAATGCGCCGCGTCGGGTCGGCGGCGTCTTCCAGCGCGCGCCGAAACGTGGCCGCGTTCTGCCAGCGCGCCGCCGGGTCGGGCTCGAGCGCGCGGTCGATCGCGCGCGCGAGTCGCGGCGATACCTCGGGTGCGAGCGAGCGCAGCGAGGCGCGCGCACCCGACCGATGCGCGTCGCGCAGCTTCTCGATCGAATCGACGTCGATGGGATAGCGCCCGGTGAGGAGTCGAAACAGCGTCGCGCCGAGCCCGTACACGTCCGCCGCGCCGGTCGCGGCGCGACCGTCGAGCACTTCGGGCGCCATCGTGAGCGGCGTGCCGACCAAGTACGCGGGGAGGTCGTCGCCGGTGGACTGGCGGTCCGCGCTCCCGAAGTCGACCAGCACCGCGCGCCGCGGCGACTCGACGTCTTCGAGCATGATGTTGGCCGTCTTGACGTCGCCGTGCACGAGGCCGGCGGCGTGCACCGCCGCGAGCGCCGACGCGACGTCGCGGCCGATGCGAAGCACCTCCGCTTCGCTGAACGGACCCGACGACGAGAGCATCGCTTCGAGCGTTTGTCCGGCGACGAGCTCGGTCCAGATGCCCGCGCGGCCGTCGAGCACGTCGGCGCCGTGCACGGTGAGCACGTTGGGATGGCGCACGCGCGCGAGGTGGCGCGCTTCGTCGAGCCAGCGCAGCGCACCCGTCTCCGGCGTGCGCAGCTTGAGCGCGACTTCGCGCTGTAGGGTGGGATCCCACGCCGCGAAGACTTCGCCGAAGGACCCCGCACCCAGCACGCGCCGCACCTCAAGCGGTCCCCACAGGAACAGCGACGCCGCGCGCGGTTCGGAACGATCGCGGGGCGACGCGCCGAAGCTGCGCGCGATGCGGTCGAGGAGACGGATCCCCTCCGAAGCGGACGTCGTGGTGGCGGCGCGCCGGTCGGAGATGGCGGCGGCGGCGTCAAGCAGCGGGTGGTCGTCCATGGTCGTCGTCGAGGAGGCGGGCCAGCTCGGCCAGCGCGCGCACGCACGCCATGCGCGCGGCGTCCGCGCTCGGCTTGCCCAGCGCATCCGCGATGGCGTCGTAGGTGTAACCGAACTCGATGCGCAGGAGCACCGCTTGCTGCTGTTCTTCGCTGAGGGTCGACAGCGCGCGCTCGTAGCGCGCCATCTGCTGGACGCCGATGACGTGCTCGGTGACGGAGGCGTAGGGAGAGGCCAGCGTTTCCTCCAGCGAGTCGTGCGGCCCGCGCCGCGTCGAGCGCCGGATCTCCTCGCGCACGACGTTGAGCAGGATGCGGCGCAGATAGGCGAGGAACGCGCCCTCGCCGCGCGCTTCGAATTCGTCGAGCCGGTTGAGCGCGCGCAAGAGCGTGATCTGCACCAAGTCGGAGGTTTCGTTCAGGTCGCGCGCGTGGACCGGCAAGCGCTTGTGGGCCCAGCGCCGCAGGATGGGGACGAAGCGCGCAAACAACTCCTCGCGCGCGAGCGAATCGCCGCCACGCGCGCGGGTGAGCAGCACCGCCGTCGCTGACGGATGCGGCTCGGGGGACTGCGAAATCGGGTCCTGCATAATGCTGTCCGTCGAGTCGACCATCATTATAACACGCGGTCGGTCGCGCGCCGCGTGTACGACCCGTGTGGCTTCGCTCACACTCGCGCGCGAAAACCTCTCGCCGCGCGAACACGGGTATGGTTGTATGCCCCAGTACCCGAGCGGTCCCAGCGGGCGCACCGCCGTCAAAGTCCCCCCTGCCCGCACGCTCGATTCTTCGCCCTTGCCGCGCGCGAATCCCCCCTCGCGTGCACCGCCCTCGATAAATCGTCGCTGTGCACTGGACCTCGATCCACGTGCGTGGCCGCCGCATTCCCTCCCGTGCGCGCGGCACGCGAGGAGTCCGCCCATGCATCACGTCGTCCGTCGCGGACGGCGCCGGCGTTTCTACGCCCTCGCCGTTTTCGCGACCGCAACCGTCCTCGTTCGCGGCGTCGCATCCGCGGCACCCGTCAAGGTGCTCGTGTTCGGCGCCAAGCCCACCACCACCGTCGACGTGCGCAAGAACGACGTCGTCGTCGCGACACTCACGTCGACACCGCTCGGCACCATCGCCGCCGACGCCGACGCCGTCTCCGGCGATCGCTTCGACATTCTCGGCCCCGACCTCGCGCCGCCGACGCCGCCCTTGTTCGCGTCGCTTGCGACCGCCGCAGCCGGGTGCGCCACCGCCGCGTGGCTGCCGAGCGGCGACCCCACCGTGGTCGGCTACGTGGTCTCGTTCGGGCGCCAATCGGTCGCGGGCGGCGACGCGCCGCGCTACGAGCAGTCGGTCGAAGTGGGGCCGGCGACGCTCCACACCGAGTGCGCGCTCTTTCCGTCGACGTACTACTTCGCCGTGCAAGCGCGGAACAGCGACGGCGTCATGAGCGCCTACTCGAGCGAGCGCTCGGTGGTGATTCAAACCCTGGCGGTGTTGTTCGCGAGCTTCGACGCCGTCGCGGCCGAAGACGGCGTGCGGTTGTCCTGGCGCGTCGACGCCGACGAAGTCGTGCAGGGCTACCGCGTGTATCGAAGCGAGGGCGCGTCGCCCGAAGTGCTGCTCAATGATGCGCTCGTCGACGCGAGCGCGGGCGCCTACCTCGACGCCCGCGTACGCGCGGCGACGTCGTACACCTACTTCGTGACCGCGGTGAAGGAAAACGGCGACGAAGTGCGATCGACGTCGGCGTCGGTCACCACACCCGCGCTCGCCGTCGCACTCGGGCAGAACTTCCCCAACCCCTTCAACCCGTCGACCGAGATTCCGTTTGTGACCGAGAGCGCGGGGCGCGTCGTCGTACGCGTGTTCGACGTGCGCGGCGCGCACGTGGCGACGCTATTCGACGGAGTGCTCGCGGAGGGACGCCACTCGGTGGCGTGGTCGGGGCGCGACGACGCGGGACGGCCGGTGGCGTCGGGGCTGTACCTCTACACGCTCGCAAGCGGCAAGCGCACGCTTTCGCGCAAGATGGTGCTCCTCAAATGATGTATCAGCGCCTTACGGCGATGACGACGTAACCGGCTATGGCGATCTCGTCACTTCAGCAGCACCATGCGACGCGCGGCTCTTGCGTTGACGGCATTCACTTCGTAGAAATAGACGCCCGAGACAGCCCGGCTCCCGGAATCCGTGAGTCCGTCCCACGTTTCCGTGTGGTGGCCGCGGCTGCGCCGGCCGTCGACCAGCGTGCGCACGAGCGCGCCCCGCACGTCGTAGATCCTCACCGTGACGGGACCGTCTTGCGGGACTTCGAACCCGATAGACGTCGTGGTACCGAACGGATTGGGCACATTCTGGTCGAGCAGGAGTCGGGGAACCGTCGCTCCGCGGGGCACGCCCGTCGGGTTGGCGGGATCAATCAGAATCGCGAAGTCGGCGGTGTCCGGTGGTGCGCTCGCTTGCATTCCGGCCGCCGGTACCTGACTCACGATACGCAGATTGCATATCAGCGAACTCGCCTTGCTCAGTCCGTCGATAACGAATGGCGCCGCGCTCGCAGTGGCGCCGGTGGAGACGTCACCGTAGCTCGTCGACCCCGACGTCACGGCGCCAATCGAATCCCATTGCACGATCGACAACTCGCCAATCGCACTCGTGTAGTCCTGCTGGGATTCGTTCTTGATGCTGACCCAGACCAATGTCTGCCCGAGCGTGGGCCCGTCGGTCCAGTGCACCACGACGGGCACCAGCGCCATGGGTTTCACTCGCAACCCGCACTTGGAGAACTCCGACGTCCCGCCCAGTGATGTGGCGGTGCTCGTGATCAACTCCCCGAGATCGGCAGTGCCTGTGATCCGCTCTCCGAAGCACCCAAAGCCGGAGGCGTCCGTGATGATCCCGATGTTGTCGATGTACCGCGCTCCTTCCCCCCAACCGGAAGGATCGCAGAACATGTTGCCGAAGAGCTCGACCGAGATGTCGGTTAAGGCCGTGGTTTCGATGTAGCCGCCGACCCACAGATCGCCCGACACGTACCGTCGAACCGTCAGCAACACGGGGAAGTTCTGCAGCGTATTCGGTCCCAAGTCCGGATCCCCGACATCATTGAGCGTCACCCCTGCAGGAGCGAGATCGATACCGAGGCCGGAAACCATCCCCACGCTGCCGTTTTGGAAGATCGCGTTTCGATGGAAGAAGTTCCCGGTTGAATTGGCGCCGATGGCTGTCACCGCGATACCGACGTCGCCCGCGAAGCGAATCAGGTTGCCGTCGGTCGTCGCGGATCCGCCGATCAGATTCCCAGTCCCCCCGTGGATGAAGACATTGTGGCGCGCGTTGGAGCGCGGGAGCGTTCCGCCGACGTTCGTGCCGATGAAGTTGTTACATACCTGATTGCTATCGCTGTCGATGAATACCCCGTCGAGCGTGCTACCGCTGATGACGTTTCTCCCGCCCGGGACACCGAAGCCGATTTGGTTGCGGGGCGCGTTGGCAGCGATATAGATCCCCGCCTCCTCGAACCCTGCGAACACGCCGCCGAGGCGGCCAATTCCCAACAAATTACCCTCGACGACGTTGTAGACGGTATTGGCAAGTGCGATCCCCTTGACGCACGTCGGAGGCCCACCCGCGCCGATCGCGTTCACCGCGGATGCAGTCAACCCGCCGATCGTGTTACCGCTGCCGCCGCGAATCCACACGCCGATGCTGCACGGATCCGCGACCGCACCCGACGGGCCAATGCCGATGTAGTTGCCCGAGACGATACAGTTTTGCGAATTCTCGATCTCGATTCCCGCCCGACGCCAGCCCGTGATCGAGAGTCCTTCGATGATCGTTCCGCTCGCTTGCACCAGGAGGCCGCTGCCGAACGGACCGAGGGGACCGCGCCGAATCTCGATCATGAGCAGCGCGTCGGTTCCGGAATCCAGGCCCAGCGAATTCGCGGCCGCCCCCGGCTGCGTGAAACCCCGAATATTGACGGGGTCCGTGATCGCGGGGAGCGCCGACGTAACGTTGATCACGAACGGCCCCACGCCCGGAATATTGAACTCGATGAAATCGAAACCAGGGCTTCCGTTGGCGAGCGTTATCTTCTCGCGCAGCGTTCCAACACCTGCGTTCGCCGAGCTCGTGACCGTGTAGGTGACGGCCGCGGCCCGCGATGAAGACACAAACAGGAAAACGAGAAAGAAGGGACGGAGAGAGCGCACGGTCCATCCTCCGACGACTTGGGGGCAAAGCGTTGATGAAAGACCGAACTAAGTGTGAACGGGATACTATGCACAGAGGCGTGCCGCGTCAACCGATTTATAACCGGTGGGCACGGCACGCGGAGCGAAGCGCGGGCGGCCGCAATCGAGACGAAACACTACGCGCTGGTCGCGGGACGCCGCATCGCGATCACTTCGATCTCGACCTTGGCGTCCATCGGCAGCCGCGCGACCTGGACCGTCGAGCGCGCGGGCGGGTCGTCGTGGAACATCTCGCCGTAGGCCTCGTTGACCGCGGCGAAGTCGTTCATGTCGGCGAGGAAGATCGTGGTCTTGACCACGTGCTCGGCGTTGAGGCCGGCCGCGGTCAGGATGGCGCGGATGTTCTTCAGGACCTGCGTGGTTTGTCCGACGGCGTCCTTCGCGGTGATCTTGCCCACCGTCGGGTCGATGCCGATCTGCCCGGAGATGAACACGAAGTCTCCGGCGCGGATCGCCTGCGTATAAGGACCAATGGGTTGCGGCGCATGAACGGAATGCAGGGGCGATTTCATGCTCTCTCCTTCTATTGTCGCGCGCGAGACGCGCGCGACGCGAGCTACTCCACGGTGACGCTCTTGGCCAGGTTCCGCGGCTGGTCGACGTCGCAGCCGCGCAGGACCGCGATGTGGTACGCGAGCAGCTGGAGCGGAATCACGGTCAGGATCGGATACAAGAAGTCGAGCGTCTGCGGAATCGTGATGACGTGATCGGCCATCTCGGCGACTTCGTCGTCGCCTTGGTTGCAGATCACGATGATGCGGCCGCGGCGTGCTTTCACTTCGGCGATGTTGCCGAGAATCTTGTGGTACGCGTTGTCCTTGGGACAAATCACGACCACGGGCATGTTCTTGTCGATGAGCGCGATGGGTCCGTGCTTCATCTCCGCGGCCGGGTAGCCTTCGGCGTGGATGTACGAAATCTCCTTCAACTTGAGCGCGCCTTCGAGCGCGACCGGGAAATTCGCGCCGCGGCCGAGGTATAGGAAGTTGGTGTCGTTGCAGTAGGCCTGCGCGATCTCCTTGATCTGGTCGTCCTGGTCGAGGATCTGCTGGACCTGGCTCGGGAGGCGCTGCAAGTGCTCGATCTGCTCCTGGCCCTCGCGCTTCGACATGACGCGCAGGCGGCCGAGCAAGAGTGCCAGCAAAGACAGCACGGTGATCTGCGAGGTGAACGCCTTGGTCGACGCGACGCCGATCTCGGGGCCGGCATGGATGTACACGCCTCCTTCGGATTCGCGCGCGATGGTGGAACCGACCACGTTCGAGATGCCGAGGATGCGCGACCCGCGGCGACGCGCTTCGCGCATCGCTTCCAAGGTGTCGATGGTTTCGCCGCTCTGGCTGATGGCGAGGGTGAGCGTCCCCGGCTCGATGATGGGGTTGCGGTAGCGGAACTCGGACGCGTATTCGACTTCGACC
>CAZLLI010000114.1:0-7603 GCA_964560355.1 uncultured bacterium | reverse complement strand
GAAGGGGGGACTCGAACCCCCACGAGGTTTCCCTCACTGCGCCCTGAACGCAGCGCGTCTACCAATTCCACCACTTCGGCGGCAGAAACAACTCCTTAGCAGGTTGTTGGCAGCAAGAGGACGACGGTGAGGCAAAGCCAAAAGCCCATCGACGACCTCGCCGCGCAGGATAGTCGAAGGCGGTGGAAAAGTCAACGCGCATGACCGGCAACGTCGGGGCCGAGCGGTCGTCGTAACTTATTTAGAGTAAATTGATTGCGATGTTAGCGCCAGGACGCGGACTTTCTTGGGCCGGTCCTCGTCGCGCTCCGGATCCGGGGCCCGCCGGACGGACTAAGATGATATTTCGTAGTGAGTTATCACTCTGTCGATGGCTCATCGCGCGATTGCGCGCGCCCGCGATTGTCGTGGAAAACAGCTAACTGTTTGTCGGTTTGCTAGTTGCAAAGGAACGGCGGCCCCTCTAGGCTTCGCGGGGGCCCATGAAGATCGTCGTCCAAAACAAGAAGGCGCGCCACGACTACGCCATCCTGGAGTCGTTCGAGGCGGGCATCGCGCTCCGCGGCACCGAGGTGAAGTCGCTACGGGAGGGAAACGCCAACCTGCGCGACTCCTACGCCGTGATTCAAAACGGCGAAGTGCTGTTGCGCGGGCTCCACATAACGCCGTACTCGCACACTTCCGACCGCAAGCTCGACCCGCTGCGGGACCGAAGATTGCTTCTCAACCGCGCGGAGATTCGCAAGCTCGTGGGCAAGGTGAACGAGAAGGGGCTCACGCTCATCGCGCTCAAGATCTACTTCAACGATCGCGGCATCGCCAAGGTCGAGCTCGGGCTCGGCAAGGGCAAGAAGATGCACGACAAGCGCGACGCCATCGCGGAGCGCGAGGTGCGCCGCGAGATAGACCGGGCCACGAAACGCGCGCGCTAGCGCGCGGACAATAGGTCTTCGATGATCGGAATGGGTTTGCTATGGTCGTCGGCGTGAAACTCCTGCAGCGCAGCGCATGGGTCATAGCAGTGGTCGCCGCGACGTGGTGTGCGGTTGCCGCGCCGAGAGTGGCGCGCGCCGCCGACACGATGGAGATCGTCTACGACGACGGCCGTGCGCCCGAGAAGGTGCCGCTCTTGCGCGTGTCGGACGACGAGGGCTGGTTCGTGCGCGCGGGCGACGCCGCCCGCCTCCTGCGCGCGACGCAATTCTGGAACGCGTCGTCGCGCAAGATCGTGCTCGGCGTCGGCAAGGCGCGCATCGTGCTCACGGTCGACACGCGCGTGGTCGTGGTCGACGGCGAGCCGGTGATGATGCGCGCCAATGTGCGCTACGAAGACGGCGCGGTGCTGGTGCCGCTCGAGTTCATCTTGGAGACGGCGTCGCAGTACACTCCGCGCGGTTTCAGCTGGGACGAAGAGCACCGCCGTCTGTCGGTGGGCGGCGTGGGTTACAACGTCACCCAGGTCTCGTTCTCGACCGCGGGTGGCCGCACCACCGCGACGCTCCACCTCACCGAGCCCTTGGTCTACCACGTGGACGCGGGGACGCCGGGCATCGTGCGCGTGAAGCTCTACGGCGGGCGCGTCGACCTGCGCGCGCTCAACGTGCGCGAAGGGCGCGGGTTCGTGGACGGCGTGCGCGCCGAGCAGAGCGAGCGCGACGCCTTCGTCACCCTGGAGGTTTCGCGCGACGCCAACCGGCTTCGCGTCGAACGCACCGACGAGCCGCCGCAGCTCGAGATCGTGCTCGAGAGGGGGCGCCCGGGCGAAGGCGCGGCCGAAGGCGCCATGGAGATCGTGGAAGACGGCGGCGCCGAGCGCGCGCCGTTTTCGATCACGCGCATTTGCGTCGACGCCGGGCACGGCGGGCGCGACCACGGCAAGGAGAGCGCGGACGGCGTGCTCGAGAAGGACGTCAACCTCGCCATCGCGCGCGTGGTGCGCGACCGCATTCGCGACGAACTCGGCCTCGATGTGGTGATGACGCGCGACGACGACCGCATGGTGGAATTGGTCGAGCGCACCGAGGTCGCCAACACGTCGGGGTGCGACCTCTTCATCAGCATTCACTGCAACAGCTGGTTCCACAGCGGCACCAGCGGCTTCGAGTCGTACTTTTTGTCGCCCGCGCGCAGCGAGTCCGAGCGCGCGCTGCAGCGCTACGAGAACCAGGCCGGCGGCGCCGCCGCAGACGCGGACGCGCCGCGCGGCGACGTCGAGTTCATCCTGTGGGATCTGGTGCAGAACGCGTACATCGACGAGAGCAGCACCTTCGCCGAGTACATACAGCGCGAGATGACGACGCGACTCGGCATCGAGAGCCGCGGCGTCAAGCAGGCGAACTTCGTGGTGCTGCAAGGCGCCAAGATGCCGGCGGTGCTGGTGGAGACCGCGTTCCTGTCGAATCCTAGAGAGGAACGGCTTCTGGTCGACCCCGACTTCCAGCGCAAGGTTGCGGACGGCATCGTGGCGTCGATTCGAAAAATGCAGGATCGCTACGCCAGCCCCTAGGCTGTACTATGGACGAGCTGTCAACGTTGCCCCCCGATCCCAACGACGAGCGCGCCGCGGCGCGCGGGTCGCTGGGCGGCCGCCACTTCGCGGCCATCGTGGGGCTCGCGCTCGGCGTATTGTTCGTGGTGATGTGGATGCTGTCGCGCGGGCCGCGCGCGCCGGTCGAGGAAGCACAAGCGCCCGCGCCGCGCGCGCTGGAAGGCAGCCGCGCGGTGACGCTGTTCTTTGCGAGCGCCGACGACCCGTCGATCTACGGCGAGACGCGCGAAGTGGGCGTGGGGCGCCGCTTCGACGAGCAGGTGCGGCAAGTGGTCGAAGCCCTCATCGCGGGCCCCGACGACGAGCGCGGCGTGAGCGCGATTCCGGACGGCACCACGCTGCTCTCGGTATCGTTCGACCCCGACGCGGGGACGCTGTACTTGGATTTCAGCGCGGACTTGGTGGCGGCGCACCCGGGCGGGAGTGCCGCCGAGTACTGCACAGTCGCGGTGATCGTGCGCACCATGGGCGAGAATTTCCCCGAGGTGCGCGCGGTGCAAATCCTGGTCGACGGATCGCAGGTCGACACCATCGCGGGACACATTCGCGCGGACGAACCGTTCCTGGTCCGCGATTGGCGATAGAGCAACCATGAGCAATCGACAACCCATCGGCGTGTTCGACTCCGGCATCGGCGGGCTCACGGTTCTGAAGGAGCTGTTGGCGCACTTGCCGCACGAGTCGTTCGTGTACTTCGGGGACACCGCGCGCGTGCCCTACGGGACCAAGAGCGCGGAGTCGGTGAAGCGCTTCACGCGCGAGAGCATGCACCTCCTGCTCGACCGCGGGGTCAAGATGATCGTGATCGCGTGCAACACGGCGTCGTCGGAAGTGCTGCCCGAGTTCGAGAGCGAATTCACCGTGCCCATCGTGGGCGTGATCGAGCCCGGCGTGCGCGCGGCGGTGGCGGCGACCAAGCGCCACCGCATCGGCGTGATCGGGACGCCGGGCACCATTCGCTCCGGCGCCTACCAGTCGAAGATCAAGGCCAAGCTGCCCGACGCCGTGGTGGTGCCGCAGGCGTGCCCGCTCTTCGTCCCCCTGGTCGAAGAGGGATGGATCGACACGCCCGTCACGCGCCTGGTGGCGCGCGAGTACCTGAAGGTGTACGAGTCGTCGAACATCGACGCGCTCGTACTCGGCTGTACGCACTATCCGCTCTTGAAGCCCGTGATCGCCGACACCGTGGGCGCGGGCGTCGAGCTGGTCGACTCCGCCGTCGAGACCGCGCGCGAAGTCTCGCGCGTGCTCGCGGAGCGACGAATCGCGGGCCAGGGCGGCGGCGAATTCCACATCGTGTTGAGCGACACGAGCCCGAGCTTCGGCGACATCGCGACGCGCTTCCTCGGGCGCCGCGTGCCGGACATCGAGCTGGTGTCGGTCGTGTAGAGCGGGAGAACGAACCCATGCGAAAAGACGGACGCGGCGCGGGCGACCTTCGCCCAGTGCGCATCGAACGCGGATACCTGCGCCACGCGGAAGGCTCCGCGCTGATCGAGATCGGCGAGACGCGCGTCATCTGCAGCGCGACGCTGGAGCCGGGAGTGCCGCGCTGGATGATGGGGACCGGGCGCGGGTGGATCACGGCCGAGTACGGCATGCTGCCGCGCAGCTCGCGCCAGCGCATCACGCGCGAAGCGGACCGCGGCCGCACCGGTCGCACCCACGAAATACAACGACTGATCGGGCGCAGCTGCCGCGCGGCGGTGCAGATGGAAATGCTGGGCGAGAACACCGTCATCATCGACTGCGACGTGCTCGAAGCCGACGGCGGCACGCGCACGGCGTCGATCACGGGCGCGTGCGTCGCGCTGCACGACGCCATCGCCACCCTCGAGCTGCGCGAGAGCCCGATGAACTTCTTCATCGCCGCGGTCAGCGTGGGCGTCGTCGACGGCGTCCCCATGCTCGACCTCGCCTACCAGGAAGACTCGAGCGCCGACGTCGATTTGAACGTCGTGATGGCGGAGAGCGGCGCCTTCATCGAGGTGCAGGGCACCGCGGAGCGCATTCCGTTCACCGGCGAGCAGTTCGACCGCATGCTCGCGCTCGCGCGCGACGGCTGCGCGCGTCTGTTCAAGGCCCAGCGCGACGTGCTGGGGCTCAAGTGATCCCATGAAGCTCGTGCTCGCGACGCGCAATCGCGACAAGGCGCGCGAGATCGTCGCCATGCTGGACGGCCTCGACGTCGAGGTGGTGACCCTCGACGCGTTCCCTCACGCGCCCGAGACGGTCGAAGACGGCGCGACGCTGGAAGCGAACGCGTGGAAGAAGGCGAGCGAGGCGCGCGCGCACACGCGGCTCTCCGCGCTGGCCGACGACACCGGCCTCGAAGTCGACGCGCTGGGCGGCGCGCCGGGCGTGTACGCCGCGCGCTACGCGGGCGAGAAGGCCACCTACGCCGAGAACTGCAAGAAGCTCGTCGCCGCCATGCACGACGTGCCGTCGGACCGGCGCGGTGCGCGCTTTCGCACCGTGATGGCGCTCGCGCTTTCGGAGGCCGACCTCGCGCGCTTGTCGGAAGCAGCCACGCACAACGAAGAAGTGCGGGCGCACGTGTCGGTCGCTACCGACGGTCTCACGTCGGAGGGGGTTCTAAACGGAGAGATTGCCGCGCGCTCGCGCGGCCTCCAGGGCTTCGGCTACGACCCCGTGTTCGTCGACGGCGGGAGCGGGCGCACGCTGGCCGAGATGACGCCCGACGAGAAGAACACGACCAGCCACCGCTCGCGCGCGCTCCTCGAGATGCGCGAGATGCTGGTGCGCTTCGGGCTCGCGCGCGAGAAGGAGTCGCGATGAGCGACGCGGTGATAGAGGCGCGCGACGTCGTCAAGCGCTACGGCGATTTCGTCGCAGTCGACCGCGTGTCGCTCACCGTGCCGAAGGGGACCATCTTCGGCCTCTTGGGCCCGAACGGCGCCGGCAAGTCGTCGACCATCCGCATGCTCTTGCGCATCATGCTGCCCGACGAAGGCACCATCCGCGTCCTGGGCGGAGACGTATCGGCGGTCGACGTCGAGCGCATCGGCTACCTCCCCGAAGAGCGCGGCCTCTACAAGAAGATGAAGGTCGGCGACGTGCTGGTGTTCTTCGCCGAGATCAAGGGCATCCCGCGCGCGGAAGCGCGACGGCGCGCGCTCACCTGGCTCGAGCGCATGGGGCTCGCGGATCGCGCCGCCAAACCGGTCGAAGAGCTCTCGAAGGGGATGCAGCAGAAGCTCCAGTTCATCGCGACCGTCATCCACGAGCCCGAATTGCTGATCCTCGACGAGCCCTTCTCCGGCCTCGACCCCGTCAACGCGAACGTGCTCAAGGACATCATGCTCGACTTCCATCGCCGCGGGCACACGGTGGTGTTCTCGACCCACATGATGGAGCAGGTCGAGAAGCTGTGCGAACACATCTGCCTCATCAACAAGGGGCGCGTGGTGCTGGATGGGACGCTGTCGTCGGTGAAGAAGCAGTACGGCCACAACGGCGTCAGCGTGCGCTTCAACGGCGACGGTTCGTTCCTGAAGTCGCTCCCCGACGTGACCAGCTTCCAGGACCACGGCAACGAATTGTTCCTGCGCCTGCGCGACGGCGCCGACGCCGGCCGCGTGCTCGACGCGGCGCGCGGGCGCCTCGAGATCTTGCGCTTCGAATTGGCGGAGCCGTCGATCCACGACATCTTCATCGAGCGCGTGTCGGAGTCGTAGATGAAAGTCCACCACGTCATTCGCCGCGAGTACGTCGAGAACGTGCGCCGCAAGAGTTTCGTGCTGAGCACGATCCTGGTGCCGCTCATCATGGGCGCGTTCTTCGTGCTGCCGGTGGTGTTCGGCCGCTTCGTGCCCGACCGCCAGTACCGCGTCGCGGTGGTCGACCAGGTGGGCGGCGTGGGCGCCGAGATCGTCGCCGCCCTCGCCGACACTCTGAAGACGGGACAGCTCAAGTACGCGGTCACCTCGGTCGACGCGCCCGGCGATCGCTTCGCGCCGGAGCGCGAGGCGCGCATCGCCGCCGTGCAGCGCGGCGAGGTCGACATCGTGGTCGCGGTCCCGACCGCGGTGCTCGAGAGCGGCAAGGCGGAGTACGTCACCCGCGAGGCGAGGAACTTCAGCATCTTCGAGCGTTTCACCGACGTGGTGAGCGACGCGGTGGTGGCGCGGCGTCTTTCGGCGGAAGGCTTCGACTTCGCGCGCGTGAAGGCGCTGACCGAACCGGTGAAGATGGAAATGAGCCGGGTGAGCTCGACCGGCGAAGTGGAAGAGAAGGACTTCCTCGCCGAGTACGGCATCGTGTTCGTGTTCGTGATGATCCTCTATATGGCGATTCTGTCGTGGGGCGTCACCATCTCGCGCAGCATCGTCGAAGAGAAAGGTTCGCGCGTGATCGAGGTCTTGCTGAGCTCGCTCACGCCGCGCGACATGATGGTGGGCAAGCTGGTCGGCGTGGGGTTGGTGGGGATGACGCAGCTCGCGATCTGGGCGCTGGCCGGCCTCGCGATGAGCGGGTACGCGGCGACCAGCGCCGTCGCCATGCTGGCGTCGTTCCAGATTCCGCCCGCGGTGTTCGCGTACCTGATGCTGTACTTCCTGCTCGGCTTCCTGCTCTACTCCGCGCTCTTCATGACGGTCGGCGCCGCGTGCAGCACCGAGCAGGACGCGCAACAATTCCAGGGGCTGATCACGCTGCCCATGATCGTGCCCCTCATGACCCTCATGCTCCTGATCCAGAATCCCGCCAGCGGCCTCGCGGTAGGGTTGTCGATGATTCCGCTCTTCGCCCCCATGATGATGCTCGCGCGCATCATCCTGCTCGAGCCGCCCATGTGGCAGATCGCGCTCAGCGTTGCGCTGCTGGTGGTCGCGATCTACCTCGCGGTCACGTTCGCAGCGCGCGTGTACCGCGTCGGCATCCTGATCTACGGCAAGCGGCCCAACCTGCGCGAGCTCATCCACTGGTACAAGCTCGCGAAGTAACGTGCTAGAATCGACTGCGTCGGGGCGTGGCGCAGTCCGGTAGCGCACCTGCTTTGGGAGCAGGGAGTCGGAGGTTCAAATCCTCTCGCCC
>CAZLLI010000113.1:0-7640 GCA_964560355.1 uncultured bacterium | reverse complement strand
TTCTCGTAAACGTCGAGAGCGGGCAGAAGACCGGGTTCTACCTCGACCAGCGCGACAACCGCGCCGCCGTCGCCGCCCACGCGCGCGGGCGCGACGTGCTCGACGCATTTTGTCACACGGGTGCCTTCGCGGTGTACTGCGCGCGCGCGGGTGCTACCGCGCTCACGCTGGTCGACTCGTCGGGGCCCGCGCTGGCGACCGCGCGCGTGAATCTGGAAAAGAACGGGGCCGGCGAAGGCGTGGTCGCGATGCGCCAGGCCGACGTGTTCGAGGAATTGCGCGCCCTGCGCGACGCCGGACGCCGCTTCGGCCTGGTGGTTCTCGACCCGCCCAAGTTCGCGACCAACCAGCACCAAGTCGACAAGGCGCTGCGCGCGTACAAAGACGTCAACCTGCTCGCGATGCAACTGCTCGCGCCCGACGGAATGCTCGCGACCTTCTCGTGTTCGCAGGCGGTCGACGCGGCGTCGTTCACGATGGCGGTGTCGTGGGCCGGCGTCGACGCCGCGCGCGACGTGCAAATCATCCGCCGCCTGGGGCAGGGAATCGACCACCCCGTGCTGGCGGCGTTCCCCGAATCGGAATACCTCAAGGGACTCTTGTGCCGCGTGGGATAGTCCGCGCGTCTCGTGAATATAGTAACTAAGAGATGAACACGATTGACGCGCGCGTCGCGCGGGTCTAGGCTCGAAACGTCCAACATGGGAGGTATGCCATGGCGACGGTTCGTGACGTGCTCGACCACAAGGGGCGCAACGTATTCGCGGTCGGCCCCGACGCGCCGGTGTTTCGCGCGCTCGAGCTCATGTCGGAGAAACACATCGGCGCGTTGATGGTGCTCGACGACGAGCGCCGCTTGGTCGGCATCGTCTCCGAGCGCGACTACGCGCGCAAGGTGGCGCTCTTGGGGAAGTCGTCGCGCGAAACACCCGTGCGCGACATCATGACCACGAAACTCTTCTGCGTCGGCCCGGGGCAAGACATCGACGAGTGCATGGCGCTCATGACCGACAAGAGCGTGCGGCACCTGCCGGTGCTCGACGGGGAGCGACTCGACGGCGTGATTTCGATCGGCGACGTGGTGAAATCGATGCTCTCGCAGCAAGAGTTCATCATCGAGCAGCTCGAGCACTTCATCGCCGGGCGCTGAAAACGGTTGCGCTCGCGGCCGGCGCGGCGCTAGCATGCGGCGATGAAGCTCAACCGCATCAAGCTAATCGCCGTGATCATCGCGATCGCGCTGTCGGTGCCCTTCTTCGGCCGTAATTGGAACCGGCTGATGCACCTGCTCGGCGGCGTTCTCTTCCTGGGCGACGTCATCATCACCGCGGGGTGGGCTAGCTTCGGCCGCCGCAGCCGCGACCCGGAGGCGATTCGCTTCGCGGTGCGCGGCATCATGTTCACCGACGCCCTGTTCCTCTTGCCCGGCGTCGTCCTGCTCTTCGTGAACGGCGGCATCCTCGGCACGCCGTGGTTCAAGGTCGCGGCCCCGTGGCTCCTGATCTCCCTCGCCCTCTTCCTGATCACCGGGATTCTGTACGGCGCCGTGCTCGAGCGGACGCAGAAGAAGATGCTGCGCCTGGTCGACGCGATGCCGCACGGCGGCCCCGTCCCGCCCGAGTTCGACGCGCTCATGGCGAAGTGGTTCCGTTTCGGCGGCATCGCGACGCTGTTGGCGCTCATCGTCCTCGTTCTGATGGTGTACAAGCCCGCGTTCTGACCGCGCGCCGCGGGCGGAACTCGCCTTGCCCGGCCCGGATACGCTGCTTTATAATTGAGGCACGTCGCAGCGGTCGTTCCGCCCCGAAGTCCGCTCACCGTCTCCCGTAGTTCGCGGAGGAATCATGAACATCAAGCGCTTGTCGGTGTTGGCGGCTTCGCTCCTATTCGTCACCGTCGTGGGGTGCGGCGACGACTCCACCACTCCCGAGGAACCCATCGACGTGACGGTGCAATTCAACCCCAACGTCGACGGCCAAGGCTTGATCCTGGGCGCGTCTCCCAACTACACCAACTCCTCCGGCACCATGTACAGCATCTCGACCCTGCGCTTCGTGCTGACCGACGTCGTGCTCCACAACAACGCGGGCGGCGCGGTCAAGATCGCCGACCTGCTCTACTACGACGTCGCCGACGTGTCGACGCAGTCGTTCAAGTACACAGGCCTCCCGCACGAAGAGTGGACCAGCGTGTCGTTCACGTTCGGGCTCGATTCGACCGATAACGTGCGCAACAAGTACATCGCGAAGACGCAGTTCCACAGCGCCATGCAGTGGCCGGAGACGCTGGGGAAAGACCTCGGTTACCATTACATGCAACTCGAGGGAAACTACGATTCGCTCGGCACAATAAGAAGCTATACAACACACACGGGGCCGCGTCAGCTCGACGGCACCAACCCCGATTTCCCGGGCGTGGTCGACGCGACGCCGTACCACTTCGACTTTCAGGTGGATTTGCCGGTAACGCCGGTCCACATCCACAACGGCGGGCACGGCAAGCTGACGATCGATTTCAACCTGAACGACTGGTACAAAGACAGCGATCCCGGCGACGGCGTCGACACCGAGTACGACTTCGCCGACTATCCAACCCAGGCCATCATGGGCAACCTCGACGCGCAGGGAATACTGCAGACCAACGGGCGCTACTGCTTCTCGGCCACGCTGACGTCGAGCGGCGGGCACCACTATTAGTCGCCGCGACTGACCCATGGGACTCTCCGCGTTCAAATGTTCGACGCGTCGTGCGTGTTGGGCGGCCGTCGTTGTTGTGACGCTCGGGTTGGCAGCATGTTCGAGCGACGACGCCAATCCACCCGTCGAACCCACGCAAGAGTGCCCCGATCCCACTCCGCTCGCGCTGACACTGCCGGGGTACTTTCCGCCGGTTCCTGCGACGCCTGATAACCCGCTCACGGTCGAAGGGGTGGCTCTGGGCCGCCGTCTGTTCTACGACCCGATTCTCTCCGCCGACAGCTCACTCTCCTGCGGCGGGTGCCACTTGCAGCAACTCTCCTTCGGCGACTCGCGCCGGTTCAGCGAAGGCATCCTCGGCCATAAGAGTCGCCGCCAGGCTCCGTCGATCGTCAACCCGGCTTGGCTTTTGAACGGTGTGTTCTGGGACGGGCGCGTCGCCAATTTGGAAGAGCAGGCGACCAAGCCAGTACCCGAGCCGACTGAGATGGACCTCCCGTGGCCCGACGCCGTAGCGCGCCTACAAGCGCACCCGGACTACCCGGAACTATTCTGCGCGGCCTTCGGCTCGAGCAACGTGACCATGAACCGTGTGGTCAAGGCGATCGCGCAGTTCGAGCGTACGATGGTCTCCACCAATTCCAAGTTCGACCGCTGGAAGCGCGGCGAGGTGACACTTTCGCCTGCGGAGGAACGCGGCCGCATCTCGTTCCTCACCGAAGGAAAGGGAGACTGTTTCCACTGTCATCCCGAGCCGCTCTTCGCGGAGCCGTTCTTCGGCAGTGGCGGCTTCCACAATACCGGGTTGGACTCGATTGTCATCGACGGCGGGCGCGGCGAGATCACGGGCAACGCGGCCGAGATGGGCCGCTTCAAGGCGCCGTCCTTACGCAACATCATGGAGTCGCCGCCCTACATGCACGACGGGCGCTTCTTCAGCATCGACGAAGTGCTCGCGCACTACAACCACGGATTTCTGCACGGCAGGGACGTCACCGATCTGGACCCCAACGTGGATCCGTTGATTAACAAACGTGCGCAGCGCCCGGCCATGACGTCGGAGGATATCGAAGATCTCAAAGCGTTCCTAGAGACCTTGACCGATCAGGACTTTCTCACCGATCCGGCCCTCTCCAATCCATTCGAGGGCGCGGCCCCGGTTGCCAAGTCGAAGAGGCGCGCGCCATAATAGTCGCTCTGGCTGATCCGAGTCTTCACAAGGAGGTCGTTCGATGACGCGATGGTTGCGCCCGGCGGTCGCCGCGCTGGTGATGTTCGTGGCGAGCGCCGCGTTCGCGCAGACCGCCCCCGACCTGGTCGCGGCGGCGCACGAGCGCGAAGAAGAGCGCCAGCGCGCGATGATCGACGTCGACGCCGCCGCGCTCGACGACCTCTTCGCCGCCGACGCCACCTACGTGCACTCGAACGGCCTCTTCCAGACCAAGGCGGGGTTGATCGCGATGCTGGCCAAGAAGGAGCTGCGCTACGTCGCCTTCGACGTCAAGGAGTCGAGCTGCCGCGCGTACGGCCAAACGGTGGTGTGCATGGGCACGCAGTCGATTTCGCTGACGTCGTCGGGCAAGCCGTTCACGTCCAACAGTCGTTACACCGTCGTGTACGCGATGATCGACGGCAAGCTTCGCGTCGTGTCGTACCAGTCGACCGCGCTACCGGAAATCGTCAAGCAAGAAACCACGCAAGGAGAATGACATGGTCCAGACCCCGTCGACGATGATGCCCATCGGCACCAAAGCCCCCGACTTTCGCCTCACCGAGCCCGCGAGCGGGCGCGCGTGGTCGCTCGCCGACTTCCACGCCAACACGCTGGTGGTGATGTTCATCTGCAACCACTGCCCGTTCGTGATCCACGTGAAGGACGAACTCACCAAGGTGGCGCGCGAGTACGGCGCGAAGGGCGTCGACTTCGTCGCCATCAATTCCAACAGCGTCGAGAGTCACCCGCAGGACGGACCCGAGCACATGGCGGCGCTCGCGCGCGAGCTGGGCTGGAAGTTCCCGTTCCTGTTCGACGACACCCAGGCGGCCGCGAAGGCGTACCACGCGGCGTGCACGCCCGACTTCTTCGTGTTCGACCGCGAGCGCGAATTGTTCTACCGCGGCCAGCTCGACGACAGCCGCCCGTCGAACGGGAAGCCGGTCACCGGCGCCGACCTGCGCGCCGCGCTGGACGCCGCCATCGCGGGCCGGCGTCCACTGGTCGATCAGAAGCCGAGCATCGGGTGCAACATCAAGTGGAAGCCGGGCAACGAGCCCGACTACTTCACGTCGTTCATTTCGTCTCGAAAGACTGGTTGAACGGGTTGCTGCTCGGCGCCACGATCTTCACGAAGGGGTGCCCGGCCGCGGCGTGGCAGCCGTTGCACGCGTCCAAATAGCGGCCGTAGGCGCCCTGCGCGGCGTTCCAGTCGCCCGCCTTGAGCGCGTCTTCGAGCGGCTCACGCACCGGGTCGACCACCGTCTCGACCAACCGCGCGATGGGGTGGCCGTCGTACTCGGGGAACGTCGCTTCGATCTTCTCGAACGTCTCCTCCAACTCTTCGGCGTAGAACTGGGCCAGCGGTTGATTCTTGGATTCGATCGACAAGCCCAACTTGTGCGCGTGCCGTTGCACCATGGCCATGTAGTCGGCGAGCTCCTCGCCCGACGGGGTTTCGTGCGCGCGCGCCTCGGACGACGCCCGCACGAGAGAGACGGCCATCCAGACGTTCACCGACGCCGAAACAACCAGCAGCGCAATCCACCAACGGTTCTTCACGGGTATGTACCTCCTAGGGAGGGGCCATTATACTATTGGGAGCCGGAAAGGCATCCATGACCCGTCGTTTTCAGACCCCCGACAGCTATCGCGGCCCCATCATCTCGCGGGTCAAGCGCGCCCGCCAGGCGGCCGACCCCCGCAAGCGCGATCTTTCCCCCACCGTGCTCGACTTCGGCGGCATGCGGGTGGCGTTGGCGCGCCATTTCGGCTTCTGCTACGGGGTCGAGAACGCGGTCGAGATCGCGTACCGCACCCTCTCCGAGCACGCGGACCGGCGCGTGTTCTTTCTCTCCGAGATGATCCACAACCCGAGCGTCAATCGCGACCTGGTCGAGCGCGGCGTGCGCTTCATCTTTACGCCCGCCGGCGAGCAATTGGTGCCGTGGGGCGACATCGGCCCCGACGACGTGGTGGTGGTGCCGGCCTTCGGGACCACGCTCGAGATGCAGGAGAAGCTCGTGGAGCGCGGCGTCGACGCGTACCGTTACAACACGACGTGCCCGTTCGTCGAGAAGGTGTGGAAGCGGAGCGCGCAGCTTGGGCTCGACGACTACTCGGTGGTCGTGCACGGCAAGGACAGCCACGAAGAGACGCGCGCGACCTTCTCGCACAGCCGTCGCGGCGCGCCCACCGTGGTGGTGCGCAACCTCGCGGAGGCGGCGCTCCTGGGCGACGTGATTCGCGGGACGCGCGGCCGCGACGACTTCCAGCGCACCTTCGGGCACAAGTGCTCGGACGGCTTCGACCCCGGGCGCGACCTGGTGCGCGTGGGCGTCGTCAACCAGACCACCATGCTCGCCACCGAGACGCACGAGATCGCGCAAGTGCTCAAGCGCGCGCTGGTGGATCGCTACGGCGCCGGCGCCATCGACGACCACTTCGCGGACACGTCCGACACCTTGTGCTACGCGACCATCGAGAACCAGAACGCGACCTACGCGCTGGTCGAGCACGGCGCCGACCTCGCCATCGTGGTGGGCGGGCACAACTCGTCGAACACCTCGCACATCGTCGAGTTGTGCGAGCGCGCGATGCCGACCTATTTCGTGCAGAGCGCCGACGACCTGGTTTCAACGGCGGCGATCCGGCACTTCTCGCTCGCGGGCCGCGCGGTGGTCACGTCGCACGACTGGCTGCCGTCGAAGCGCCCCGTCACGGTGGTGCTCACGTGCGGCGCGTCGTGCCCCGACGCCATCCTGGACGGCGTCTTGCGCCGCCTGCTCTCCATGGTTCCGGACCCGCTCCCGATCGACGACGTGCTGGCTCCGTTCCCCGAGGTCGAAACGGTATGAGGGCCGCCGCTACCATCGCGACGGTGTGCGCCGCCGCGCTCGCCGCCGTTGCCCACGCCGTGCCTCCCCAGGTGACCGCGATACAGCCCGCGCGCGAACGCATCGACGCGCCGCGCAACGGCGTGATCCAAGTCACCTTCAGCGCCGACATCGACCCCGCCAGCGTGGTCGCGAACAGCGTGCGCGCGTTCGGCCATTGGTCGGGGCCCGCGAGCGGCGCCGTCGTCGTCAACCAGAACACGATCACGTTCACGCCCGCGCGTCCGTTCTTCGCGGGCGAGTACGTGACGGTGTCGCTCGGCCGCACCATCGAGAACACGCTGAACGAACCCATGGCGCACGGCTACGCGTGGGGCTTCTGGACCAAGACCGGGTTCGGCACGCTCAACCTCGACTACGTCACGCGCTACACCACGCGCCAGGGCGCGGAGACGTGGGTGCAGTCCTACGGCGCCTACGGCGGCGATTTGAATCGCGACGGTTGGTCGGACCTGTTCGTACCGTGCGAGCGCAGCGACGACGTACGCGTGTTCACCAACAACGGCGGCGGGCTCTACCCGGGCGGCTTCGCGGTCAAGAAGCCCGCGAGTATGAACGGCCCCAGCCCCAACGAAGCGGGCGACTTCGACAACGACAGCGACATCGACGTGGTGGTGACCAACGTCGAGAGCGACAAGGTGATCGTGATGTACGGCGACGGTGCCGGCGGTTTTCCCACCAACGCGCCGCTCTCGGCGGGCGCGACGCAGATCCGCGGCGTCGGCGTGCTCGACTTGAACGGCGACGGGTGGGACGACATCGTCACCGCCGGCCGCATCAGCAACGTGACCTCGATCTTCCTCAACAACGGCGACGGCACCTTCGCGGCGCGCG
>CAZLLI010000112.1:0-7901 GCA_964560355.1 uncultured bacterium | reverse complement strand
GCGGTAGTCGTCGACGATCAGGAGATTGCGCTCGCCGGTGAAGCGGATGATGTTCACCTTCACTTCAATGCGCGAGCAGAAGCCGGAGTTGTCGATCACTTCCGCGCTGAAGGTGTGGGTGCCGAAGTTGAACGAGCGCGGCGGGGTGTTGGCGATCGAGCCGACGAAGGGCGTGTAGTCGATCTCCCACTGGTCGGGGTCGTTCAGGTCGAGAATATCCCAGCCGTAGCGATAGCCCGCGACGGTGCCGCCGTAGTGTTCCGCGCACGCGGAGAGCGCGAACGAAATGTCGATGCCCGCGGGCACGTCGACGATAGTGAGCGGGAAGTCGCACGACGCCGCGATAATGCTGCCGATGAGCGTGCTGGTGAGGACGAAGGTCGGTCCCGACGTGCGCTGCGCGACCTTGATGCGGCGCACGTTGACGGGTTCGGCCAAGACCGGCGTCACCGCGCCCGCCTCGTCCTTGGCGCGAATGGCGAAAACGTAGGTACCGAACTCGAGCGGCGGCGTCGTCCACGACTTGCCGGAATCCTGCGGCGCGCGATACCACGACCACGGGTACCAATCCGGCGCCGACGCCGGCGTGCGCAAATACGTCACTGTGTTCGAGTAGCTGTTGCCGTGCGAGGCGGTGCTCACCATCGCCCACTGCACCGACTCGGGATCCTGCTTGGTGAACTCGTCGTCGACGTAGTCGGTGGCGTTCCACACGATGGTGGAAATCGGCGGCATGTCGGCGGGCGTGATTCCCAGCTCGGCGCGCGGCGTGGTGATCTGGACTTCCGGCGAAAGCGTGCGCGACGTGAACGAGCGATAGGCCGGCTCGGCCGAGTGCAAACCTTCCTCGTCGACCGCGCGGATGAAGAAGGTGTGCGAGCGCGAGAAGACCGCCCGCTGGCTGACCGGATTCGAATCCTGGAGCGAATCGGCCGAGAAGGTGAAGGTGGAGTCGTTGCCGACCACCGGGTACCAAGGCGCTCCGACGGTGTCCGCGGGGCTGAACACGCCCGTCACGTTGTCGGTCACCAAGTATTCGTACTTGCGAATCTCGCCGTCGGGGTCCCAGCCACCCCAATACAAGTTGACGGTGTAGGTGCCGGTCGAACCTTCCGGCGGCGCGGCCGCGAGCCATACCGTGGGGGGTTGGTTCTCGACGCGCTTGCCGTCGATCGTGTCCGACGCGCACGCGCCCAGCACGAGAAGCGAGCCCACGGCCAGGCCAAATCCAATATGACGGTCGAAGTGTTTCATGGCGCAACCCCCTAGCGCACGAACTTCAAATAGAAGCTCCACACTTTCTTGGCCGATTCACGGCCGTTGGGCGAGACCGCGAACGTATTGATCACGTTCGGCGTGCTCGTTCCTGAACCCGCGGGCAGGTTGGGGGGCACCGCGTCCCAGAACACCTTCTGCAGAAAATCGCCGCCGCCGGTCGGGCGCGTGTCGCGCCCGTACAGAACGATGGTGATCACGTCGTCGAAATAGGCCGGCAGACGCCCGAAGAGGTCGTCGCCGTTGCGATCGTTGTAGCGCACGAGCAGCTCGAAGCGGTCGGCCATCGCGTTGAACGACACCGACGCGAACCACGAGTCACCGGAGCGAGCCAACGGGTACTGCGTCCCCGTGCCCGTGCTGTTGCCGGCGCCCGGCGTGTAATCCGTAAACACGTAGTAGCGCCACGACAGGACCGACGAGTTGTCGGGGTCCTTGGGATGGTCGTGGCCGTTCGCCGTGATGTTCCACCACCAGCGCTTCTCGAAGTTGTACCCGGCGACGTTGGAGTCGTAATCGGCGGGCGCGTCGAAATCCCACGTCATGGTGTCGACCACCGCGAGGTTCAAGACCTGGCCGGTGTAGTTCTGCATCGAGACGGCGTCGACCTTGGGCTGGAAGTTGCCGACCAGCTTGAAGCTCGGGGGCGTGCCGTCGACCGTCCCGTTTTCGTCGATGCCGCGCACGAACCACTCGTAGTCGAGCGAACCAATGCTGACCGAGTTGGAGTCGGTGGCGGCGTTGGCGTCGGAGTCGTGCTTGCCGTTGCGCGGGAGCCAGCCGCTGTCTTCCGTGCTCCCGGTGCCGGTCACGATCTTGTACTTGACCTGGAAGTCGATGCACTTGTCGGGGTCGGTAAGCGAGCAATTCCAGATGTCGCGGGGGTCGTCGTTGGAGCTGTACTGATAGTACGTCCAGCTCTTGAACGGCACCGTGTCAGGGAGCGCGTCGGTGAAGTTGACCACCGTCGTGATCTGTGTCGAGCTCTTGATGTAGGTGTTGCTGACGTACGTGATCCAGGTATCGGGATCGAAATTGACCACGACCTGGGCGACGCCGCGCGTGAATTGTCCCGCGTCGACCTGCGACTCCGCGCCGGCGTCGTCGATGCACTGGGCGGCGAACTTGAACACGCCCGCCGGGAGCGCGTCTGCGCCCGAGTTCGGGAAGATGCGCAAGGTGTCGGACAGATCCTCGGTCCAGGTGTTCTGCCCCGGGATGAGGATGGTCGTGCTGAGCGGGAAGTACTGGTACCCGCGCAGCTGGCCGTTGGTGGTCACGCCGTGATAGCTGATGTTGAACGGCTTGAACATGCCGACGGTGTCGGCCGGCGGCGACGTATTGCGATACGGGCGCGGCGTGACCTGGTCCGGATACACCACGAAGAAGAGGCGCGGCAATTCGCCGATGGTAGCGATGAACTCGACTACCGCGGGCGTCGGGTCGATGACGCCGTTGTCGTCGATGGACGCGATGTAAAACGCCTGGCGATTCTTCCGTACGCCGACGCCGGCCACGTTCTTGTACGCGGTGAACGCGAGCACCGAGTCGGTGCGCTCGGTGATGCGTCCCTGCCGATAGTCGGCGATGCTCGCAGCCGGATTCCACGACGCCTCTCCCGTTACGAGCGAGTCCTGAACGGTCCAAATGTAACGTTGGGTCACACCGTCGCCGTCGGTACCGCGCCAGTACATGTGCACTAGGTACTCATAGTCGGTCGAGTCGGGGGGCGCGTACCAGAGTTGCGTGTCGGGAGCTTGATTGCGATCGACCAGCGAGGGCTGGTTACGTCGGCACGACACACCGACGACAGCGGTGAGCACCGCCAGTACCACTAAACCTTGGACGTATCTCCTCATTCGAAGAACGGCTCCTTCGCGCTCGTGGGGCAATCTGGCTTGGGGACTGGTGTGGAAGCGCTTGCAATATAAGGCAGTTCAGAGAAATGTGTCAAACCAAATCTCTGGGCCTCCTGCGCCCCGCAACCACCCGTTCGATAGGGTCGGACGGGCCCCGGGGGTTACCGTCGGGGGTTCGCCGCGCAGGCCCCAAAAAAAAGCGAGGGCCGCGTCCGTCGACGCGGCCCCCGCTCGCTAACCAATGCTACTTGCTTGCTTCGAAGAACTCCCTACTTCAGAAGAACCATCTTCTTCGTCTGCGAGAAGTTGTTCGTCACGAGCTTGTAGAAGTACACGCCGCTCGAAACGGGCTGGTTGGCATTGTTCGTGCCGTTCCAGTTCACGTTCGAGTAAGCACCCGCGTCGCGGGTCTCATCGAGCAACGTCTTCACCAGTTCGCCGCTGACGTTGTACACGTCGATCTTGACTCGAGCGCGCTCCTTCAACGAGAACGCGATCGTGGTCTGCGGGTTGAACGGGTTCGGATAGTTCTGCTCGAGGCTGTTGACCGCCACCGGCTTGGCATCCGTCGGCTGGTTCGGGTTGTTCGCGAGGTAGACCAGGATGTCGCGCAGGTGGCGCGAACCGTCACGAACTCCATCGTTTTCGTCGTCACGAATGTAGATGAAGCTGTAACCGCTGACCATAACCTTCGCGTTACCCGTCACCTTCGAGATTTCCGCGCCGCCGACCGGATCACCCGTCGGGTTGATCAGGTCCTTGTACTCCGACTGCAGAACCGTCGTACCCGTCGGGGTCGCGACGTCGAAGTCGTTGATGAGCGGGCAGCCGCCGAAGATGACCCACGTGTCGGTACCGAACGCGGTGCCGGCGCCCTGGCCCTTGCCCTGCGGCGAGGTGCCGTAGGTGGGACGGTGGTTACCGGTAACCAGCGTGTACGTGATGTAGGTCGACTTGAACGTGACCGCCGACGCACCCGCCGCCGTGTTCAAGCCCGCCAAGTAGTCGTCGCCGCAGATGTACACGCCGCCCGGGGTCGAGAGACCGCCGAGGAACGTGTTGACCATCGCGTAGTCGTTCGACTTCTCAGGCGACTTGGAACCATCGCCCAGGCTCTGGGTGATGTCGCCAGCGTCCCAGATAATCTTCTGGTAGTTGGCGTTCAGCTGCTGGTTGACGTCGTACACGTGAACCGCCGGGCGGTTCGACACGCTCGATGTCGGGCCACGGACGTCGTAGCGGTCCGGGTTCAGACCCATGTCGCCGAAGGCTTCGTCGAAGAAGCCCTGGGCACCGCGGCCGTCCATGCCGTCGACATAGAGGATGTCGTTGCCTTCCGTGCCGTTCGCGTTGAGCGGGAGAATCGTGAACTCCGACGCGTTCTGCGCGGCGACGTTCACATCGCTCTGGACGAACGTGAGGGCCGAACCCGAGCAGTACGCGGACTGCGCGCTCGTGTTGACCGCTTCGAAGAAGAAGGAGATCACGTCGCCCGCCGTGAACAAGTTGTCGTTCAAGTCAACGACGAACGTGCTCGTCGACGCGGTACGCAGCCAGCACTGGATGCGCGTCCACGTCTTGCCGTCGGCAACCTGAGTATCCTTGAACGGATAGCTCGTGTCGTCCGTCAGGTTCGCACCCGACTTGCCCGCCGGGGCCGGCACGCCGTTGTCGTTCACATGAACCCAGATGTAGCAGGCCTTGTCACCGTTGGTGCCGCCCGGCTGGTTGCCGGTGCCGCCCAGGACGTCCGTAGCCAAACCGCTCGGGTTGGTGCCGGCCACGGCCGTGATCGGGTCGCTAACGATAATGCGGGCCGAGTCGCCCGGCAGAATCGTGTTGCTAGCCGACGCCGTGATGCTGAGCGCCGCGTCCGCGCGACCGATGCCGGTGTCCGTGCCATCGCCCGGGAACGTGTCCTGGAACATGTCGATGTCACGCGTCGAGTAAACCGGGCCGAAGATGTCGACGCGGTAGACGCGCACCTTGTCCAGCAACGGAGCGTGCGAGTGGCAAGCACCGGTACCGAACACGCCGCACCACACGCCGCACTGGTCAATGACGCCCAAACGGACGCGCATCGAAACGGCCGACGCGGGAACGAGATCACCGACGGGGAACGTGTTGATCAAATAGTCCTTCTGGGGACCAAAGTACACGAAACCGCGGCTACGCCACGCGCTCTGGCAACCAATAGCGTTGATCGAGCGGACGTCCCAGATATAGAAAACCAGGCCGTCGAGCGTCATGTCGCGATAAACCGTGAACTGGAGGTTGATGACCGAACCGGTGCCCGCGAGAGCAAACGCCGGCGACCACACCTCGTTATTGAGGTACTGGCCTTCGCCGTTACCCTTGGGAACCGCCGCCTGCAACGGGAAGCCGCCGCACGCGTAGGTCTCGGACGACGTGGCAATAGCAGCCCACTGGCACGAAAGGTTCTTCGCGCAAGCGTCCTGCTGAACCAGCGAAATGCCCGAGAACAGGGCCATGTGCTGACCGTAACCGGTCTCGCCAAAGCCTTCCCAGTCGTTCGACGTGGTGGCGTTCAGAGCCTCGCCCTCGAAGTCTTCGAGCGGGAGGCCTTCGGCGACCAGGTTGTCGACGACGGTCGGGCCGGCATGGCTGTCAAAGTTAGCGTCCTCGTCCGAGAAGCCGCCGTCCGCCGCGAAGCGGATGCGCACCTTGACCGGACCCGCGCCGACCGCGTACGAACCGCCGGCCGCCATCGGACCCTGAATGTCGTCCCAGACGCCGATACCACCGTCGATCGTCGTCCAGCCCGTGTAATCCGGGCCGGTGCAATCGGTGGTGTATTCGAGGAAGCTGGCGTCGTAACCCGGCTCGGAGTCGGTCTCCAACAGGAACGACACGTCGAGGTTGCCCGTGAGGGCCAAGCACGTCTTCGTGCGCCACGACTGGTTCCAGTTGTTACCGTAGCCGGGGAGGAGCAAGTAACCGCACGTGAGGCCGGTGGTCGAGAAGCGAGCACCGCACCACAGCGACTGGCTACCCGCCAACACCGCGAGCGAGTCGCCCGGGTTGACGTTCGCACCAGCGAAGTTGTCCACGTGCCAGAAAACCGCGATCTGCGACGTGCCGTCGACCTTCGTCCAACCGGCTTCCGAGCAGCTCGCACCCACGTCGAACGTCTGACTGTACAGAGCCGTCGTGGTCAACGCGGCGCCCGCGAACTGCGCTTGCGACAACGTCTGGTCCGAAGGACCGACGCGCACGCCGTTCGTCAGGCTTTCGCGCTGATAACCCGCGTAGCCTCCGCCGCGCTTGGCAGACGCCGCCGACGCGACAAGCGCCAGGCCGAGCGCGAGAACGAGAGACCTACACAACACTTTCTTCATACGTATTCCCCCATCGTTGCTGAGAAGGAACGTGAATACGCGAAACCCAATTTAATTGGTACTGCTCGCGTCGCTGGGGCGCAGCGTCGCGCGGACTCTGGAGGCGTAGGAAAAAACCGGCGCTGAAACGACTCCCGCTTCATCTCTCGCTCGTCCGTCTTAAGGATCAGGCCATGTACTACCGTCGGTCGGTCAGGTGTCGGGTACAAAAAACCAACGGTGGTCGGCGAACCTGGACACGCGCTACAAACGCGCGTCCGACGAGAGATAAAGTCATGCAAGGGGTCGGGCGGTCACCCGCCCCGATCTCACCCTTTGCCCCTAGTCCAGCGATAAGGCTACCATAGGCCGAGTTCCACTGTCAACGTGTATGTCCGAACAAGATTTGGGCGATTCGCCCGTATGCACGCCGCGGGGCGGCTGCGGGGGTGGGTACCTAGGCGGTAGGACGGCCCTGTTCGACGATGGCCTGGAAGTCCGCGTAGCGCCCGAACAGGCCGAACACCTCACCGAGAAACGAGATGCGGTTGTCGCGCACGACCTTGTCGTCGGCGTTGACCAGCACCTTGTCGAAATAGGCGTCGATCGGGTCGGCGAGTTGGGACAGCGCCCCCAAGACGGCCGCGAACGACGATTTTTCTTCCAGCGCCGGGATCGTGCGCACGCTCTCGCGCACCGCGTCGAGCAGGCGGTGCTCGGCCGGGTCGACGAAGCGCGCCGGGTCGAAGGATCCCTCGCCTCGGTCGGCGAACGCACCCGTCACCCGATCCCACGGGCTCGCCAAACGACGACGGTCCTTCGGGAGGATGTTACCTACACGCTTAACACCGGTGATGAGGCGCTCGAACGCGCGGTCGCCGCGCATCGACGCCAGCGCGCGCGCGCGCGCCAGCGCGACGCCGGGCTCGCTCCACGCCACCGCGATGACCGCGTCGGCGACGTCGTAGGGGACGCCGCTCTCCTTGAGATACGCTTCGACGCGACCGCGCAAGAACTCCACCACGTCGTCGCGCACGCGCTCGCCGGTCCAGCGCGCGCGCAGCGCGTCGTCGCCGAGCACGGTGGCGTAGTGTTCCGCGGCGGCGTCGGCGAGCGCGTCGAGTCGAAGCCCGCGCGCCTCGCTCGCAAGTCGCACCGCGCCGTTGGCGCCGCGGCGCAGCGCGAACGGGTCCTGCGACCCCGTCGGCTTCTGTCCCGCGAGGAAGCAGCCCACCACGGTGTCGATGCGGTCGGCGAGCCCAAGCGCGCGCCCGAGGGCGCCCGCGGGCAGCGGGTCGGCCGCGGTGCGCGGCTGGTAGTGTTCGCGAATCGCGGTCGCGACCGCGGCGGGTTCGCCGCTCGCGCCCGCGTAGTGCGAGCCGATCACGCCCTGCAGCGCGGTGAAGGGCGCGAGTGGGAGCGAGACCAG
>CAZLLI010000111.1:0-7948 GCA_964560355.1 uncultured bacterium | reverse complement strand
ATCAAGTAGCGGACGTGGGTCCCCGGAATCGCTTCCAGGCGGCCCATCAGCTTGGCTTCGATGGTGCCGTTCAGCACGCAGAGGTCGTCTTCGTAGCTATTGCTCGCGTCGTGCAGGAGCCCGCGCACGAGCGAGATGGTCTTGCCGTCGCCCGCGGACAGTGTCACTTCCACGCGTACGTTGCGCCCGTAGAAGAAGGAGTCGATGCGCTCGCGCAGCTCGTCGATGCCGGTGCCTTCCGCCGCCGACACAAACACCGCGCCCGGGAAGCGCTGACGCAGTCCTTCCAATAGCGGCGGCGCCATGCGATCGATCTTGTTGAACACATACAGCGTCTCGACGCCGGGATTGTCGATCGAGCGTACGGTGGTGTCGGTCACTTCCATCTGCTCTTCCCACGCCGGGTGCGAAACGTCGACGACGTGGAGGTACAACTCCGCTTGCGCGGTGTCTTCTAGCGTCGCCTTGAACGACGTCGTCAGGTGATTCGGCAGCTTGCGAATGAAGCCGACGGTGTCGATCAAAAGAATGTCGTGGCTCGCATGACCGTTGCCATTGCCATTGCCATTCCCGTTGCCGTTCCCATTGTGACTCATCTTGCGCGTCGTCGTGTCGACGGTCGCGAAGAGCTGGTCGCGAACGAGCACGTCGGCGCCGGTCAGGCGACGCATCACGGTCGACTTGCCCGCGTTGGTGTAGCCGATGAGCGCGGCGACGTGTCGCGACGAGCGCGCGTTGCGCATGGTTTCGCGGTGGCGGTCGATTTTTTCGAGCTGTCGCTTCAGAGAGGCGATGCGCTGATAGATTTTGCGGCGGTCGACTTCCAACTGCGTTTCGCCGGGTCCGCGCGTTCCGATACCGCCGGCTTGGCGCTCGAGGTGCTGCCAGAAGTGCTTCAGTCGCGGGAGCGAATACTCGAGCTGCGCGAGCTCGACTTGGATCTTCGACTGCTGCGTCTTGGCGTGGCGCGCGAAGATGTCGAGGATCAACTCGGTGCGGTCGATGCAGCGGAGATTGAGTCGCTTTTCGAGATTCTTGGCCTGCGCGGGCGCCAAGTCGTCGTCGAAGACGACCAGATTGACGCCGAGCTCGTCGCAGGTTTGCTTGAGGTCGTCGACTTTGCCGTCGCCGATGAAGGTGGTGACGTCGACGCTCTTGCGGGCTTGCACGGTGCGGCCGACGACTTCGGCGCCCGCGGTGATTGCAAGCTGCTCGAGCTCGTCCAAGTGCTCGTGCGCGGCGCCGACGGAACTCCCCGGTAGACTCACGCCGACGAGGTAGGCCCTCTCCGCGCGCGTTCGCGTGATAAGTTCAAACGTGCGCTTCACTTGGGAAGGCGACCTCGGCTTTGTGAAAGACGTCTGGTTTCGATGGCAACCTCGCTAGGGGTAATTCCTGCCGCTAGTATAACAAAACTCGGGCCAGATCGAAACGGCGGCGGCTACTTGAGCTGCACCATGCGCTGCGTCACCGAGCGGCGCCCGATGGTGAGCTTCACGTAGTAGACGCCGCTCGCGACGGTGGCGCCTTGGTCGTCGCGCGCCGACCAACCGGTGCGGTAGTGTCCCGGCGCGTGCGGCGATTCGACCAGCGTCGCCACCAAACGGCCGGTGACGTTGTAGACCTTCACGCTGGTCTCGACGGCGTCGCCCGAGAGTTGGTGTTCGACGCCGTCTTCGTCGACGACCTTCTCGGGAATTTCGTAGTCGATCGCGATGGCGTCGCGGAACGGATTGGGCGAGCCGACGAGCAGCGCGGCGTCGAGCTTTCCGGCCATATTCCAGAATTGCTGCGAGTCGGTGAACGATCCGTACGGCGAACCCACGGTCGACCCACCCATGTCTTCCGGCTTCACAGTGAGCGACACGGGCGGCGGAATGAGGCGCGCGCCGTTTTCGCCCGCGAGTGTCCGCCACGCGGCTTGGATCGCGCGCGCGGAGCGAAGATCGTCGGGCGGGAGCGAAATCAACGCGGCGTACACGCGCACGTCGGAGCCGGGAACCAAACGCCCGAGGTCGGGCGACAGCACGCGCGTGCCCTTGCGGTCCTCGCGCACCTCCCAATCTTCGACGCCGGCCGACGGCGCCCACACCAACAGCGCGAGCCCGCGGCCTCCGTCGCGCCACACCAGCGTCTCGCCGGTCGGCGTCGACGCGCCGCGGCGATCGGATTCGATCAGGGGCGCGGCTTCGCGCTCGAAGCTGCCCGCGGGTTGGATCACGATGCCGACGCGCACACCGTCGAGCGACGCGTCGCCCGCGCGCACCGAGATCGCGGTGGCGACCATGCCGTCGACGTGCGAGAGCGACCACGCGTACAGCTCCTCGCGAATTTCGAGCGGCGAATTCCCCTTGGCGCCGAACAACGCCACCGCCATCTCGTCGCCGATGGCCGCGAAGTCTTCGTCGACGCGGCCGTCGCCGTCGTTGTCGATGCGGTCGAGCGGGTCTTCGTCGATCTTGCCGTCGTAGTCGTCGTCGGGGCGTGGGAACGGTTCGCGCGCGCCGCCGCGCGCGCCTTCTTGCACACGATCGATGGGCATGGGCAGGAGCGAACGGCCGCCACCGCTCGCGTTCAAGAGTTCGGTTTCGGCGCCGCTTTGCGCGCGCGCGTACACCACCACACCGCCCTTGTCGATGAAGGAGCCGTCGCTCGACGGCCCGAAGAATTTCCACGCGCCGCCCGGCGCCATCGCGAAGGTGACGCGGCCCGGCGACACGCACACCATGCCGTCCGCGCACGGCGTCGACGCCGCCGTCGCGACGGTGGCGCCGAGCGCGCACAGCACAAACGGCGCGACGCGCGCCGCCGACATGATGGATCGCGCTCTGCTCATGCTACATCGAAAGGTAGAAGCTCAAGCTCTCCAGCGCCACCGCGAGGTTGACGTTGCGAAGCCACACGCCGTCGGGAACCGTGAGCTGTGTGGGCGCGAAATTGAGAATGCCCTTGGTGCCGCCGCGCACCAACAAGTCGACGATGTCCGCCGCGGCTTCGGGCGGCGTCGCCACCACCGCGATGTGGACGGGGTCGCGGCGCAGCACCTCTTCGGCTTGGCGCTGGTGCGTGATGTCGACGTCGTGCCACTTGGTCCCGACCTTTTTGGGGTCGACGTCGAACACGTGCTTGAAATAGAAGCCGTCGTCACGAAAACCTTCATGGAAGAAGAGCGCGTGGCCCAGCGACCCGGCGCCGAAGAGCGCCATGGTCCACTTCTTGTTGAGCCCGAGAATCTCGACGATGGTGTTCTTGAGCTCGGTGACGCTGTAGCCCAAGCCGCGCGTCCCGAAGTTGCCGAAGTACGACAGGTCCTTGCGCACCTGGGCGCTCGTGATGCCGCCGAGCTCGGCCAGACGCGCGCTCGAGACGGTGGGAATGCCGCGCTTCTCGAGGTCGAGCAGGATCCGGTAGTAATTCGAAAGCCGCCGGACCGTGAACTCGGAGATCTTTTCCATCTTGAGCCGCACCTACGCTTCGGCCTCGTCTTCCATAGCGAGGTGCGCGACGTCGACCACTTTGTCGTCGCCCTCGAGGTTGATCAAGCGCACGCCCTGCGTGTTGCGTCCGATCACCGAGATGCCGGAGATCGGGCAGCGAATCACGATGCCGTCCTTGGTGATGATCATCATCTGGTCGTTGTCCTTGACCTCTTGGATGGTGACCACCTTGCCGTTGCGCGCCGTCGTCTTGATGTTGATGACGCCGATGCCACCGCGGCCCTTGACCGGATAGTCTTCGAGCGGTGAGCGCTTGCCGAAGCCGTTCTCGGTGACGGTAAGCAGTGTTGCCCCGGCGCCGACCACGACCATGCCGACCACTTCGTCGTCGCCGACCAGCGTCGTTCCCTTGACACCGGTCGCGGCGCGTCCCATCGGTCGCACCTTGCCCTCGTGGAAGCGAATCGAGCGCCCGTTCTTCTTGGCCAGCACGATGTCCTGGTTGCCGTTGGTGATGGCGGCGTCGATCAGCTCGTCGCCGTCGCGCAGATTGACGGCGATGATGCCGCCGCGGCGCGGGCGCCCGTAGTCGGAGAGCACCGTCTTCTTGATGACGCCCTTCTTGGTGGCGAGCACGAGGAAGTGGTCCTCGCTGAACTGCGACACCGGAATGCGTCCCGCGATGCGCTCGCCCTCTTGCAGACCGAGCAGGTTCACGATCGCCTTGCCGCGCGCGGCGCGCCCGGCTTCGGGGATCTCGTGGACCTTCACCCAGTGGCAGCGTCCCATGTCGGTGAAGAACAGGATGTAGCTGTGCGTCGACGCGATGAAGATGTGTTCGACGAAGTCTTCGTCGCGCATCTTGATGCCGGTGACGCCGCGGCCGCCGCGCTTCTGCTGGCGGTACGCGTCGAGCGGGAGGCGCTTGATGTAGCCCGCGTGCGAGATCGTGATCACCATGTCTTCTTCGGCGATCAGGTCCTCAACATTAAAATCGACCGGGCCCGAATCGAGGATCTCGGTCTTGCGCTCGTCGCCGTACTTGGTCTTGATCTCCACGATCTCGGCTTCGATGATCGCGAGCACCTTCTTGCGATCGGCGAGAATCGCCTTCAACTCGGCGATGAGCTTCAAGAGCTCCTGGTATTCGTCTTCGATCTTTTGGCGCTCGAGGCCGGTGAGGCGCTGCAGGCGCATCTCGAGGATCGCGTTGGCCTGGATCTCGGAGAGCTTGAACTTGGTCATTAGCCCCGAGCGCGCCGTCTCCACGTCCTTCGAGCCGCGGATCAGCGCCACGATCTCGTCGATGTGATCCAGCGCGATGCGCAAGCCCTCGAGGATGTGCGCGCGCTCTTCCGCCTTGCGCAGGTCGAACTTGGTGCGCCGCACCACCACCGCCTCGCGGTGGTTGAGCCAGTGCTGGATCATGTCGTGCAGCGACAAGACTTCGGGGCGGTTATTGACCAGCGCCAGCATGATGATCCCGAACGTCACCTGCATCTGGGTGTGCTTGAAGAGCTGGTTCTCGACCACGCGGACGTCGGCGTCGCGCTTCAAAATGATCACGACGCGCATGCCTTCGCGGCTGGATTCGTCGCGTATGTCGGCGATGTCGGTGATGGCGTCGTCTTTGACCAGCTCGGCGATGCGTTCGATCAACTGCGCTTTGTTCACCTGGTACGGCAGCTCGTCGATGATGATCGCCTCGCGGTCGTTCTTCATCTCTTCGACGTGGGTGCGCGCACGCACGATCACGCGCCCGCGGCCGGTGCGATAGGCTTCGCTGATACCGAGCTTGCCCAGCACGATGCCGGCGGTCGGGAAGTCGGGGCCCTTGACGATCTTCAGGAGTTCATCGTCGGAGACTTCCGGGTTATTCAGCACCGCGATGCTGGCGTCGCAGATCTCGGTGATGTTGTGCGGCGGAATGTTCGTGGCCATGCCGACCGCGATACCGGCCGAGCCGTTCACGAGCAAGTTGGGAACGCGCGCGGGCATGACGAGCGGCATGGTGCGCGACTCGTCGTAGTTGGGGCCGTAGTCGACGGTTTCCTTGTCGAGGTCCGCGAGCAGCTCTTCGGCGAACGCGGTCATGCGCACTTCGGTATAGCGTTCGGCCGCGGCGGGGTCACCGTCGACGGATCCGAAGTTGCCCTGCCCGTCCACCAACGGATAGCGCAGCGCGAATTCCTGCGCCATGCGCACGATGGTGTCGTACACCGCGGTGGTGCCGTGCGGGTGGTAGTTACCGGTAACGTCGCCCGTGACCTTCGCGGACTTGCGATACGCGCGCGTGTGGGTCAGCGACAGATCGTTCATCGCCGTCAACACGCGGCGATGCACCGGCTTCAATCCATCGCGCACATCCGGCAGCGCGCGCGAGATGATGACGCTCATCGAGTAGTCGAGATACGAATTCCGCATCTCGGACTCGATGGGTACCGGCACGATCCTCTCGTTGTTCGCCATTCAATTTCTCCCTAGTGGTCGCGTGGGTTTGTGGCGTCGCGACGCCTTGTACCTAACTTCGCGCGCGGACAAAAACGGCCCGCGAACCGGGTCGCTCGCGGCCCGGTTGTGAAACGATTTTCAATACCCAAAATAATAGAGGAGTCGACGCCCGATGGGAACACTTTTTTTGCCCCTGTCGACGCCGTATCATGCTGTGTCTACTCGGGTTACACCTGGTCTGAGGGCCCCTCGCCGGGGCGCTTCGACCGCACGCGGCGTTTCACTTCTTCGACCGTCTTGCGGGTCGCTTGCTTGATGCGCGCCAACCACCGCCGCGCGAACGCGAATTCGAGCCCCAAGATCGCGAGGCCGCCCACGATCGTGAGCAATCCCGGTCCCGGCAGGACCAACATCGCGACGCCGAGCAACACCACGGTCGCACCGATCACCGCAATCACGACGCGCTTCGCGACGCGGTAGGTGATCGTCCACGTCTGCTTGGCGCGACGGTCCACGGGTCACGCGCGCGATCGCAGGCCTTGCCCGAGACGCGTCAACGCTTCGCGCAGGTCGTCGCTCGGCAGGCTGACCGCGATACGAAAGTGATCGTTCGCGCCGAAGAAGCGCCCAGGCACCAGCGCGACGTCGTAGTCCGCGTGCAAACGATCGACCAACGCGTCGACATCGCGGTCGACGACGTGCACGAGCCCCACCGTCCCGCCGCTCGGTTTCGCCCACGAGAGGTCGTCCTGCGCCCGCACGAACGCGTCGACGAGGTCCAGGTTGCGCGCGAGGAGCGCGCTCGACTCCGAAAGCAGCGTGTCGGCGTGGTCGAGCACGCGCGCGGCGATGCGCTCGCTCGGGTGTGCGGTGTTGGCGGAAAAAAGATCGTTGAGCCGGCGCATGCGCTCCGCGAGCGCGGGCTCGGCCAGCACCCACCCGAGGCGAAGCCCGTCGAGCCCGAACGCCTTGGTCATGCTGGAGGTCGCGATCACGTTGGGCGCGAGCCGCGCCGCCGTGCGCGCGCCGCGCGCGTGAACGAGCTCGAGATAGACTTCGTCGACGACGACGAAAGCGCCCGCTTGTTCCGCCACGCGCGCGATCTCCGCCAGCGTGGCGTCGCCGTCGAAGGCACCGGTCGGATTGCTGAGATTCGAAAGGACGACGAGCTTGGTCTTGGGCGTGAGCGCACGACGAACGTCGTCGGGGTCGATGCGCCAGCGATTCTCGACGTGGCGCGCGACCGGGATCACCCGCGCGCCGACGTACTCGACGACCCGCACCAGCGGCTCGTACACGGGCGTCTCCATGACGACGTCGTCCCCGGCTTCGACGCACGACGCCACCGCGAGGTGATTCGCCATCGAGCAGCCCGGCACGGTGACGACGTGGGCCGCGGTGACGCCCTGGCGCGCCGCGATGCGCTCCATGAGTGGCGGCCACCCGTCCTCGGCGTTCTGGTTGATGAGCAGCTCGTCGAGGGTGATGCCGACTCGATCGAGGGCGAGGCGCGGCACGCCGCTGCGCGAGAGGTTGTAGCGCGCGGGCGCACGGCGCTTGGTCCAGGTGAGGTACTCGGAGCCGCTGCGCAGTTTCGGCGACGGCGACACGTTCGGTTGATTCTCCCGCGCGGCGCTAGACGTCGAGGTTCTTCACCGCGAGTGCGTTCTCTTGGATGAACTCGCGGCGCGGTTCGACTTCGTCACCCATCAAGATGGAAAAGATGCGATCGGCTTCGACCGCGTCTTGGATGTCCACCTTGAGGATGGTGCGCGCCTCCGGGTCCATGGTCGTCTCCCACAGCTGTTCGGGATTCATTTCGCCCAGGCCCTTGTAGCGCTGGATGTAGACACCGTCGTTGCCGCCCCAGTCCTTGAGCATGCGCTCGCGGTCTTCGTCGGTATACGCGTAGACCTCTTTTTTCCCCTTCTTGAGCTTGTAGAGGGGCGGCTGCGCGATGTAGACGAAGCCCGCTTCGATGAGCGGCTTCATGTGGCGATAGAACAACGTCAAGAGCAGCGTGCGGATGTGCGCGCCGTCGACGTCGGCGTCGGTCATGA
>CAZLLI010000110.1:0-8224 GCA_964560355.1 uncultured bacterium | reverse complement strand
ACGCCGCCTGCGCGCTCGAGTGCGTGCACACCTACTCGCTGGTCCACGACGACCTGCCGTGCATGGACGACGACGACCTGCGCCGCGGCCGCGCCACCGTGCACCGGCGTTTCGACGAAGCGACCGCCGTGCTCGCGGGCGACGCGCTGCTCGCGCTCTCGTTCGAAATTCTCGCCGGCACCGATGCCCCGAGCGACGTCGTCCTCGACGCCACCACCGTGCTCGCGAGGGCGGCCGGGACGGGCGGACTCATCACCGGGCAGGCGCTCGACCTCGAGCACACCGGCCGCGCGCACGACGACGCGCTCGCGCTGGTCGAGCGCATCCACGAATTCAAGACCGCGCGCCTGATCGCGGCGGCGATGGAGATGGGGGCGGTGCTGGCGTGGAACGGGGTCGCCGCGCCGGGTGACGCGCGCGCGCGCGTGGCACGCGCGGGGCTCCTCGCGGGGAGCGCGTTCCAAATCGTCGACGACCTGCTCGACGTCCACGGCGACGCCGCCACGTTGGGCAAGACGCCACGGCGCGACGCCGAGCGCGGCAAGGCGACGTACCCGGCCGCGGCCGGCGTCGCGGCGGCGGAAAAGACGGCCCGCGAGCGAACCGAGCGGGCGCTCGCGTGTTTACCCGAGGCAGCCGGTACGCCGCTCGCGGGGTTGATCGCGTTCGTGGCGGAGCGGCGGTCGTAACCCATGCTGACGCTGTTCGAGACTCCGCTCGCGCGACCCTTGGTGGTGGGCGTCATCGCCGGGCTGGCCGCGCAGGCCTTCAAACTCGTCACTTTCCTCGTGTTGGAAAAGCGGATAAACTTCCGGCGGCTGGTGGAGACCGACGGCGCGCCCAACATGCACAGCGCGGCCTTCGCGGGACTGACCACCGCGATCGCGCAGCAGGACGGGCTGGGCTCGCTCGAGTTCGCGCTGGCCGCGAGCCTGACCGCGCTGGTGACGGTCGACATTTGGAACGTCAAGCACGCGGCGTCGCGCCAGGCCGACGTGGTCGACGCCATCGTGCGGCGGCTGCGGCCCGAGCTCGCGGGCGTCGAGCGCCGATCGCTTTCCTACACGGTGTTCGACGTGCTCGCCGGCACCGGGGTCGGGATCGCGCTGGCGTGGGTGATCCGTTAGCACCGAAGTACAAGGAACCACATCGCATGAGCATTCTCGACGGAATCCACTATCCCTCCGACCTCAAGAAGCTCCCCGTCTCCGCCTTGCCCGAAGTCGCGCGTGCGCTGCGCGACGAGATTCTGGTGCAAGTGGGGAAGACGGGCGGCCACCTCGGCGCCAGCTTGGGCGCGGTCGAGCTCACCCTCGCGCTGCACTACGTCTTCGACACCCCGCGTGACCAGTTGGTGTGGGACGTCGGCCACCAAGCGTACGGGCACAAGATCATCACCGGGCGCCGCGAGCGCTTCCCGACCTTGCGCCAGCGCCACGGCATCAGCGGATTCCCCAAGCGCGACGAGAGCGAGTACGACACCTTCGGCGTCGCGCACGCGTCGACCGCGATCAGCGCCGCCCTCGGCATGGCGATCGCGCGCGACCTCCAGCACGACCACTTCAAGGTGGTCGCGGTGGTGGGCGACGGCGCGCTGACCGGCGGCATGGCCTTCGAAGCCCTCAACAACGCGGGGGTCTTGAAGAAGGACTTGATCGTCGTGCTGAACGACAACCGCATGTCGATCTCGCACAACGTCGGCGCGCTGCACCGTTACCTGACCCAGATCACGTCGGGGCACATGTACAACCACCTGCAGGCCGACGTGTGGGAGCTCCTGGGGCACCTGCCGCGCGGCGCCGGCAAGGCGCGGCGCGTGGCGCGCAAGATCAAGGAGAGCATCAAGACGCTGGTCGTTCCCGGCGTCATCTTCGAGGAGCTCGGGTTCCGCTACTTCGGACCCGTCGACGGGCACAACCTCGAGTTCCTCGTGCAGACGTTCCAGCACATCAAAGATCTCAACGGTCCCATCCTCGTGCACGCGATCACGCAAAAAGGAAAGGGCTACCCGTTCACCGAGAACGACCCCTTCTGCGCGCACGGTGTCACGCGCTACGACAAGATCCCCGGCGACATTCCCGCCAAGAAGGGGAATCCGTCGTACACGGGCGTGTACGGCAAGACCATCCTCGAGATGGCCAAGGCCGACGAGCGCATCGTCACCATCACCGCCGCCATGCCCGACAACACCGGCTTGACCGAATTCGCGCGCGTACTGCCCGAGCGCATGTTCGACGTCGGCATCGCGGAGCAGCACGGCGTCACCTTCGCGGCGGGGCTCGCGACGCGCGGCATGATCCCGGTCGTCACTATCTACTCGACCTTCCTGCAGCGCGCGTACGACCAAATTATCCACGACGTGGCGATCCAGAACCTACCGGTGCGCTTCGTGCTCGACCGCGGCGGCATCGTGGGCGAAGACGGCCCCACCCACCACGGCGCGTTCGACCTTAGCTACCTGCGCCTAGTGCCGAATTTCGTCGTGATGGCGCCCAAGGACGAGAACGAACTGCGCCACATGCTGCGCACCATGATCGACTACGACCAGGGACCGATCGCGCTCCGCTTCCCGCGCGGCGAAGGCGCCGGCGTCGCCCTCGACGCCCAGCTCGCGCCGCTCCCGATCGGCGTCGCCGAAGTGCTCGCGCCGGGGCGCGACGTGATGTTCGTCGCCATCGGCGCGATGGTGCGTCCCGCGGTGGCGGCGGCGGCGACGCTGCGCGCGCGCGGCATCGACGCCGGCGTGGTCAACGCGCGCTTCGTGAAGCCGCTCGACGCCGAGAACCTCGACCAGATCGCCGCCACCGACGCCATCGTATTCACGGTGGAAGACAACGCCGTGATGGGCGGCTTCGGGTCGGCGGTCAACGAGCACTGGGTCGCGCGCGGGTACGATCTCGCGCACGTGCACAACCTCGGGATTCCCGACCGCTTCATCGAACACGGCGACCGCGACGGCCTCATGGCCGAGCTCGGGTTGGACGCCGCCGGACTCGTCGCCGCCGCATTGGACGCCGTCGACGCCCGCCGCGCGCACGCGCGCTCGGTGGCGTCGTGAGGATCACCAAAGTCGGGGTCGCCGCCAATCTCGAGAAAGAACGCGTGCGCCCGCTCCTCTACGAGCTGGTGGCGGCGCTCGCGAAGAACGGCTTCCACGTCGGCTTGGACGACGACCTCGCGAGCGTCGCGGGGTCGCTCGCGCCGGCCGCGCGCGGCATCCCCGACGCCTGCGACGTCCTCGTCACCGTGGGTGGCGACGGCACCATCTTGAAGATCGCGCGCCGCTACGTCGACCACGGCATCCCGCTCGTCGGCGTGAAAGGCGGCCGCTTGGGTTTCCTCTCCGAGTCGACCCCCGAGCGCGTCGTCGCACTCCTGCGCGATGGTCGCTTCACCATCCAGCGGCGCATGCGCATTCGCGGCGAGGTGCGGCCCGGTTCCGCGTCGAGCGCGAGCGCGCTCAACGACTTCGTCGTCCACAGCACGGGCTATTCGCGCATGGTGCGCTTGCGCGTCGAAGTGGGCGGCAAGCTCATGCGCGAGTTCTCGGCCGACGGACTCATCGTTGCGACCCCGACGGGGTCGACGGCGTACTCGCTCTCCGCGGGCGGCCCCATCGTCGAACCCACCCTCGACGCCATCGTGCTCACCCCGCTCAACCCCCACACCATCAGCCTGCGCCCGATGGTCCTCGACGCCGCCGAAACGGTGTCGGTGCGCGTGCTCTCCGCGCCCTCCGGCGTCATCGTCACCGTCGACGGGCAGGAGGGGCTCGAACTCGCCCCTGACCACACGCTCGAAATCTCGCGCGACCCCCGCGCCACCCAGCTCCTCGTCGCCGACGACTACGACTTCTTCGCCCTCCTGCGCGAAAAGCTCTAGCGCGCTCGCCCTGTACAAGCGGCCCCGTCGCGCGTACCATCGCGCGGTCATGCTGCGCCGCCTTCGCATCGAAAATCTGGCCGTGGTGGAGGACGTCGAGGTCGAGCTCGGCCCGGGCTTGAACGTGCTCACCGGGTCGACGGGGGCGGGGAAGTCGCTCGTGCTGGGCGCGTTGAACCTGCTCTCGGGCGAGCGCGCCGACGCGTCGTCGATTCGCGAGGGGTGCGACGAGGCGCGCGTCGAGGCGGAGTTCATCCCCTCCGCAGTGCCCGCGGAGCTCGCGCTCACGGTCCCGCTGGAGGCCGGCCGCGCGGTGACACTCGCGCGCCGGGTGACGCGCGCGGGGCGCTCGCACGCGTTCGTCGACGGCCGCGCGGTCGCGGTCAAGGACTTGCGCGCGGTGTGCGCCGCGCTGATCGAGCCGCACGCGCAAAACGAGCAGTACCGCCTGCGCGACCCCGCCACCCACGTGCAATTCGTCGACGCCTTCGCGAAGAACACGCGCGAGCGCGCTCGCTACGCCGAAGCGCTCGCCGAGCTCAAGCGCGCGCAGGCCGAGCTCGCGCGCTTCGAGAGCGAAGTCGCGAGTGCGCGCGAACGCCGCGAATTGCTCGCGCACCGCGTCGACGACGTCGATCGCATCGCCCCCAAGAAGGGCGAGAAGGCCGCGCTCGAAGCCACCGCGCGCGTGCTCGCGCACGCGGAGCGCATCCACGACGCCATGGCGGAGGCGCAGGCGCTCCTCTACGACGACGAGGCCTCCGCGGCGGCCGCGATCGGGCGCGTCGCGCAGCACGTGGCGCCGCTCGGGGCGCTCGACGCGCGCATCGCCGAGATGGCCGCCTTCCTCGCCGACGCGCGCGCCGCCATCGACGAGGCGTCCGCGCGCGCGCGCGCCGTCCTGGACGGACTCGAGTTCGAGCCCGCCGACGTCGAGCGCTTGCAGGAGCGGCTCGACGTGCTGACGCGACTCGAGAGCCGCTATCGCACCGACGTCGACGCGCTCATCGACCAGGCGGCGTCGTGGAAGCGGAGTCTCGACGAGTTGGAGGACGCGGGCGAGCGCCGGCGCGCTCTCGCCGACGACGTCGCGCGCCGCGCCGACGCCGTCACCGACGCCGGTGCCGCGCTCACGCGCACACGCGCGCGCGCGGCCGCCGACCTCGACCGCGCGGTGAGCGCGGAGCTCGCGCATTTGCACATGCGGGGTGCGACGTTTCGCACCGCCGTCGACGCGCAGGCGGATCCGTCGAGTCCGGTGCGCGCGGGCGACGTGCCGGTAACCGTGTTCGACGACGGCCTCGACGTGGTGCGCATGCGCGCGCGCACCAATCCGGGCGAGGCGGAAGGCGGTGTGGAGGCGATCGCGTCGACGGGCGAGCTCTCGCGCATGGCGCTCGTGATCAAGTCGCTCACGGGGTCGGGCGGCGCGGGCGCGACACTGGTGTTCGACGAGATCGACGCCGGCGTCGGCGCCGATCTGGGTGAACTGCTGGCGGAGAAACTACTTGCGCTGTCGGCGCGGCATCAAATACTGTGTATCACACACATGCCGCAGATCGCCGCCAAGGCTCCGGTGCACATCGGCGTCGAGAAGGACGTGGAAGGGAAGCGAACGCGGGTGAAGCTGCGGCGCCTGGAAGGCGACGAGCGCACGCGCGAGATCGCGCGCATGTTGGGCGGGGACGCGGGGAGCGAGCGTCGTCTCGCACTCGCGCGCGAACTCCTCGCATCGGCGCCGAAACGACCTGCAACGTCGACACGCGTGCGCCCGTAGCTCAGCCTGGATAGAGCACTGGCCTCCGGAGCCAGGTGTCGCAGGTTCGAATCCTGCCGGGCGTACCAATTCTTCGTTTTCCATGATGCGCTGGTTGTTCCGACTGATCCTCACCATGCTCGCCGCGCGGCTCTTGTTCCTCGCGGTGCGGCGAACGCGCGAGCGCGGTCCGGCGCCCGAAACGCAGTCGTTTCACCCAGGCGGGACCACCGACCGCGCAAAATCGCCCCGACCGGAGGCCCTCACCCCGCATCCGATCGACGATGCCGACTACGAAGAGCTTCCCCGTTCGTCGGTCTGACCCTTGTTTTTCACTCCCAAGCGACGCCCGAGCGCCCATCGTCTCCTGGGTAACCGGGGGCGCGACGCGCGCACACAGCGGGAACATGCTGCCGCCCTCATGGTGACGGGAATCGTCCAGGCCGCCCTGTCGGTGGCGCTTCTCGTGGCAGGGCTCGCGGCGTTCCGCGCCGTCCAGGCCCACGCGCAGGACGCGCAAGCCACCGTTCGATTTGCGCTGCCGGGGCTGTTCTGCTTCGGAGCCCTGGTCAGCGCGCGGAGCGCGATCCGCAACCTGCGCCTGGGAATGCTCGAACGGCGCGCCACCTCCCAGACACCCCCCTCACCGGAGTAATCACGCTCACCGGGCCGACTTTTCCCGGCCGGTGTAAGTAGTCGTGTTCACAGTAAGTTAACCTTGCCGATGGCATGCGATTTGCACATGTTCACGGGGCCTCTCGACGCCCCCGGTTCCTTCACGTATCGGACGAGGCACGACGCGTAATAACCTGCAATGAAGAAGATTATCCGACATCGAGACGTCCTGTTCTCGACCCTCTCTGAGATCACGAGCCTGATCGTGGCGGGCCACGACAAGCGCATGATCTTCCGGAGGGTGCTCGACTGCGCGACGCGCGTCCTCGATGCCGAGAAGGTCCACCTGTTCGAGCTCGAAGGCAATCAAATCGTCCGCTACACGCGCGACCACGTGAGCGCGGACGCGGAGCCCAAGGTCGAGTTGCTGCAGGAGACCGCGGGGCTTCTGGGGTGGATGATCAAGGAAACCGAGCCCGATCAGTTCACTCCGGGGCGCGAGCTCGGCCTCGACGTGCCCATGCTCGCGCAGAGCCTGGGCGACGAAACCGCCAACCGCGTGATCATCAGCGCGCCCTTGGTCGCCAAGCGCTCCATGTTCGGCCTCCTCATCGCGATTCATCGCGACGGCGCCATGTACCGCCCCGACGACATCCAGCTCCTGACGCTGTTGGCCAACCAGGCCGCCATCGCGGTCGAGAACGCGCTCCTGTACCAGAAGCTCGAGAAGGAAGCCATCACCGACGCGCTCACCCAGGTGTACAACTACCGCTTCCTGATGTCGTCGCTCGAGGGCGAGATCAAGCGCGCGCGCCGCTTCAAGCAGACGTTCTCGTTCGTCATGCTCGACGTCGACAATTTGAAGTCGTACAACGACCGCCACGGCCACTTGAGCGGCAGCCAGGTGCTGCGCGAAGTCGCCGCCATCATCAAGGCGAGCTGCCGCGAGATCGACTTCGTCAGCAAGTACGGCGGCGACGAATTCGGCGTGCTACTTCCGCAGACCAAGTTCGGCGGGGCGCGCAAGGTGACCCAGCGCATCATCGACGCGGTGCGCGAGCACAAGTTCGACGGCAAGCGCAAACGACTCATCACGTGCAGCGCGGGCATCTCTTCCTTCCCGCGCGACGGCCAGACCGCGCAGGAAATCATCGACGCCGCGGACAAGGCCCTCTACCAAGCCAAGCGGACGGGGAAGAACAACGTCGTCACGACGGAGAGCTTGATCGAAGAAATGGCGTAGGCCCGCGCGGCGCCGCGCCGCGCCAAAATCGGGCTTGTCGGTCGAGCGTGAGTCCGTTTAGGCTCGCCGCGTTCATCAAGGAAAGGATGGCAATGTCTCTCATCGAGCGAATCAAGTCCCGCAACGCCACCGTGGGTGTGATCGGGTTGGGTTACGTCGGGTTGCCGCTGGCGGTGGAGCTCGCGCGCGCGGGCTTCCACGCGGTCGGCTTCGACGTGGTGGAAGAGAAGGTGCGCCGCGTCAACGCGGGCGACAGCTACATCAAAGACGTCCCCTCCGACATTCTCGCCGAGTGCGTGAAGTCGGGACGGCTCAAGGCGACCACCGACTTCTCGGAATTGAAGTCGTGCGACACCGTCAACATCTGCGTGCCGACGCCGCTGCGCAAGACGCGCGACCCGGACATCTCCTACATCGTCTCTGCGGTCGAAGAAATTGCGAAGTACATCCACAAGGACATGCTGGTGGTCCTCGAGTCGACCACGTACCCCGGCACCACCGAGGAAGTCATCCTGCCCATGCTGGCGCGCGACGACTTCAAGGTGGGCGAGCAGTTCTTCTTGGCGTTCTCGCCCGAGCGCGTCGACCCGGGCAACCCGCGCTTCAACACGAAGAACATTCCCAAGGTGGTGGGCGGGATCACACCCGCGTGCACGGAAGTCGCGTGCGCGCTGTACGCGTCGTCGCTCACGACCGTGGTCGCGGTGAGCTCGGCCAAGGTGGCGGAG
>CAZLLI010000109.1:0-8281 GCA_964560355.1 uncultured bacterium | reverse complement strand
CGACGCATCATGCGCGGCTCGAAGCCCACGAAGTTCCCCGCGACCGTGTCGACCACCACGCGCACCCAGCCGATGTCGGGCGAGCCGTAAGTCTCGAGGCGCGTGAAGTTGGGGATGGGCTCGTGGGTGTCGCGGTCGCGCAGCGAATGGTCGACGCGATAGGTGTGGCCGTCGCCGTGGATCAGGAGCACGGGTTTCCCGAACGCCTTCACGTGGCGCTCGAGCTGGTCGAGGAAGACTTCGTAGCCGACGCGCGGGCGCGGGTTGTACTGCAACCCCGGGGTGCCGTGCATCGCGAGCACGACGCCCTTCAGGTGCAGCGAATCGGCGAGCGCGAAGGTCGACGCCATCCACGCCAGGCCCGCGTCGATGCGGCGCGCGGCTTCTTCGTCGTCCGCGGGCGTGCGGCCGGGGAACTTTTCTGTCGCGTTGTCGGCGCCCACCATGTGCATGGTCGCGAACACAAAGCCCCCGCGCATCCAGCGCGCGTTTTCGACAAATTCCGCGTAGCGCGGGTCTTCGCTCTGCGACTCGAGCCGCATCGGCGTCGCACCCAGGCTGCGGGCCGGATTCGCGAAGAACACGCGGCGAATGTGCTCCAAGCGCTCGAGCGGCGCGTAGTGCCCCGCGATCTTTTCGTGGCAGTCCGCCCACTCGTTGTCGCCCGGCGTGTACACCACCGGGTGGCGCACCGAGTTCATCAGGTCGAGCGAGCGCTCGTAGTTTTCGTCGGAGCACGGATACCAGAAGATGTCGCCGACGTGGAGGAGCCACGCGAGGTCGGTGCGGTTGACGTCGCCCACCATCTTGCGAAAGCGCCCCACTTCCCACGCGCGATAGGGGCCGTCGCCGAAAACGCCGAACGCGAACGCGTTGGGTGGCGGCGGCGGCGACGGGTCGATGCTGCACGCGGTCGCGGCGAGCAGCACGAGGAGAAACGCGACGCGTCGGGTCGGCATCGGACCACCATAGCACGACTCGTCGTCGCGCGCTTAGGGCAGATCGGAGACGGTGAAGACCTTCTTCGCGGTGGGAGCGGCGGTCACGAGCACGCGGTCGAGGCACACTTCGAAGAGCCCGGCGGCGCGCTTGAACGCCTTCGACGTGAGGTGGATCTCGTCGTACCAGTCCTTCTGCGATTGCGCGACGCCGCGACAGTCGACGTGGTAGAGATGCGGGAATCGCGGCGAGTTCGCGAGCGACACCAGCAGCTCGTTGAACTCCGTGATCATCGCGTACACCACCGCCCGCTTCTGTTCCGGGCCGAGACGTTTCTGCTCGAGCGGCATCCACAACCACTTGCCCGAACCAAGCAGCTTGTTGACCCAATGACGGGGCCAGATGAACGACGCGGTGGTGCGCGGCGTTGGAATCGCGAAGTCGTAACCGTGGGTGAGGATGGCCATGTTCTCGAGCTTCGAGTGGCGCAGGTCGGAGAAGAAGATGGCGTACTGCACCAGCAGCAGGTTCATGAAGCTCACGAATTCCTTGGCCAGATAGAAGACGCCGGTCGTGTACGCCGTGGGGTCGAAGACCACGTCGCGGCGGTCCGCCACGGCAGCCAAGCGCGCGGCCAGGATCTCCTCGTGGGGTGTCCGGATTCCCTTCTTTCGCTTTTCTTCTTCCTCGTCGTGGCGGCGCTGATTCAGCGTCATGTTGGCGACGCGCCCGTCGCCCAATAGGTCGTTGCCGCCGCCGCTCAACAGGAACGCGTCCGGCTCGATCTGCGACAGCGGCTCGACGTAATCCTGGGCGCGCAGCATCTTGAAGAGCCAGTCGCCCCCCGCAGCCAGGCTGCGTATGCAGTACTTCGGTCTCGCGATCAGGTGGTCGAGAATGTCGTCGACGAAATCGATGTGTATGGCACGCGCGCCCAGCACCCAAAACCAGCTGCCCGGAAACTGGAACCACGAATCTCCCTCCGCCACCAGGATCTTGCGCGTGGCGCAGCGCCCCTTCTTCACGGCGCGCAGGTAGGCGTCGAGGCGCGCCCGGCGCTCGCCCTCGTTGAGCTTGGTGACCGTGCCGCCCGACTCGGGCGGGATCTCGTTCATGTCGAAGATGCGACGGAACGTTTCCATCGCCAGCTCGGGGTGATCGCGGAAGACGCGCTGCAAAAGCGGCAACAACAGCGCGCGCTGTTCGTCGGTGCCGGTCCAGCGAAAGCGTTCGTCGCGCGTCTCGATCGCGTCGAGCATGGCGCGCGCATCGGCGTCGGTGAACGGCGGCGCTTCGGCGGAAAGGTCGACCGCGTAATATGCGAACCACAGGCCGTCGACCTTGTTGAGGACGACCGCGGCCGCCTTGTCCCGGTCTCGCTGCGTCCAGCTCATCTCGCCGCTACGCGCCGTCGCGTCTTTCGAAGAACATGCGCCGCAGCTTGCCGCCGCCCATGGCTTGGTCCAGCTCTTCGAAGGCGACGTACGGAACCAGGATCAACAACATCACGATGCTCGACGCCACCATCTGCATCGGCGTCCCGCGCTCGGCCAGCCCTTCCGTCAACGGGCGATGGTGCACGAGCGACACGATTATCTCTTCGACGATCGACAGCCCGATCAGCACCACCAGGAAGAGCAGCGACTTCACGAAGACGCCGCGAGCGAGCGAACGCGTCTGGTGCCGCTCGCCCACCTTCATCGCTTGGGCGATCAGAAGAAATTTGCCGAGGATCAGGGCCTTGCCGATGGCGAGGCCGTAGCGCCACGTACTCGAGCCCTGCTCGTCGAGAATCGTGTGGCGATAGAATAGGAGAACGGCGAAGCAGATGAACAAATAGAGCGAGATGATCGCGTACTCGCGCAGCTCGTGACGAACGCGCTCACCCGCCGATGGCTTCGATTCAGCACTCATGGAGATACCTCCCGCGCGGGAGTATCTCACGGCGCCTTACTTGATGAGAACCATTTTGCGCGAGCCCAACCCGGTGACGCCTTCGAGCTGGTAGAAGTAAACCCCGCTCGCCACTGCGCGCCCGGATGCGTCGCGGCCGTCCCACGTCACGCGACGCGTACCCGCATCGTGGTCGCCCTGATCGAGACGCACTACCAGTGCACCCTTGGCGTCGTAGATCGCGACCGCCGTCGACGCGCGCTCGCCAAGCGTGTATGCGATCGTCGTCGACGGGTTGAACGGATTCGGCCGGTTCTGCTCGAGCGAATTCGCGAGCGCTGGCATCTCAACCGACGCAACCGGCGAACGAAACACGTCGCCGCCCATGGTCGAGATCGTGAGCTCGTATTCGTAGCGCTTGCCCGCTGCCACTGATTTGTCCGTAACCGAACGTGTCCTGGCGTCACCCGTCGCAACGACGATGGCGCGCGCGTCTCCTTCGCTCGTTCGATAGAGCGTGAACGCGTCGAGGGCTTCGTCGCTGGAGAAATCCCACGCGACATGGACGGCGTTGTCGCGCGCCCGCGCGGAGAAGTCACTAATGAGAACCGGGAGCGGCATCTCGCCGTACTTGGCCACGAAGACGTCCTCACGACCGGTTCCAACCAGCGGTCCGCCGCCGAAATCGACGGTCCCGGCGCACGCGCCGGTCGCGATCGTGTTGCCGGCTGCGTCGATGCAGACTGCGTTGCCGCCTTCAGGGATTTGATTGCCGCCGATGTCGGTCGCATTGCTACCGAAGGCGCGGCTCCACTCGTGCGCACCGCTCGCGTCGTATCGCGCCACGAAGATATCGTCGCCGCCCGCGCTCGCGAACGAGCCGCCGCCGAAACTCGCCGTTCCTCGGAAGCGACCGGACACCGCGATGTTGCCGGCGGGGTCCACGTCGACGTCGAGTCCTCGATCACCGGAGGTCCCACCATAGCGCGCACTCCACTGGTGAACACCCGCGGCGTCGTACTTGGCGAGGAACACGTCGCCGCCGGTCGCGACCAGGTCGCTCCCGCCGAAGTTGATGGTCCCGCCGAAGCCTCCGGTCACGACCACGTTACCCAGTGCATCCGCGCCCACCGCGATTCCCAAGTTCCTGAACTCGTTTCCTGCTCGCCTGCTCCATTGGTGCGCGCCCGTTGCATCGTACTTCACGACGAAGAAGTCCGTGTCGCCCGCTGTGGTCAACAAACCCCCTCCAAAGTCCACCGTGTCGCCGAAGACACCCGCCACGATTATATTGCCGGCACCGTCGACGGCGACATCGTCGCCGAAATCTTCCGCGATGCTGCTTCCCACCGCGCGACTCCACACGTGGTTCCCCGCCGCGTCGAGCTTGACGACGAAGACATCGATGGCGCCGGTGAGCGGCCCACCTCCGAAATCGGTGGTGCCGTTGAGTTCGCCCGTCACAATGACATTTCCAGCAGCGTCCGCAGCGACCGCGTGAGCAACGCAGTTGGCGAAGCGTCGAACCCATTGATATCCACCGTTCGCGTCGTATTTCACGACATAGAGGCGGTCCGGTCCGGGAACCGGACCACCGCCGAAGTCGACGGTACCTGCCGCACTCCCGACTACGACGACGTTGCCTGATGCATCGAGCGTCATGTCGGTACAGGACGCCGCCCAGCTCCGGCTCCACAGGTGGACGCCGGACGGATCGCTCTTCAGCACAAAGGTCGACGGGAATCCCGTCATCGGACCACCGCCGAAGTCCACGGTAAATTGGAATGTCCCGGCGGTCACGACGTTGCGCGACACGTCGGTATCGACCGCGAGTCCGACGTCGACGCCCGAGCTCGTGAAGGATTTGCTCCAAAGGTGCATGGGAGCGGCGGTCGCCGACCCGGCGAAGAGCAACAACGAACTGGTAAACAGAAAAGTGTGGCGGCTCATGGGCACGCCTCCTTGGCGCGATCGGTCACAATAGAGGACGATTGAGAATGTCGGGATGGGGTAGCTGCAAAAACCGCGCCGACGGGTGCTGCAACGCAGCCAGACGCCTCAGACGATGCGCGTGATGCGCGAGCACTTCGGGCAGCGCACTTCGCTCGCCGAGAAGATGGGCGACAATTGCAGGAGGTGCCCGCACGAGCAGGAGAAAGATTCCCACTCCTTGTTGGTGCGGCGATGGTACTCGAGGGGAGCGTCTTCGCCGGTGGAGCCGCCGGTCGCGGGCTGGGCAAAAGGCACCTCGTTGCCGGCGGGCTTGGTCTGCGAACCAACGATGGCGCCGACGGCGGCCGCGACTTGCGCGAACTCGTTCACTTGCGCCTTGGGGATTTCGTTCTCGCGCCCGCAGCGCGGGCACTTGATCTGGGGTTCGTCGAACTCGGGTGGAACCTTGATCTTCAGGCCGCACGCGCACATGAGGAACGCGTAGCCGTTCACGGCGCGCATGAGGTCCATGACGTCGCGCGTCTTGTCCTTCTCGGATTGTTCCTTCACGACGTCGGGGTGCGCGTCGCGCACGGCGACGTGCTCGTCGCGCTTGACGGCCGACGCGGGCATGAGCATCGACGGCTTGCCGCGCACCTTCGCAGCCGCGTGCTGGTAGCTCATGAAGCCGGCGCCTTCGCTCATCGCGCGCAAGATAGCGATGCGCTCCTGGATGGGCGGGTGCGTGCCGCCCCAGCCCGACGCCTTCGGGCCCGCGAGCGGCGCCACGATGTACATGGGCGCGGTCACCTGGTTGGCGGATTCGAGCCACAGCGGCGACTGCGAGATCTTCTCGAGCGCGCTCGCGAGACCTTCGGGGTAGCGCGTCAAGCGCACGCCGCACGCGTCGGCGAGGTACTCGCGGCGGCGCGAAATCGAGTAATAGAGAATGCGCGCGAAAATGGGGGCGAGAATCGCGAGCGCGATGGCGATCACGACGAGCGGGAGCCCGCCACCGCCGTCGCCCTTCCTGTCGGAGCGCCAGCGCTTCGACGAACCGCCCATGTGCCACGACCCGCGCAGGAATATTTGCGCGATCAGCACGATGCTCCCGAGCATCACCGAGGCGAGGGTCAGGAATTGCACGTCGCGGTTCATGATGTGCGAGGTCTCGTGCGCGATGACGCCCTGCAGCTCGTCGCGGTTGAGCTTGGTGAGCAACCCCGCGGTCACCGCGATGGCGCTGTTCTCGGGCGTCAACCCGGTCGCGAACGCGTTGGGCGCGCGCTCGTCGATGATGTAGACCTTCGGCATGGCGGGGAGTCCGGCCGCGATCTTCATCTCTTCGACGATATTATAGAGCTGGGGATGGACGTCTTGCGTGACGGGCTTGGCGTGGCTCATACGCAGCACGAGGTCGGGGCCGCCGAACACGCTCGCCGCCGACATGATGACCCACACCGCGGTCGCGGCGATGATGCCGATCTTGCCGCCGCCCTCGCCCATGGTGGCTTCGCCGATGAAGAAGCCGAGGACGACGAGGAGCGTCGCCATGCCGACGAACAAGAGGAACGACTTCCGCTTGTTCGCGGCGATGAGCTCCCAGAATACGATCTTGCTTTGCGGCATGGACTAGCAGGCCGGTGCGATCGATTCCTCGACGCGAGAAGGGCCGGCACGATCGATCCTTCGACGCGATTTCCGCAGAGCGATACAACACCCTATTGTGTTTTCGCTCGAGGACCTGAGCGGAGAAGGACGATCGTGCCGACCCGTGCCCATATCGGCTAGCGCGTGAACGACACCTTGGGCGCTTCGCGCTGCGCGGGCTCTTCGATCTCGAAGAACGTCTCGGGGCGGAAGTTGAACATGCCCGCGACGACGTTCGACGGGAACATCTCGATCTTGTTGTTATAGAAGTTGACGGCATCGGTGTACGACTGGCGCGCGAACGCGATCTTGTTCTCGGTCGACGTCAACTCTTCCTGCAGCGAAAGGAAGTTCTGGTTCGCCTTCAAGTCGGGATAGTTCTCGACCACGACCATGAACTTCGACAACGCCTGGGTGAGCTGGGTCTCCGCGGCGCCCTTTTCGGCCACCGAGCCCGCGCCCATCGCGCGGCTGCGCGCTTCCGTGATGGCGGAGAGCGTCTCGCGCTCGTGCGTCATGTAGCCCTTGGCGGTCTCCACCAAATTGGGGATGAGGTCGTGCCGGCGCTTCAACTGCACGTCGATCTGCGACCACGCGTTCTTGACGCGGTTGCGAAGCTGGACGAGCGAGTTGTACGCCCCGACGAAGAACACGACCGCCAGTACCACGATCCCTAAGAAGATCAAACCAGCCATTTCGACTCCTTCCGGTACGAAACGCTACGCACGCGTTTCGCGGAGGTTGCCGCGAAACACCGCGCGCAGAAACTCGTGGATGCGATGCGCCTCGGGAAACTCCGAGAGGGCGACGATCGCATCCAATTCCCCGCCGTCGAGCCAGGTCCCGTGCCCGCGCTCGCAGCGGTCGATTTGGATTCCGGCGTCGCCGGCTTTGCGGCGCACGCGGGACTTCGCCATCTTGTGCCGGCACAGCGGGCACTTGCGCGACTTCTCGTCGCTGGGCTCGCCGAACTTCAAGTTGGCGCGAATCTCGTCGCGCCCCGCCGACCCCTCCAACAACAGGTCCATCTCGTCGGGGTCGAGCCACACGCCGCCGCAGGTACGGCAATGGTCGACCTCGACCTGGTTGAGCTCGAGGACGATCATGGGAGTTCGGCAGATGGGGCAGTTCATTCTTACTGGCTTCCGTTACACGCTGGGCGCGCCGCGCATTCGCGACGATTTCTTGCCGCCGAGTACGGCGATGGCGGTCGCGACCACGCGGTCCACGTTGAATCCCAGTTGCTCCATCGCGACCGGTCCCGGCGCCGAAGCGCCGAAGCGGTCGAGCCCGACGGTGGCACCCTTGTCGCCGACGATCTCGCGCCATCCCAGCGTCGTGCCGGCTTCGATCGACACCTTGCGCGCGCCCCGCGACAGCACCGAGTTGCGGTAACGCGGCGTCTGCGCGAGGAACAGCTCGCGCGACGGCATCGAGACGACGCGCGTCGCCACCCCGCGCGACTCGAGGACGCTGCGCGCTTCGAGCGCGAGGTGCACCTCGGAGCCGGTGGCAACCAGAACGACGTCGGGCTTGCGCTTCGACGCATCCGCGACCACGTAGGCGCCGCGCGCGACGCCCTTGCGCACAAATTCCGGGTCGACGTCGAGGATCGGGAGCGCCTGGCGCGTGAGAACGAGTGCGCGCGGCCCGCGCTGCACGAGCGACGTCGCCCACGCCGCCGACGTCTCGTTGCCGTCCGCGGGGCGGAACACGGTGAGTCCCGGGATCGCGCGCAGGCTCATCACGTGCTCGACCGGCTGGTGGGTGGGACCGTCTTCGCCCAGGCCGACGGAGTCGTGCGTGAACACGAAGGTCGACGGCACCCGCATCAGCGCGGCGAGACGAATCGACGGGCGCATGTAGT
>CAZLLI010000108.1:0-8390 GCA_964560355.1 uncultured bacterium | reverse complement strand
GGTGTGCGCCAGCGACACCCGCAGGTCGGCCACCAAGTGGCCGATGCGCTCCGTCAAGACGCGCGTCTTCCCGCTCCCCGCCCCCGCGATGACGAGGACGGGACCTTCGGTGGCAAGAACCGCTTCGCGCTGCCGGTCGTTCAGATTCGGAGAAAGTGCCATGGCGTGTGCAACCGTCCGAAGTTAGCACACGAGGCGGCGAGCCGGGAGGGGATTTTCGTTCCGTTCGATCGCGCGACGGCTACTCGCCCGACTCGTCACGAGCGCGCGCGCGTTCGAGTATTTCTGCTCGAATGATCGGCACGGCCCGTTCCGCCGGCATCGAGACCGCGGTTCCCATGACAAAGAAGGGACCGGACGCCGACGTCGGCACGTATCGAATTCCGTCGTCGGCCGCAAGACGGATAAACCATCCACCAAAGGACTCACCATAGAAGGATACGACGCTGAATGTGTTCGCTCGAGAATAGCCGCCAATGCGCTCCACGAGTCGGTCGAGACCTCCCTTAGGCTCAATGATTTCCGTGAAGACATAGTCACCCGTGGTATCCGGGTCTGCAGCGATACGCGGACGAACCACGAGGCTTCCAACATAGACTCCCTCCACCATCATCGGAAATCCGTACCCTATCCGCGTGGCAAAGTCGTACGGGTCCATCTTCCCGGATTCGGCGAAGCGAACGACATCGCGACCAATGATCATCACGTTGGCGAACCCGTCGAGCAACTCCATCTTGTCGACATCCATTCCGGCTTCGATGTTATAGAACTCCGGATTTCCCTTCGCCAACTCGATCCACCGCGACCGGCATCCCAACGCCGCGGTCCGCGCGCCTTCGGGCACTGGATAGGGATCGATGGCATATGCGCTTGAAGCGGTCGCTAGCAGGAAGACGAAGGCAGCGAGCCGACGCATGTGGGTGGGCCAGCCGCCTAGAACGTCGGGCCCAGGTAGAAGTGGAACTTCATGTCGTCGGTGAAGGAGTACATGTCGGTGGGCCACGCGAATTGGAAGCTCATGAGGAAGTAGCCCATGTACATGTAAACGCCGAAGCCGACGTCGGAGTAGGCGTCTTCGAGCTTGTTGTCGACGAAGAGCTGGGGCACGCCGCTGTTCCAGGCCTGGCCGATGTCGAAGAAGGCGGTGCCGCCGATGTTACTGAAGCCCCAGCGCCCCGGCCACCCGAAGATGAGGTAGTCGAAGAGCGGGAAGCGGTATTCGGCGCTCGCGTACCAGGTGCGGGTGCCGTCGATCTGGTCCCACTCGTAGCCGCGCAGCCGCGTGGGCCCGCCCAAGAAGAACACGCGCGGGTCTTCGCCCACGCTGCCGGCGGCGCCGAAGCGGAGTGCGAGCGAGTTGCGATAGAACAACGTGCGGTACCAGCGCCAGTCGACGTAGCCGGTGGTGCGCGAGATGTCTTGCTGCTCGAAGGCGACGCCGCGCGCGAGCGAGATGCGCCAGCGCGACCCGTCGACGGGGCCGAACATGCCGTACACCGACGAGTCGTGGACGAACGCGAGCGAGGGCTCGATCAGTCGCACCTTCGACTCTTCCACGGAACGGAAATTCTGCCCGACGGTCGGATCGATGTCCTCGAAGAAGGTGCGGTCCGAGTAATACGCCTGCAAGTCGATGTCCATGCGGTAGAACTTGTTGAAGGGGACGCTCATCAGTCCGAAGATGCCGTAGTTGCGCTCGCTGAACGTGCGGTACGACGAGAAGGTCTGCCCCACCGACGACACGCGGCTGTCGTAGTAGCCGCTCACCTGGTAGGCGCCGAACGAGAAGTCGACGCGCTTGGGGAGATACGTGTACGCGACCAGGAAGTCGGAGTTGGCGATGTCCTGGTACAGGTTGAACGCAAACGTCAAATGCTGGTCCCCGAGCATGTCGGAGAGTGAGATGCTGTTGGCGATGCCGAAACCGAACCCGGACGAGAAATAGAGTCCGCCGCCGCTCCCGATGAAGTCGGGCGCGAGCTTGGTGTGGTAGGGGCGCACGGTGGCGCCGCGGAAGATGGGCTCGTCGGCGCCGAGTTGGTTCGCGAGCCCGGGCACGTTCGGGTTACGCACGCCGAGCTCCGACGCCGATGCTTCCACGCCGGGCGAATCGAGCGGGCGAATCTGCGGCTGGTACGTCGCCGGGTCGACGTCGTTGAGCTTCGCGAACGTCGAATCGGCCTTGGTCGGTGCCTTGACATCCGACACGTGCAACGAGTCGGTCGACGTCGAATCGTTCTGCGACGAAAACTCCTCTGCGCCCGCGCGCAACGAATCGGCGGCGGTCGAATCGGTCATCGCCGCCGGCACGTGCAGTGAATCGGCCGCGGTCGAGTCGACGACGGTCGCGACCCTGGGCACGGGTGCGTGCGTCGCGTCCGTCGCGGGCTTGGCCTGCGACACCACCGGCGCCGCGACCGGGGCCGCCGCCGCTGCCTCCGCTTCGACCTTGGCGCTTTCGGCCAGCGTGAGATCCTTGGTGGCGACGCCGGGGTCGTGCGCGAGGACGCGCTTGCTCGGCTCCGCGTAGTGGCGGCTCATGAGGGTCTGCAAATCGTCGGAGACGTAGATGTCCCAGCCGCCCTTCACGAAGGCGGAGAACGCGATGCGTCCCTTTTCCTCGTGCACCGTCGGCGTGAACAATCCGCCCAGCACGTCGGTGAAGCGATAGGTCTCGCCGGTCTGGATGTTGCCGGCGTGCAGGTTGTTGACGCCGGATTCGTCGGAGGCGTAGATGATGGTCTTGCCGTCCGAGAGCACGATGGGCTCGGTGTCGTCGCCGGTCGACGTCACCAACGGGCGCTGCTTGCCGGTCGCAATGTCGAACTCGTAGACGTCGTAGCTCGCGTCGGTGCGGACGTTGTTCGGATTCAAGAAGTCCATCTCGGAGAGCGCGGTGCGGTTGTCGCCGTCGAAGTTGGCCGGCACCGGGATGGTCACGTCCGGATAGTAGACGAACACGATCTTCTTCCCGTCCGGGTAGAAGCGCGGCGTCAGTTGGTCGGCGGCGTCGTTGGTGAGCCGGCGCTCGCTGCCGTCGTCCAAGTTCACGAGCAACAGATCGGTCTGCCCGTGGTACGTCGCCGACAACACGATCTCGTTCTTGACCGGGTTCCACGCCGGCGCGGTCAGCCCGTTCGACTTGATCTCGTAGGTGCGCTCTTCCGCGGTCTTGATCTCGTGCACGAACAGCGCGTCGTGCCCCTTCGACTTGGCCACGAACGCCACCTTGGTCCCGGTGGGGTCGAAGCACACCGAGCTCGTGAGCAAGTGCAGCGACTCGTACTTATTGGAGCGCGAATCGGTGACGACGTTCGCCTCTTCGGTGCCGTCGAGCGCGGAGATGACGCGCACCTCGATCATCCCCGAGCGGTCGGTGAAGAACACGATGCGCTCGCCGTCGGGCGACAGCACCGGCTTGGTGTTGTAGTAGGCGTGGTCGCGCACGTGGTCGGTGAGCCGGCGCCCGACGTCTTCCAAATCCTGCTTGTCGGGGTACAACGGCCAATAGTGCTTGCGCAGCGACTTCGACCACTGCTCGAAGAGCTGGTCCTCGGTGAGTCCGAGCGTGCGCTGGAGGGCGGCTTCGGCGCTGCGCGTTCCCGCCAATGCCGACAGGAACTCGAGCACCTTCTCGTGGCCGTAGGTGTCGGCGATGTAATTGAAAACCGACTGGCCCTCCTTGTACACGTAGAACCCACTGATGGCGTAGAACGGATACAAGTAGTCTTGGATCACCGCGTCGCGGATGAACATGTCGGCGTCGGTGTCCCAGCCTTCGGAGAGATACTCGGCCAACCCTTCCATCACCCACAGCGGCGCCGGGAACAGGTAGTTGCGCGTGAACACGTTGTCGAGCATCCGGTTGTAGATGATGTTGAACGTGAACACGTGCGCCAGCTCGTGGATGGCGGTGTGCTGGAATTCTTTGAACGAGCTGGTGAAGGGCAGCACGATGCGGCGCCGCGACGGTTCCGCGAACGCCTGCACGCCTTCGCTCAATTGGCCTTCGGTGACGTTGGTCTCCAGGAAGTCGGCGTGGCTCGAGTACAGGATCACCGGCACGCGCCAAGGCAGCACGGTCTTGAGCTTGTAGGTGTACTCGTCGTAGCCGTCTTCGAGCACGAGGCCCGCGCGCACGGCGAACGCTTCGGCGCCCTTGTAGTAGTGGATGTCGAAGTGGGGGGTCGAGAGGACCTGCCACTCGTAGTCGTTGTATTGGATCTTGTTGCGCCCGAAGTACTGGGCGGAAGAATCCGTCGGCACCAGGACTCCAAGGAGGATCCCGATGGCAATCGCCGCGAGAGAAGTGAGTCGCTTCATCGATACTGCCTGGACGCTACGACTTCGGCGGGCTGGGGCGCCGCTGCCTCAAGGGGGCGGACGCCATTAATTATAAGGAGTGCCCGCCGGAGCGGACAAGCGATTCTTGTGCCTAGTATTCCCAGCGGTACTTGAGGTCGAGGTTGAACTCGTCCGTATACTGCCCCGCGATTCCCGCCCGGTTCCTCTGCGAGTTGTAAATGAACTGGGATCGCAGGAGGAGCTTGTTGCCGAGGCGGTATTCGACGTTCACTTCCTGCTCGCCCCCCACGGATAGTCCGCGGCGGTATTGGAGATAAATATCCTCCCAGAGGTACTTCCCGACCCCGATCAGCGTCTCCTGCTCGGGGTTGGCGGTGGTGGCGTCGGAACTCGCGCGCTGATCCACGTCGACCGTGAGCCCTCCGCCGAATTGCTCGTTGATCGCGCGTTCCAGCGCGTTGGAGGTCACACCCCCCGAGATGATGTTGCCGCCCAGCATGCTCCAAATGTCCGACTCGGAGTAGCCGGGCTCGTCGTAGGAGAGCGTGATCTGGGGCTCGAGCTTGTCGTAGGGCCAGTTCATCACCAGGTAGATGCGGTTCTCGGTGCCTTCGCCGCCGCGGTGGGGCGTGTAGGCGTCGATGCGCATCGATGGCCGCAGCGTCTCGGAGGCGGAGAAATCCATGGTGCCGTCGGTGATGGTGAACTTGTTGCCGTAGAGCTTGTACGAACCGCGCAGGATGCTGAGCTCGCCGCGGAAGTACATGCCGCGCTCGTCGCGCACGAACACCAAGTCGTCGGCGCCCAGCTCGACGTTCAAGTCCTGATTGCGAACCCACACGTTCTTGGGCGCGTCGATGTCGATGCTGGCGAGCCAGTCGGGACGGTCGGTCGGGAGCGCGAGCTCGCCGCCCCCGCCGCCTCCCGAACCCAGCTCCTTGCTGATGGTGGCTTCGCGAATGGCGATCTTTCCCGTCAGCATCGGAATCCGAATTCCCTCGCGCCACTCGGTCAGCTTGGCCGACACGCGGCCGCCCAACGTCACTTCGACGTCGGGGATCGAGTGGAGCGGGAACTCGTGCGCGTTGACGTCGACTTGGTAGTCGACCAGTCGGTAGTTCGACATGCGCGCCCAGCCCGAGCCGGTGAGCGAGCCCTTCTTGCCCGATGCCGCGTTGAGCGAGGTGAGCCGCATCACGTCGTCGACGAAGTCGACGCGCGCCGAGATACCGCTCGCGCCTTCTTGCACGCCGGCGACGCGAAGTTCGCCGCGCGTGAAGGTCATGGCACCGGTCAAGCGCGGTTTGGCCGGGGTTCCCGACGCGTCGACTTGACCCGAGAGCACGCCGCGCAGCACCGACACCTGCGCGAAGTAGGGAGCGAAGTCGGAGAGCGCGCCGCCCGAAAGCGGGGCGGCCTGGATCTTCGCCTCCATGGGTCGGTCGGCTTCGATGTGCACCCCGCGCCGGAACGAGATATCCATCGGCACCGTCGCGGTGGCGCGAAGGTCGGCGACTTGGGACACGTCGAGGCGCGCGATGCGCAACGCGCCGTCGTTGTACGACACGTCGACCGCGGTGGGCGGGATCTTGATGCCCCGCTCGTTGAGGGGACGGAACGTCCCCACCATGCGAAGGTCCGGCGCCTCCAGCGAGCCGCCCACCGTGAGCGCGCCGGTGAAGGTCGACGCCAAGTCGACGTGGCGGCGCGCGGCGCGAAACAGATCCGAGAGGTCGTACTGGCGCACGTCCGCGCGCAGCGAGAGCGGCGCGCGCCACATCGACTCCGGGCGGTCCGGGCGCGCGAGCACGCGCGGCGAGGCGTCGCACGCCCACTCGCCGGACGCGGTCAGGGTGTCGTCGCCGGATTGCATCCACAGGTCGTAGAGGCGGTAGCGCGTGCCGTCGAAGCCCAAGTCCGCGCGCAGCGCGTCCACCACCAGGCTGTCGACGCGTCCCTTCACCATCTGCGCGGAGAGCCGCGCGCGCGGGTTCTCTTCGTCGCCCTCGAGGCGCAGGTCGAAGGTGCCCTTCCCTTCCAGCGCGATCGGCATGCGCAGCGCGTCGCGGAACACCCCCAGGTTGACGTTGCGCCCCCACACGTGGGCGTCGATGCGCTTCGCACTCACCCGGCGCGTGCCGCTCAAGCCGAATTCGCCGCGCGCCGAGGTCAGCACCAAGGAGTCGATGGCGACGTCGTCCTCGCTCACGCGGATGGTCGAGGGCGTCACCGCTTCCCACTCCTCGTGGGGCGTGATCAGCACCGCGCGCTTGACGTCGATGCGCGCGCGCTTGCCGCGCGTGGTGACGTCGAAGTCGGCGATGAAGGTGGAATCCTGGCGCACCACCTTGACGCTGTGCACGCGCACGCCGGTGGTGTCGACGTCCATGAGCAAGCTCGGGTGGTCGGCGAGGTAGTCGTAGATGCGCGCGCGCCGCCCGTCGAGCGACAGCGTGACTTCGGGCGCGGGCGTGCCGACGTGGCGCACCTCGGCTTGCACGCTCCCGCTGTCGACTTTCGTGAACTCCCACGCCAGGTCGCGAACGTTGCCATTGAGGTTGACCTGGAAGTTGTCGAGCGGGCCCTCGAGGCGCCCCGTCACCGCGAGCGCGCCGCGGATGGGCGGGAGCTTGAAGTGCTGCCAAAAATAGGTGAGGTCGGTGCCTTCGGCCTTGAAGACGAGGTTGGCGGGGCCGCCGTCGGCGACGGTGCCGGAGCCTTCCACGCGATACCCGGGGCGCGTCGACGAGAAGCGGTCCACCGTGAGCCCGACGTGGTCGACCCATACCCCTTCGCCCTGCACGTTGAACGTCTCGTAGCCGTCGACCACCGCGCGCTCGAGGTCGCCGCGCCACGCGTAGCGCCCCTCCGCCTTGGTGTGCTCGACCCACACCCGGCCGGTGAGCGACATGGGCGGAAGCTCGGAGTCCTCGATGAAACCGCGCCCGAGGTCGAGGTCCTCGCAGCGCCCGTCGAAGGCGAAGTCCTCCGTCTTGATGTCGATGCGGAAGGCGCCGTCAACGTACGAGCCGAACACCTTGCCCGCGAGGCGGTCGAGGTCGAGCGCGCGCGGCGTCACGCGGCCCGCGAAGTCGACGTCGTCGAGGGCGACGCCCAGGCCCGCGCCCGAGACGGTGCCCTTGACGCCCAGCGAGTCGACCGTTCCGGAGAGCGAGATGCGCGCGTCGAAGGTGCCCTTCTCGTCGGGAATGAGCCCCAACTGGTGGAGCTCTTCGAGCGAGATCGGCTTCAACACCAGCTCGACGTCTTGGAAACGGCCCTCGCGGAATTCGCCCTTCGCCATCACGTACGACGAGTCGAGCTTCACCGCGAAGTTGTCGACGAAGATGCTGCGCCAGTCGGAGCGCACGTTGAGGCGCACCGACGACACCGTGGTGCGCGAGTTGATGAGGTACGCGGCGCCCTCGTCGATGGTGAGCCGCCCCACGCCGTGGTCGTACGCGAAGGCCCCGTCCATGTCGACGTCGCGCACCGCGAGCTGGCGCTCGTTGCCGCCGAAGGTCATGGCGAGCCCGTTGATGCGGAAGCGCCGCACGTCGACCACCGGCGAGACCGCCTTCTTCTTGGCGCCCGGCTTGGGCACGCCGGTGCCGGGCAGGATGAGGCGGCCCTCGGCGTCCTGGCGCAAATGGATGGCGACGTTCTCGAGCTGGACGTCGTCGACCAGCATGCGAAACGCGAACATCGGCACCAGTTGGTACGTGACCGAGACCTTGTCGGCGCGAAACACGTTGTAGGAGGCGTCCTCGGAGCTGTAGCGCAGCACCGGGTTCTTGAGCGTGATGCGGCGCACGAAGGTCCCCGAGACTCCGTCGAGAGAAAACTCGAAGGGGGTGCCCGCGAGGTAATGCCGGTTGACGTAGTCGGAGATGCGCTGGGGCAGAATACGGCTCTCGTGGTAAATGACGACCGCCAAAACGACCGAAATCACCACCGCGAGCGCGGCTGAAATGCGCCGCACGTTGAAGCGGCGCACGACTCTTCCTTCCCCGGTTCCGTTCCTGGCCATGTCCGGTAGAAGTTTTGACCCAGGCGGGACTCGAACGTGCCGCCGGGGGCGGTGT
>CAZLLI010000107.1:0-8975 GCA_964560355.1 uncultured bacterium | reverse complement strand
CAGCACCAGCGGGGTCGCGAAGCCCGCGAGCAGCGCGTAGAGCATGTTGTAGTTGCGCCACTGCGTCTTGCTGCCCACCCACCCCAGCGACAGCGCGCTGTAGATGTGCCGGCGCAGCCCGCGCGTGTAGCGCTTGACGATCGCGAAGTCGGGAATCAACCCCACGTAGAAGAAGACGACGCTGATCGTGAGGTAGGTGCTGATGGCGAACACGTCCCACTCCAGCGGCGACTTGAAATTGGTCCACAACAAGCGCTGATTCGGGTACGGGAACAACCAGAACGCGTACCACACGCGCCCGAGGTGGATGAGCGGGTACATGCCGGCGCACATGACGGCGATCACCGTCATCGCTTCCGCCGCGCGGTTGAAGCTCGCGCGGAACTTGGAACGGAACAGGAACAACACCGCGCTGATCAGCGTCCCCGAGTGCGCGATACCGACCCAGAAGACAAAATTGACGATGTAGATGCCCCATCCGACCGGGTTCATCTGGCCGCCGACGCCGATGCCCTTGTAAATCTGATAGGCCCACGCGCCCAATAGACACACGCCGAAGACGGTGGCGAAAAAGCCCACCAACCCCCAGTAGAACAGACCGGGCTTCATCATCGCCTGGATGACGTCGCGCTCGATCTGGAGGCGGGCCTCCGACGCGGGATGCGCGGCGGCAGCGGCTACCGCGTTGTCATGCGCCATGGTGCCCTCCCTTCTTCTTCAGATAGAAGACCCCGGGGCTGGTGCCGAGCTCCTCTAGGAGGCGCGACGACCGTTCGTCGTGCGCCCATTGATAGACCTGCGACTTTTCGTCCAGCAAGTTGCCGAACACGATCGCGCCGCCCGGGCACGCCGCCGCGCACGCGGTAGTGAAGTCGCCCTCTTTGATGTCGCGGCCCTCGTCCTTCGCGATGTCGCGCGCCTTGCGGATGCGCTGCACGCAGAACGTGCACTTCTCCATCATACCCTTGCCGCGCATCGACACGTCGGGGTTGGTCATCAAGTCCATCGGGTGCGGGCGGTGCTCCCACGAGAACCAGTTGAAGCGACGCTGCTTGTACGGGCAGTTGTTGGAGCAGTAACGAGTACCGACGCACCGGTTGTAGACCTGGACGTTCAAGCCCTCGTTGTTGTGGTAGGTCGCGTACACCGGGCACACCGGCTCGCACGGCGCGTAGTCGCAGTGCTGGCACATGGCGGGCACGGTGCTGAGCTCGGTTCCGTCTTCCGAGTAGTACGGCTCGATTCGAATCCACGCCAGCTCGCGGCCGCGCAGGTGCTGCTCGCGCCCGCTCATGGCGACGTTGTTCTCGATGTAGCACGCCGCCACGCACGCCGAGCACCCGACGCACTTGTCCATGTCGATGGCCATTGCCCAGCGATAGGTCGGATAGTCCGGGAGCGGATAGAAGGACACTTCCTCGTGCTTGTGCTCTTCGCGCACATGAGCTTGCTCGGACAGCATCTTCTCGTGGGCACCAAAGTGCGCCGGCTCGTGGCCGGGCACGACGCCGCGACCCTGTTCGGTGAGCGACGACGACAGCACCGTGATCGGTACCTTGCGCCCGGTGGGCTGCACGGCCACATCGGTGGCGACGGCGATCGCTTCGCCGCTAGTGCGCGACCAACCCACGGGCGGGTTGGCGACGCCGCGCTGGATCATGAACACGTCGCGCCCAAGTCCGGGCTGGCGACGCGCCGGGAGCAGGGTCGACCAGTCCCCCACGCGCACCTGCATCTCGGAGCCGTCGCCGATGCCGAGTGCCGCCGCGGTCTCCATGCCGACCGAGATCCACGGGTCCCACGACACCGTCGAGAGCGGGTCGGGAATTTCCTTCAGCAATTCGAGCTCGGCGCTGCGCCCGTCGTACCAGCGCAAGGACGGCGCGATCACGAGCGCCGGCGTCTTGGCCGGGGTCGCGTCGAAGGTGAAGCGGTGGTCGGGGTCCTTGAGGCCGAGCGACACCCCGCCGGTAGCACCCGCGATGTAGCCGTTCTTCACCAGGTCGGCCGCGGCGGCGCCGTAGTCGCGCGCCCAGCGGTCCATCACGTATTGCTGGTAGGTCGTGTCGGCCGCCACACCGGAGTCGACCATGATCTTGAGCAGCACGTCGCCGTCCGACAAGGTGTCGAAGAGCGGCTTGATGGCGGGCTGGATCACGTTCACGACGCCGGCCACCGGCTCGACGTCGCCCCACGACTCGTACGCGTGCGAGAGCGGCAGCACCACGTCGCAGTGCATGAGGGTCGCGTTCATGATGTCGCCGACGCCGACCACGAACGACGCCTTGTCGAGCGACTTCCCGAAGGCGTCGCCGCCCGGGATGCGATCCACCACGTCGACGTTGAACAGGATCGCGGTGCCGATCTGGCCCGCGTCGAGGCGCGACTGCAGCCGGTCGATGTCGGCCATCGAGCCCACGCGCGAGTAGTCGGTCGCGCGCGCGAAGTCGAGGGTGCGTCCGTTTTGCGCGGTCACGTACTGGATGAGCGCGGCGATGTGCGCGACGTCGAGGCCGTTTTCGTGCGCGGTCGAGACACCGCCCGCGACCACGAGGGGCGCCTGCGCCGACTGCAGCGCCAGCGCGAGCTGGGTGATCGCTTCGCGCGATGCGCCCGTCGCTTCCGCCGCGCGGTCCAGCGTCACCGCCGGCACCGACGCCACGTGCGACGAGGTGCGCGCGTCGAGCGCGCGCCCGTTCGCGATCGAGTGCAGCAAGAACGCGAGCAGGTACGCCTCCGTGCCGGGCGCGACCGCCACGCGCTCGCTGGCCTTGAAGCCCGTCATCGACGCGTGGGGCTCGACGTGGAACCACTTGAAGTGGCCGCCCGCGTCGTGCAGCTTCTCGAGCGCGCGCGAGAAAGCGACCGTGTGCCCGTGCGTCTCCAGCACGTCGGCGCCGACCGTCACGATGACGTCGGCCTTCTCGGGGTGGAGCGACGGCACCGCCGCCACGCCGAACAGCGCGCGATTGGCTTCGCGCACCGCGGAATGCGAGAACAATTCGAACTCGGGGAGCCGGCGCACGGAGAGGCGCTGCGCGAATTCGTCGATCAGAACCGACAACGAGCCCGACGTGCGCCCGGAGAGGAACACGTGCTCGCCGCTGGTGGTCTTGAGGGCTTGCGTCACCTTGGCCAGAGCCTGGTTCCAGGTGGCCGGCGCCAGGTTGCCGCTGCCGTCGGGCAAGAGCGGCTGGCGAATGCGCTCGACGTTGTACAGGCGATTGAGCGAGGCCTGGCCGCGAATGCACAGCGCGCCGTCGTTGACGGGGTGGCCCTTGGTGCCGTCGACCTTGACCGGGCGCTCGTCGCGGATGCGCGCCGTCACCGAGCAACCCACCGGGCACTCGGTGCACGACGTCGCGACGAAGGTGGCGTCGCCGGGAATGACGCCGTCGGCGGGCGGCACGAGGTACGGGATCAGCTTCTCGGACTTGCGGGAGAGGTCGCAGCCCGCCAGTACCGACGCGCCGGAGGCGACCCCCATCCAACGCAAGAATTCTCGCCTATCCATCGGGTTCCTTTCCTCGTTAGCCCGTGATCACTTGTGGCAAATGGTGCAATCGGTGGGCGCGTTGTTCGCCGCGTGACACGACACGCACCACCCCATCTTGAGCGAGCTCACCTGGCGCACCTTCGCCATCGCCGCCAGCTGACCGTGGCACTGCGCGCACTGCACGCCCTTCTTGATGTGGCGCTCGTGCGAGAAGTACACGTGGTTGCGAATGCGAATGCGGTGCACGCGATTCCAAGGCACCGGTTCCTTGTCGTTCCAGTACTTGGTGAGCTTCTGGATCTCCGGCCGGTCGGTGCGCACCGCGACGTGGCACTCCATGCAGCGCGAAACCGGCGGGACGCCCGCGAAGAACGACTTGTCCGCCGTTTGGTGGCAGAACAAGCACTCGAGGTTCAGCTTGCCGACGTGGGTCTCGTGGCTGAACGCGATCGGCTGGTCGGGCGCCTTGCGGTGCACGTTCCAGCGGAACCCGAGCAGCAGGATCAGCACCGTGAACAGCGCGAAGTAGCCGAAGATCGCCGCGTTAATGATTCGTTTGGCCACGTGCTACCTCTAGTGGGTCGGCGCCGCCGGCTCGGCGGGCGTGGTCTGCGTTTGTGTCGCGGGCGCGTTGGCGCCGCCGGTCAGGCTCTGGTAGTGCTCGAGCTCGTAGGCCGCCACCGCCGCCGCCTGCGCGGGCGTGAGCCCCGGGTTCGGCATGGGCGGGTACGCGGGGTCGACCTTGCTCGGACTCAAAATGAACGCCTTGAGCGTCTCCGCGTTGTACTTGCCCAGCACCGACTTGAGCGGCGGGCCCACCAGCTTCTCTTCGAAGCGGTGGCACTGCATGCACACCTTATTGAAGGTCTCTTCGCCGATATTCTTCCCCGACGCCGCCGCCATCGCTTGCTCGAGCTCGACCTCGCGCTCCATCGCGGCCTTCTCCGCCGCCTGCTCGATGGTGCGCACGTGCTCGCGGTTGGCGTTGGTCATCGCGCGCACGTCGAACGAACCCGCCAGGATGAATTCGATCATGAACAGCGTGAAGGTCGTGGCCCCGAAGCGCGCACGGCCCGAGCGCAGCGCACCCAGGAACGTGTACGCGATCATCATCGCCACCACCACCACCGCCGCCGCGATGAGGTAGTTCTTGTTGTCGAAGGCGATGTCGGGCGAGGTGAACACGTAGAACAGGTAGAACACCGGGAGCGCGAAACAGAACGCGAGCCCCAGCGCGGCGCCGAACTTGCGCGCGAAGGCAGCGTAGTCGGGGTCGCCGAGCGCGCGGTCCGGCGACCAGCGCAAGAGGAAGAACAAGATCAGCGCGCCCGTCATCGCGAACGCGAGGTGGACGAAGAACAGGAACTTCCAGATCACGTTCCAATTGAGGAGCAGGATCACCAGATTGGTGAGGCGGAACCACTTCTCGGGGTCGTGCAGGCGCGCCACCGTGCTCAACAGCACGAAGTACGTCCCCATCAGCACCAACAGCCCCAGCGTCCCCAGCCCCATGTGCATGTTGAAGTTGTTCTTTCGCTCCGCGAACGAGCCGCGGTACAGCCCCAGGATCACGAAGCCGACGATGACGCCCGGGATCGCGAAGGCGACGTACTTGATCGGCGCGAGCGGCAGCCCGACGAACCACTGGCCGTAGATGATGGGCAGCGCGAACAGCGGCATGACGCCGAGGATCAGCATGGCGAAGCGGTTGCCGAGCACGGTGTCGATGAGGTCGCCGGCCAGGCGCGCGAAACGCGGATTCGCAATCTCGTGGTCGGAGAACGAGAGCCACATCGCCACCGCGGTCGAACCCATCACCATCGCCACGTAGGGGAGATGGATGACGTAGGTCACGACCGCCAGGAACTCGAGCAGCCGCATGTGCTGGCCGGTGGGCGGTATGACGTGCTGGGTCAAGAAATCCATCGCTTGCCTCTCCTACTTCATCCGACGAGCACGCTCAAGGAAATCAGCGTGATCACGAACAGTGCGTACACGTTGATCTGGTGGAACGCGAGCACGCGTCCGTTGCTGCGCACCATGGTGGTCGCGTGCCAGCCGAGCCACAGTGACGCCGCCGCCAACCCGACGAAGGCCCACGCCGGCGACGCCACCCCGAACATCGGCATCGAAAGACACGCGACCGCGGTCGCGATCATCCACACGTACACGATGCGCGCGAGCTGGCGGCGCGTGAACAGGGCCGTGAGCGTCGGCAGTCCCGCGCGCGCGTAGTCGTCGCCGATGCGCAGGAGCAAGAGCCAGAAGTGCGGCACCTGCCACACGAAGAAGAAGAACGCCACCGCGATGATGCGCGGGTCGAGGGGGTCGCCGCCCGCCGCGGTCCACCCGATCATCGGCGGCACCGACCCCACCACGCCGCCCGGAATGGCGGCGAAGGCGGTCACGCGCTTCAAGGGCGTGTACACGCCGTTGTACCAGACCACGGTGAACATACCGAGCAGCACCGCGATCAAATTCGAAGCCAGGCACGCCGCGCCGAGCGCGACGAGCGCGAGCGCGATCGCGAGCGCGGTGCCCGCGCGCATGCGCCCCGTCGGGAGCGGGCGGCGCGCGGTGCGCTGCATGAGCCCGTCGAGGTCGCGCTCCTGGTATTGGTTGAGCGCGCCGGCGCCGAGCGCGAGCAAGAACACGCCCGCCACCGCCGGCAGCATCGCGAGCGAGAACGAGCGCGCCGCGAGGATCCACCCGGCCGTCGCCGACGCGGTCGACAGCACGGCGATGCGCACCTTGCCGAGCTCGAGGATCATCGCGAATTGTTCCCGCAGCCGCGCCATGGTTATTGGAGACTCTTGATGTACGCGGTCAGCGCCTTGATGTCGGAGTCGGTGACCAAACCTTCTTGCGACGGCATGAGCGGCTGGTAGCCCTTCACCACGTCGTCGGCCGGCTTCAAGATCGAGTGCTTGATGTAGGCGTCGTCGACGGTGACTTCGCGGTCTTGTCCCGCGGTCACGACCGTGACCGGCCGGCCGTAGATGCCCTTGTAGGAGGGACCGATCAGCTTCGACCCGTCGGTGCTGTGGCACGCCGTGCACCCCTTCGACTTGGAGAGCGCTTCGCCGAGGATGCGGAGGTCTTCGTCGCCGCCCGACTCGGCCGCCTTCTGCATCTTCACGACCTTTTCGCCCTCGGTCTTGAGCCAGGCGTCGAACTCTTCCTGCGGGAGAACGTGCACCTTGCTCCACATCGCGGAGTGACTAAGACCGCAGTATTCGGCGCAGAACACCTGGTAGTCGCCGACCTCGTACGCCGTGAACCACAGGAACAGTCCGTCGATGCCCGCCACCGCGTCCTGCTTCACCTTGAAGGCGGGGATGTAATAGCTGTGGATGACGTCCTGCGAATGCAGGTTGAGCTTCACGGGTTTGTTGACCGGCACGTACAGCTCGGGGCTGGCCACGCCGTTCTCGTACTCGTGCATCCACGACCACATGCGCCCCGTCACCTTGACTTGCATGGCGTCGGCAGGCGGCGTCTTGATGTACTTGTAGCCTTCCCACCCGTACCAGAAGAAGCCGAAGGCGAGGATGGTGGGGATCACGGTCCACACGATCTCGAGCACGCGGTGCCCGTGGATGTCCTGCGGCACCGGGTGGCGACGCCGGTGGTAGCGGATCGTGAAATAGACCATGAAGGCCGTAATGCCGATGAGCATCACGAGCGACGTGCCCGTGATGAACAGGATCGGGCCGTTTACGTGATCGGAGATACTGGAAAGCCGGCTCAGCATGTTCCTACCTGAATAGCGTGTCGGTGAAGGTCATCCCGATAAACACGACCATGGCGAAGATCACGACCCACAAGAGGCGATGGAACAGCGTGTCTTCGTACTTGAGGTGCATGAACAGCCACAGCACGATCGACGCCTTGACGAGCGCGATGAAGAGCGCCACCACGACGCTCATGCTGCCGAAATGCATCCCCGCCGCCGTCACCGTGATGGCGGTGAGTACCAACAACGAGAACCAGGTCAGGAAATAAACCCCGTACCCGGCGGGCTCGTGGTGTTCTTCGTGCTCGTGGTCGCTCATCCCAGCCTCCGGTCCTTACGTGATCAGGTAAAACAGCGGGAACAGGAAAATCCAAATGATGTCGACGATGTGCCAGTACAGCCCCGAGTTCTCGAGCTGGTTGAAGTCTTCGACCTTGAAGCGCTTCTTGACCGGCCAGTACTTGGTCTTGATGTCGATGCGCTCCACCGAGCCGTCGACTTCGTCGCCCTTCCATACCACCTTGTCGTGGGCGTCGACGAAGGCGATCTTGCACCCCTCGATCTCGCCCAGCCCGTGCCCCGCCACGAATGCGAACTTGGAATTGGGCTGCTTCGACACCTTGATGAACATGACGGTGAGCAGCACCATGCCGACCAGCACGTGGATCCCGTGCACGCCCGTCATCACGAAGTAGAGGCCGAAGAAGAGAATCTCGCCCTTGGGGTGCGCGAGCAGGTACTCGGACCCCGGGTAGATGTGGTGGTGGAACTTGGCACCCCACTCGAAATACTTGTTCACCATGAAGCCGGCGCCGCACAGGACCGTGATCGCGAGCATGATCAGCGCGAGCTTGCGGTTGCCGTGGTGCGTGGCCGCGATCGAGAGCGCCATGGTCAAGCTGCTGGTGAGCAGGATGAGCGTGTTGATGGTGCCGACCAACGTGTTCAATTCGCCCGCCGCGTGGTGGAAGTCCGCCGCGTACTCGGAGCGATAGATCGAGTAGAGCAGGAACATGCCGCCGAACAGCGTCACTTCCGTGATCAGGAACAGCCAGATGCCCAGCTTGGAACCGCGATAGTCCTTGTGGGCGGTGAGTGCGATGGAATGGCCGCTGCTCATTTGTGCTCCGGTACGTCGGGGTCGTAGGGACCGTGCGTGATGGTCGGGATCTCCGCGAAGTTTTCGAGCGGCGGCGGCGACGGAATCGTCCACTCCAGCGTGCGACCGCCGCCCCACGGATCCAGCTCGTGGCAGGGCTTGCCTGTCTTCAGCGAGCGAAGCAGGTTCCAGAACATCAGCAGAATGCCCGCGATCAAGATCCACGAGCCGACCGTCGAGATCACGTGCCACTTCTGGTATTCGGGCAAGTAGTCGTAGTAGCGGCGCGGCATGCCGAGCCAGCCCATGATGAACATCGGCAGGTAGAGCGTGTTGAAGCCGACGAAGGCCAGGAACCAGGCAATCTTCGACGGCACCTGGTGGTACATCTTCCCGAACATCTTCGGGTACCAGTGGTGCAGCGCGCCGAACAGCGAGAAGCCCAGACCGCCGAAGATGACGTAGTGGAAGTGCCCGACGATGAAGTAGGTGTCGTGCACGTGCACGTCGACGGCGAGCACGCCGATCATCATGCCGGTGAAACCGCCGACCATGAAGATGAAGATGAACGCCAGCGCGTAGAGCATCGGTGTCTCGAGCTGGATCGAGCCCTTGTAGAGCGTCGCCACCCAGTTGAACACCTT
>CAZLLI010000106.1:0-9185 GCA_964560355.1 uncultured bacterium | reverse complement strand
CGATGGTGCTGTTCATCTTCGCCCTGCACGGCATGAACCATCCGCGCACGGCGCGTCGCGGCGTGTTCTGCGGCGTCGCCGCCATGCTGCTCGCGGTGGTGGCGACGTGGATGCAGCCCGAGGTGATCAACCACGGGTGGATCATCGTGGCGATCATCGCCGGCTTCGTGGTCGGCGTCCCGCTCTCGCGCGTTCCGCTCACCGCGGTGCCGCAACGAACCGCGCTGTCGCACGCCTTCGGCGGCGTGGCGGCCGGTTTGGTCGGCGTCGCTAAGTATTACCTGTGGGTGGGCGAGGGTCCCGAGAACCTGACGCCGTTCCGCATGACCGCCATCGTGGCCGAGATCATCCTCGGCTTCTTGACCTTCACCGGGAGCTTGATGGCGGCCGGCAAGCTGCAGGAGCTCAAGTGGATCCCGCAGCGCCCCGTAACGTATCGCGGGCAGAACATCGTCAACCTCGGATTGCTGGTGGTGGCGGTGCTCGCCGGCATCGTCCTGATCGTGAACCCGGTGGGGCCGCTGTCGGGCTTCTTGTTCCCGCTCATGATCGCGCTGTCACTCTTGTTCGGCGTGCTGCTCGTGATTCCGATCGGCGGCGCCGACATGCCCACCGTCATCTCGATCTTGAACTCCTACGCGGGTCTGTCCGCGGTGGCGATGGGCTTCGTGCTCGACAACAAGCTCCTCATCACGGCGGGCGCGCTCGACGGTTCGAGCGGCTTGATCCTGTCGATCATCATGTGCCGCGCGATGAACCGCTCGTTTGCCAACGTGCTGTTCGGCGCGTTCGGTCAGGTGCAGGCGGCCAAGGCGGGCGCCGAGCAGAAGGCGTACAAGTCGGAGACGATCGAGGGCGCCGTGCAAGTGCTCGAGCAGGCGAGCCTGGTCGTCATCATCCCCGGCTACGGCATGGCAGTGGCGCAGGCGCAGCACCGCGTGCGCGAATTGCACGACCAATTGACCAAGCGCGGCATCACGGTGAAGTTCGCCATCCATCCGGTGGCGGGGCGCATGCCGGGGCACATGAACGTGCTCCTGGCCGAAGCCGACGTTCCCTACAGCGACTTGGTCGAGATGGACGAGATCAACGGCGACATGCCGCAGTGCGACGTCGCGCTGGTGGTGGGCGCGAACGACGTCGTCAACCCGGCCGCGCGCACGGACAAGTCGAGCCCCATCTACGGCATGCCCATCATCGACGCCGACAAGGCCAAGACCGTGTACGCGATCAAGCGCAGCAAGAACCCCGGCTTCGCCGGGATCGATAACGAGCTTTACTTCGCCGACCAGACGTTCATGCTGTTCGGCGACGCCAAGGCGGTGGTGGGCGAGTTGGTGAAGGAGCTCGCGCGCGAGGGCGCCGCCGCCGCCGCGCACTAGACCGATTCAGGCCGCATGGAGTTCATCAAGCACGCGATCGACTTCGTCCTCCACGTCGACAAGCACCTGCTCGAACTGGTGGCGACGTACGGCGCGTGGACGTACGGGATTCTGTTCGCGATCATCTTCTGCGAGACCGGGCTGGTGGTGACGCCGTTTCTCCCCGGCGACTCGCTCCTGTTCGCGGCGGGCGCGCTGGCGGGCGCGGACGCGCTCGAGATCAAGGTGCTGGTGCCGCTCCTCATCGGGGCGGCGGTGCTCGGCGACAATCTGAATTATGTGATCGGGCGCAATGTGGGCCCGCGCGTGTTCACCGCCGAGCACAACCGCTTCTTCAAGCGCGAGCATTTGACGCGTACGCACGATTTCTACGAGCGCCACGGCGGCAAGATGCTGGTGCTGGCGCGCTTCGTCCCCATCGTGCGCACCTTCGCGCCCTTCGTAGCCGGCATCGCGCGCATGCGCTACCCGCGTTTCCTCGCCTTCAGTCTGGCGGGCGGAACGCTGTGGGTGGCGAGCTTCTCCTTGCTCGGTTACTTCTTCGGGAGCCTGCCCATCGTGCAGGAGCACTTCAGCATCGCGGTGATCGCGGTGATCCTTCTCTCGCTCGTCCCCATGGTGGTCGAAGTGTGGAAGGCGCGCCGCGCCAACAACCAACCGACAGGTGGTAGACGATGAGCACGAGTCTGCGCCCGACTGCATCCGAATTCGCCGAGTACTACGGCCGCTACATCGACAAGGTCCCCGCCGGCGACATCGTCGCGATTCTGCGCGCGCAGAGCACGGAGTCGATGGCGATCCTCGAGAAGGTGCCGGCCGCGCGCACGACCTTCGCGTACGCGCCCGGGAAGTGGACGCTGTTCGAAGTGATCGGGCACGTGGTCGACATGGAGTGGGTGTTCACGACGCGCGCGCTGTGCTTCGCGCGCGGGCTCGCGGCGCCCATGCCGGGCGTCGAGCAGGACGACTTCGTCGCCATGGCCAAGTCGGCGCGGCAGTCGTGGCCCGACCTGCTCGCGCAGTGGAAGGCGCTGCGCGCCGCCAACGCGCTCGTGTTCGCCAGCCTCGACGACGCGGCGTGGACGCGCACGGGGACGGCGTCGGGCTACACGGTGTCGGTGCGCGCGCTCGCGTACATCATCGCGGGGCACGAACGCCACCACCTGGGCATCATTCGCGAGCGCTACCTCGGGTAGCGTTCGCCGCCGCCAGCTGCGCCTGGCGCGAAAAGTCGATCGACTCACCCAGGATGCGCGCCGCTTCCGCGGGCGCGTGGAATCCCATCGAGTTCTCCGCCGCCACGAAGTCCAGGCGCCACTGCGCCTGGCGCTGCAACTCGAGCGCGGGGCCGAGCTGCGCGTCGGTCGCCCCCGCCGTCTTGGCCGCGGCGATGGCGTCGAGCATGTCGGTCAGCGCCGCCGCGGCGCGCTGCATGAGCGCGTGCGTGCGATTCTGGATCACGTCGACGCGTGCCTGTAGCTCCGTCTCCGCCACCGGGTGGCACGCCTGGCACGCGCGCGCGACGTTGAGCATCGGACTCCGCACCCAGTGGTCGGAGATCTTGACCGCGCCCTCGCGCTCGTACGGCATGTGGCAGTCCGCGCACGCGACGCCCGCGCGCGCGTGGATGCCCTGGCTCCACATTTCGAACTCGGGGTGCTGCGCCTTGAGCACCTCGGCCCCGGTCTCCGCGTGCTTCCAGTCGTAGAAGCGATGGCCGTCGTCGAACTGGGTGGCGTCGTAGGTCGCTTCGATCGCCTCCACCTTGAGCCCGTTCTTCCACGGAAAGAACAGGGTCGTCTTGGGACCGCAGTAGTACTCGACGTGGCACTGACCGCACACGAACGAACGCATCTCCTGGCGGGTGGCGTCGGCGTTGGGGTCGTACGCCGTCTTGCGGTCGCCGCGGCGCCAGCGCTCGACGCTCGGCAGGTGCGGCACGGGGTCTTCGCTCGCCGCGAGCGCCTGGATGCCGCGAATGAATCCGGGGCGCGTCACCCGCAGCTCCATGGTCTTGGGGTCGTGGCAGTCGACGCACCCGAGCGGAAACGCGCCCTCGCTGTGCGCGAAGTGCATCGCGCCTTCGCCCGCGACCGGATTCGAGGTGCCGGTGCGTACTACCTCCGCGTGCGCGTCGGCGTACGACATCTTGCCCAGGGCTTCGAAGCCCGCGAACACGTCGCCGTTGCCGAGGCGGCGGTAGGTCGGAATGACGGAACCGTGGCAGTGCAGGCACGACCCCGGCTGCTGGCGCTCGGTGACGCGCTTCGTCATCTCCTGGTCGGAGAGCATGTACGCGTGCCCGCGACGGTCGCGGTAATCGATCGCGAACGCGTAGCCCGCGAACATGCGCTTGAGCCACGGGTCGCGCTCGATCTTTTCTTCCGGCATTGCCTCCGAGCCGCCGAAGCGCGTGCGCGTCACGTCGACGGTGCGCTGGTAGCCGTCGTATTCGCGCGACCAGTTCATCCCCCACGGCGCCGCGTCGACGGTCTCTTCGCCGACGTCGACCAGTCGCAGATACGGGTTCTTGGCTTCGTGCTTGCGCTCGATGATGTTGGTGAGCAGCGCGGCGAGCAGGCCCGCGCCCACCGCGGCCCCGACTCCGACCGCGACCACGAGCGCGCGCGGGCGCGACCATTTACTCTCGCTCATCGATTACCCCCTGGCTCCGTGTCCGATGCTCCGGTGGCAGTGCGTGCAGCGCGCGTCGTCGTCGGACTGCGAGCTGCCATGCAGAATACCGTGGACGAAATCTTCGTGGCAACGCCGGCAGTTCGCCTCCAGGATGGCGGCGTTCTTCGACTTGATGCGAATGGGCTCGTGAAAATCCTGGAGCGTGAAGCCCTTCGAGTGGTGGTAGCCGTTCTCGGCCTTGGCCACGTACTTGGCCGCGAATTCGTGCGGCAGGTGGCACTCGACGCAGGTCGCGACCGCGTGGTGCGGCCCCTTCAGCCACGAGTCGTACTGCTCGTTCATGATGTGGCAGTTCCTGCACGCGGCGGGGTCGGTGGAGAAGTACGAGAAGCCTTCGGCGTAGTAGAACGTGAACGCTCCCAGCCCGAAGGTCGCGCCGACCGCGACGGCGACGAGGACGAGGCGTGCGGGGATCGGTGCCACGCGCCTACGTTAGCAGAATTCGCGCGCGCGTCCGACAGCGAATCGACTAGGGGGACGCGTGCGCGGCGGCGGCGGTCCCGTACATGGCCTCGATGTCGCGCTGGTAAGTCTTCTCGACGATGCGCCGGCGCACCTTGAGGGTGGGGGTGAGGTGGCCGTCGTCGAGCGTGAGCTCGCGGCTCAAGATGGTGAAGTTCTTGATGCGCTCGTACTGCGCGAGATCCGCGTTCGCGCCGTCGATGATCCTCTGGTAGAGCTCGCGCACCGCCGGCGCCGCCACCAGGCGCGCGCGGTCTTCGCCCGCGACGCCCTGCTCCGCGGCCCACGCGGTCAGGCGCTCGAAGTTGGGCACCACCAGCGCGACGATGAAGGGCCGGCGGTCGCCGAGCAGCACCGCTTCGGCGACGAACGCGCTCTGCTTGAGCTTTCCCTCGATCGGCTGCGGCGCCACTTTCTTTCCGCCCGCGGTGGCGATCAGGTCCTTCTTGCGATCGGTGATGAGGAGGAATCCGTCGGCGTCGAGGTGGCCGATGTCGCCGGTGTGGAACCAGCCGCCCGCGAGCGCTTCCGCCGTCTCCTGCGGTTTCTTGAAGTAGCCCTGCATGACGTTGTCGCCGCGCACCAGCACTTCGCCGTCGTCCGCGATCTTTACCTCGACGCCCGGGAGCGGCTTACCCACCGTGCCGATGCGGAAGTTTTCGAACGTGTTCACCGCCACCACGGGCGAGGTTTCGGTGAGGCCGTAGCCTTCCATGATGCGGATGCCGGCGGCGTTGAAGAACTCGGCGAGTTCCTTCGGCAGCGGCGCGCCCCCGGAGAGGAAGAAGCGCAGGCGTCCGCCGACGCGCGCCTCGACCTTGCGCAGCACCAGCGCGCGCGCGACGCGGCGCTGGAACGACAGCCACGCGCTCGCTCCGCCCGCGAGCGACGCGTACAGGTGCGCGCGCCCCACGCCGACCGCCCACCAGAACAGCGCGCGCTTGGGCGCCGACTCCTCGGCTACCGCGTCGAGGATCTTCGCGTACATCTTCTCGTACACGCGCGGGACGCTGCACATGACGGTGGGAGAGATCTCGCGCAGGTTCTGCGCGACGGCTTCGATCGACTCCGCGAGCGCGATGCTGACGCCGGCCGTCATCATGGTATAGAAGCCGGCCATGCGCTCGAACACGTGGCTGAAGGGCAGGAACGAGAGGTACTGGTCGGAGGTGTCGAGGCGGTAGACCGCCAGGCTCTGGCGCACGTTGCTCATGAAGTTGCCGTGCGAGAGGATGACGCCCTTGGGTTCGCCGGTGGTGCCGGACGTGTAGATGATGCTGGCCCAGTCGTCCTTCGCGATCTCGTTCACCATGGCGCGAAAGTCGGCGGTCGCGGCCAGCGCGCGTCCGTCCGCGACGAGCGACTCGAGCGCGACAGTGTCTCGTTCCTCGGCCGCGTCGGCGTCGAACACGACCACGTGCTGGAGATTCGGGAGCGAATGGCGGATGCCCGTGATCTTAGCCAGCTGCGCGCGCGACGACACGAAGATGACGCGCGCTTCCGAATCGCGCAGCATGTACTGGATCTGGTGCGCGGGGAGCGTCGCGTAGAGCGGCACGTCGACGGCGCCGCACGACAATACCGCGAGGTCGGCGACGATCCACTCCAGCCGGTTCTCGGACAGGATGGCGACGCGGTCGCGCTTGCCGACGCCGAGAGACTTCAGCGCGCACGCGAGCGCGGCCACGCGCGCGTAGACCTCGCCGTGCGACACGTCGCGGTAGCTCCCGTCGACCTTGTGGCGAAACGCGTCGGCGCGGTGGTAGCTCTCGACCGACGCGAGAAACTGGCGGGGGATGGTGTCGTGGACGGTAATGGCCATAATGGACGACATTCGTGCAAGGGGCGTGCCCAGTATCCGGTCCCGGCGCGGGGGTGTCAACCGCCGACGTGACACGTGCCCGCGCGGCGCCCCGGCGCGCCCCTTTGCGCCCCCGCACAAAAGGTTTGAAATCGGGGCGGGTCGCGGTTACATTAGCGCAATTGCTGGCCCGCGGACCCGCCGCCCGGCGGAGAGCCGATTTTCGAATGTGACCACTGTACGGAGGTGCCCAAGGTGCACGGTGCCGATTTCTTGCAGCGCCTCGACGAGACCATCGCTCGTCGCGCGCTCCTCACCCATCCCTTCTACCAGCTTTGGAACGAGGGCGCGCTCTCGACCGAAGCGCTGCGCGAGTACGTCAAGCAGTACTACGCGCACGTGCGCGTGTTCCCGCGCTACGTCAGCGCCGCGCACTCCGCGTGCGACGACATCCGCGTGCGCCAGCTCCTGCTCGAGAACCTGATCGACGAGGACCAGGGCGAGGGCAACCACCCCGAGTTGTGGATGCGCTTCGCCGACGGGCTCGGCGTCGACCGCGACGCGGTGCGCCGTGCACCTCTGCTTGAAAAAACGCGCGAGTCGGTCGACACCATGACGGCGCTCACGCGCAGCGACGACTTCCGCGACGGTCTCGCGGCGCTGTACGCGTACGAATCGCAGGTCCCCATGGTCGCGAAGACCAAGCGCGAAGGACTCGCGAAGTTCTACGCGCTCGACGACGCGCGCTCGGTCGAGTTCTTCACCGTGCACGAAGCAGCGGACATCGTCCACAGCCAGGTCGAGCGCGACTTGTTGGCCGAGCACTGCGCGACGCCGGAGCAGCAGGAGCGCGCGATCGCGGTCGCCGGAGAGGCGGCCGGCGCGTTGTGGCACTTCCTCGACGGCGTGTACGAAGCGTACTGCCACGGCGGGTGCCAGGCGAGCTAGTCCCTTTTCCCAACGGAGCCTTGGGTTGGCGAAGCACATCGGCATCGTCGCGTGCAGCGCGGAGGGCGCGGCCCTCTGCTACACCACCGTCTGCACCGAAGCCCCCGACTTGATGGGGAAGAAGCACGCCCACCCCGAGGTGAGCATGCACACGCACCCCTTCAGCGACTACGTGCGCCTGATGGAAGCGGGGCGCTGGGACGGCGTCGCCGCGCTCATGCTGTCGTCGGAGGCGAAGCTCGCGAAGGCGGGCGCCGAGCTCGTCATCTGCCCCGACAACACCGTCCACCGCGTGTTCGACCACGTGGCGAAGCAGGCCAAGCTGCCGTGGCTCCACATCGCGGAGGAAGTCGCGCGCGAAGCGGGCCGCCAGGGTTTCAAGCGCGTGGGGCTGATCGGCACCGGGTGGACCATGGAGTCGACCTTCTATAAGGAAAAGCTCGACGCGTACGGCGTCGAGATCGTGCTGCCCGCCGACAAGGATCGCAAGCTCGTCAACCGGATCATCTTCGACGAGCTGGTCGCGGCGCAATTCACCGCGGAGTCGCGCGCCTATTTCACGGGGCTCATCAGCGAGATGCGCGCGCACGGGTGCGAGGGCGTCGTGCTGGGGTGCACGGAAGTGCCGCTCATCATCACGCAGGAGAACTCGCCGCTCCCGGTGCTGGACTCGACCCGCCTCTTGGCGCGCGCGGCCTTGCGCGCGTCGCTCGAAGACTAGTCCCGCTCTCCCAGGAAATAGAACGCGTCGCCGACCGCGTGGCCGCGGCCGATGCGCTGCGCGTGGCGGATGACCTCGGTGATGTAGCGCTTGGCGCTGCGCACCGCGGTCGCGACGTCTTCGCCGCGCGCGAGGCGCGCCGCGATGGCGGCGGAGAAGGTGCACCCGGTGCCGTGCACGCTGCGTTCTTCGACCGCGCCCTCGGGGAGGAGGCGCTCGACCCCCGCGCGCGTCCACAGCACGTCGACCGCGAGCGCGAAGTTCGCGTGGCCGCCCTTCACCACCACCGCGCGGGGTCCAAGCTCGCCGATGCGCGCGGCCGCGCGCTCCATGTCGTCGAGCGACGCGATCGCGATCCCCGACAGAATCGACGCCTCGTGCAAGTTGGGAGTGACGACGAGCGCGCGCGGGAGCAGACGCGCGACCAGCGCGTCCACCGCGTCGTCGCGCAAGAGGCGGTGGCCGCCTTTCGAGACCATGACCGGGTCCACGACGAGATTCTCGAAACGACGTTCTCCGAGCACGTCGGCGACGGTGTCGATGATCGCGGCCGACGACAGCATGCCGGTCTTGGCGGCGGCGATCGCGAGGTCGTCGAGGACGGCGTCGAGCTGCGCGCGCACCAGGTCGACGGGCAGGTCGAACGCGCGCCGCACCTCTTCGGTATTCTGCGCGGTGATGGCCGTGACGACGCTCGCGCCGAACACGCCGTGGGCGTGGAACGCCTTCAAGTCGGCCTGGATGCCGGCGCCGCCGCCGGAGTCGGAACCTGCGATGGTGAGAGCGATTTTCATGGTCGGGGGGACGCGCGTTCGCGCGCGAGTGTACCACAGCGCCGGTGTTCGACCGCGGCGCGTCGAAGGTGTATAGTGACGGCATGAAGTGGTCGATTCGCATCGGGCGGCTGTTCGGCATCCCGGTCTTCATCCACCTCACGTTCCTTCTGTTCTTGGCGTGGATCGGGTTCGTGAGCTGGCAGGAAGGCCACAGCGTCGACGCCGGACTCGCGAGCGTGCTGTTCGTGCTCACGGTGTTCGCGTGCGTCGTCCTGCACGAGCTGGGCCACGCGCTGACCGCGCGGCGCTACGGGATCGTCACGCGCGACATCACGCTGTTGCCGATCGGCGGCGTCGCGCGCCTCGAGCGCCTGCCCGACGAGCCGCGCCAAGAATTG
>CAZLLI010000105.1:0-9524 GCA_964560355.1 uncultured bacterium | reverse complement strand
AGCGGCGTGGTGGGCGCGTTCCATCGCACCGCGATGGTCGACGTCGGTTTCTACAGCCCCGACATGTCCACCGAAGACATCGACCTGTCGTGGAAGCTGCAGCTGCGCTTCTGGGACATTCGTTACGAGCCGCGCGCGGTGGTGTGGATGCGCGTCCCGTCGACGTTCGGCGGCTTGTGGCGCCAGCGCCGCCGCTGGGCGCGCGGGCTCGCGCAGGTACTGCGCCGCCACGGCGGCGAAGCGATGACGTGGCAGCGCCGCCGCTTGTGGCCGCTGCTCATCGAATCGTGGCTCTCGATCACGTGGGCGTACTGCTTCATCGTGCTGACGTCGCTGTGGATATTCTGCTACGCGGTCGGTTACCCGCCCATCGGCGCGTCGCCCATCCCGAACTGGTGGGGTATGTTGATCGGCACCATGTGCTTGATCCAGCTTCTCACCGGCGTGCTGCTCGACCGTCGCTACGACAAGCGCATTCCGCTCTACTACTTCACGGCCGTGTTTTATCCGCTGATCTACTGGATCATCATGGCCATCGTCACCGCGGTGTCGACGCCGGGCGCGATGATGCAGACTCCCAAGCAGGCGCCGGTGCGCTGGAAGCCGATTCGAGGCGGTGAGGTGCTGTGAGTCGCGCCGTCGCGTGCGCGCTCGTGTGCGCGACGATGCTCGTCGCGACTGCACACGTGGGAGTGGCGCGATCGCGGTCGGCGCAAACGAGCGCGGCCGTGGCCGCGGTCGACACCGCGCGCGTCCCGCTCCCCGACCCCGTCCTCGCCCCCGACCTCCCGCGCGCCATGGCGGTCTTGGATAGCGCGCGCGCGGCCGCCGCGGCCGACCGGCACGCGGACGCGATTCGGTTGTACAAACGCGCGATTAAGTTGTACCCGCCCCTCGCCGATGAGATCGGCGTCGAGATCGGGAACCAGTACACGTGGGCGGACGAGCCCGATTCGGCCATGACGTGGTACCAGTATCACCTCGCGCGACACCCCCACGACGCCGACGCCATCATCGGCGCCGCGCGCCTGGTGAGCTGGCGCGACGACGTCGACGGTGCGGAGCGCCTGTACGACGAAGTACTCGCCGCCGACTCCACCAACCTCGACGCGCGCCTGGGCAAGGCGCAGGTAACCAACTGGTCGGGACGCAATCGCCGCGCGGCCGCGCAGTACCGGGCGATTCTCGCCGACCACCCCGACGAAGTCGATGCGCAGGCGGGTTTGATGCAGTCGCTGCGCTGGATGGGACGCCCCGACTCCGCGGTCGCGATGGTGGATTCGGCGTCGGCGCCCACGCTCGCCACTTTGAAGAGCGAGATCGAAGCGGACGCGCGACCGAACGTCACCTACACCTACGAGAAGAACAAGGACAGCGACGACATCCACCGCCGCTACCACACCGTGCGCGCGGGATTCTCGCCCGACTTGATGACGCGCGTGAGCGGTTACTACACGCACGCGAAGTTCGAACAACCGGGCCGCCCCGACGTTTCGCGCGACTGGTTCGGCGCCGTGCTCGAGCGCCGCTTCTCGGCGACGCTCGCGCTCACCGCGAACGCCGGCTACCAATTGAACTCGTACGACCGCGCGGCGCTGGGACCGCAGAGCTACTGGCTCGACGAATTCAACCTGTTCACCTACGACGTCTACGCGACCATCACGCCGCGCGACTGGACGCGCATCGACGTGGGCGTGAACCGCGGTCCCATCGACAACCCCGACGCCATCTTTCGCGGCATCTCGCGCACCGAGGTCTCGGCGGGACTCGACCAGCACCTGCGCTCGAACTTGACCTGGATCTCGTCGGCCGAGGGCGCGTGGTACAGCGACGGCAACAGCGCGCTCGCGCTGGGGACGCGCGCGGTGTGGGAGCCGCTGTGGCGCATGCCGGTCGGTTTCACGCACCGCTTCAGCTCGTCGACGGGCTTCGCGTACTACGGCTTTCGTAACACCAACGACAACGGTTACTACGACCCGCGCCAGTACTTGAGCTTCTACGAGGAAGTCGCGCTGGCGATGACGTTCTCGCCGCGCGTGCGCGGGCGCGTGGCCGGTCGCATGTCGGTCGACAAGGAAAACGGTGACGACTGGTTCCTGACCGGGCGCATCGAAGCGTCGGCGTCGTGGGACATCTGGCGCGGCCTCGCGCTTTCGGCCGGCTACACCAACGCCAACTCGCGCCTCGACGCGCGCCCAGGCTACGAGATCGACGGCTTCTACATCACCCTCGGCTACAGCTTCTGATAGATTCTGCGCCATGCTGACGCGACGCGACATCACCATCGGATTGCTCATCGCCGCCGTCGCGGGGATCGCGTTCGTCGCGGGCATGGGCTTCGTGGTCTCGCGCGGGTTCGATTCGAGCGGGCAGGTCCGCGTCGAAGCCTCCGCGTCCGACGCGGTGTTCGCCGAGGGGCGCAACATCGGCGGCGTCCCCGTGCTCTGCTACCACTATCTGCGCGACAAGTCGGATCCCATCCGGCTCCTGCGCGTGTTCGGCTACGTGGTCTTGAGCCTGCCGCTGCTCAACGATTCCGAAATCTGGACCACCAGCGTCACCGAGTTCGAGCGGCAGATGGAATTCCTGAAGTCGCACGGCTACCACTCGGTCACCCTCGACGAGCTCGTCGAGTGGCAGAACGGCCGCCGCGACCTCCCCGACAAACCGGTCGTGATCACCTTCGACGACGGAGAAGAGAGCGCGTACGACCTCGCGCTCCCGATTCTCGCGCGCGTGGGATTTCGCGCCACCTTGTTCGTGGTGACGTCGAAGGTCGGCACCAATTGGGACTACGTGCGCTGCCTCGACTGGGATCGCTTGCGCGAGCTGGAGGACAGCGGCGTGTTTCGCATCGAGTCGCACTCGCACGACATGCACTACAAGGTAGACGCCGACGGCGCCATGCGGCCCGTGTTCGTCGCCGCGAGCGGACACGGCTACAGCTTCCCCGGCTACGTCGACTGGGAGCAAGCGGTGAAGAGCGACCTCGAACGCTCGCGCGCCGAGATCGAACACTACCTCGGGCGCGCGCCGTCGTTCCTCGCCTGGCCCTACGGCGCGACCACGCCGGAGCTCGACCGTGTCGCGCACGACGCCGGCTTCGTCAGCACGTGCACGCTGCGCGCGCACCACAACGGGCGCGCGACCGTGGTCGCCGGCAACGTCGAGAGGCCGCTCGAGATTTCGCGCTACACCATCACCGCGCGCACGTCGCTGCGCGTGTTTCGCTCCATGATCGAAGGCACCTACCGGCCCGACGTCTAGCCTTTCGCCCTCTGCAAAGCGCGTTTCCTTTCTGCAACGCAACGCACCCCATGCGCCCCGGGAATTGCCCGTCGTACCGCCCGTTTCCGCCCGTGGCACGCTCCTTGCCCTCACGGCTCTGAATTCCATGTGCAGACCCGTCGCGTAGCGGGTCGAGGGGGAGGAGCCCCCAACCATGACGCCAGCCCGGGCCCCGAAATCGCAACCGACCGACGCGCGCCAGCAGCAGGTGCAGGCGAAGATCCATCAGAGCGCCTATACCAACTGGTTTCTGATCGGGACCGTCGTGCTGCTCACGCTGGTGTCGCTCGTCTCCGTGCTGCCGCCCGTCTTCAGCGACCGTTTCGCGCGCATGTGGTTGTTCTCGAAGCCGCAGATGCTCGTGATCGCCGGTCTCACGCTGACCTTGATTCTCCTGGTTGGACTCGCGCACCAGCGCCGCTACTTGCAGGCGCTGCGCCGCCAGTTCGAGGGCATCCAGCGCGCCGAGCGCGAGCGCACGCAGCGCCAGGCCGCGCGCACCTACGCGCTCCTGAACGTGAGCCGTGTCATGGTGGAGCAGAACGACCTGCAGACCGTGTTCGACGCCATCACCAAGATTTGCGTCGACGCGTTCGCGAGCGACCAGGCGTCGCTCATGCTGTTCGACCGCGATAGCACGTCACTCGTGGTGCGCGCGGTGAGCGGCAAGATGGTACCGGAAGGAATGCTGGGGACGCGCCAGCCGCTCGGCAAGGGACCGTCCGGTTTCGTCGCCCAGCGCCGCGAGCCGCTGATGCTGCGCGCCGATCAGCGCACCAACATTCCCGGGCTCGAGCTCAAGAACCGCGAGCTCACCGCCGCCATGATCGTGCCCATCATTTTGCGCGAAGAGTTGGTAGGAGTGATCAACGTGAGCACGCGCTCGCCGGAGATCAACTTCGAGGACGACGACCTGCGTGCGCTGCAAGTGTTCGCCGAGAACGTGGGCGCCGCCATTCGCCACACCGAACAGGCCGAGTGGATGCGCGCCACCATTCGCAAGCTCCAGAGCCAGAAAGACCGCAGCAACATCACCGGCGTCTATCCGGCCCAGAACTCGTAAGCTTTCGCGTTCCCCGTATCAACGATACATCGACTTCACGTGGCCCCACGTCGTGTGCTCCGTCGACACGGTCTGACACGGCCGCGGTACGAGCTGCGTCACCTCGAACTCCCACCCCCATTGCACAACGTAGGATGTGTATTCGCCATAGATGTCCACCTCGGTATCCGCGTACGGTTTCGCCCACTCCGGAAGGACGCTCAGGAACGAGACTTGGGAAAGTCGGTCGCAACATGGAATCACGCCCGAGCAGTCGAAGCCGCATCCATGGTCGTAGAGCGTGCCGTGAAAAACGAGCGGCGGACCCGGCCCCACCGCGACGGGAACACTGAATGGCCCACCCCAGGCGCTGCCGAACTCGGCGCGAAACTGGGCCTGATCGCATCCGGGGAGAAACTCCAACGGAGGAGGCAAATACGACGATTCCAGGTAGTACCAGTACGTCGCGTTGGCCACTACGTCGGTATCGACGAACTGCTTCGAAACAGTAGTTCCAAAGACTCGCGGGAACCAATAGACGATCGTTCCACTGGTTGGATAGCAATTATCGACGTCCGGCCAGTAGTAGCGGCGGATCAAGAAGTACTGACAGTCAGGAACACCGCCGTCGTCGCGTATCTCGAGGTCGAGTGTGACGGAATTGGCCCCGGCGGTGGCGACCATGGTCACATCGCCCATGATCAGCTGAGTGGCGGCCGCAGGCCCGGCCACGGGCAAGAGGACGGCGAGGGCACACAGGAGCTTCGAGGTCATGCGGATTCCTCCTCCCTGCACGCCGGTAAGTATACACCTTCTATAGGAGGCTCGACACCTGCCCGCCGTCGATCTGGATGGTGACACCGGTGACGTAGCTCGCGCGCTCGGAGCACAGGAACGTCACTACGGCTGCAAGTTCTTCGGAGCGGCCGAGTCTCCCCGCGGGAATCGTCGTCACCCAATCCGCCACCACGTCGGCCTGCGAACGCGTCTGCGTCTTCGACAAGTGCTCGGACAATTCGTCGAGGCGTTCGGTCTTGGTGTATCCGGGCGCGACGTTGTTCACCGTGATGTTGTCCTTCGCGAGCTCCATCGAGATCGACTTGGCGAAGCCGAGGATGCCGGGGCGCATGGTGTTCGACACGAGGAGCGTCGTCTTGGGCTGCTTCACGGTGATCGAGAGAATGTTGACGATGCGCCCCCACTGGTTCGTGCGCAGGTGCGGGACCGCCGCCGTCATGAGCGCGACCGCGCTCATTAGGGTCGTGTCGACGCCGCGGCGCAAATCGTCGAGCGAGATTTGGTCGAAGGCGCCCGGCGCCGGTCCGCCCGAGTTGGTGACGACGATGTCGAGGCGCCCGAACGTGCGCGCGGCCTCGTCGACGAAGCGCTTGCAGTCGGCTTCGCGCGCGAGGTCGGCGACCACCGCGTGCACTTTGGCGTCGCGAACCTGGTCGCGGATGCGGCGCGCCGCGTCGTCGACGCGACCGCGGTCGCGCGAGCAGATCGCAACCGACGCCCCTTCGCGCGCGAGCTCGAGCGCGCACGCGAATCCCAAGCCCTGGCTCGACGCGGCCACCGCGGCCGCCCGGCCTTTTAGTCCAAAATCCATGTCTCCTCCTGGAACTTCACGCTACCCTACCGGGTAGACTTCGGGCTTCCTCATGCACTATAATCCTTGGCACGTAATGCCGCGCTGTCGCGCGGCCAGCTTACCTCTAGACCCGCTTTAGGAGCAGCATCTCATGGGAATGTGGCAGGACATGAAGAGCCGGTTCTCGATCTTCGGCGAACTGTGGGCGTTCATGAAGGTTCGCAAGAAGTGGTGGCTCGGCCCGATCATGATCTTCCTGGTTCTGCTCGGCGTGCTGATCGTCTTCACCGAAGGATCCGCGCTGGCGCCGTTCATCTACGCGCTGTTCTAGTCAGTACTCGATTCCACGCTGGGCGTAGATGCCCTTGTGGAAGGGGTGCTTGATCTCGCGCATCTCCGTGACCAGGTCGGCGACGTCGATGAGGTCCGGGTGCGCGTCGCGGCCGGTCAGGATGACGTGCATCTCGGCGGGTTTCTTCGCCAGGGCGTCGATCACGACGCGCACGTCGAGATAACCGTAATGGATCGCGTTGTTGATCTCGTCGAAGATGAGGAGATCGTGCTCGTTCTTTTCGATCGCCTCGCGGCACGCCTCCCACGTCTTCCACGCCACCGCGGTGTCGCGCTCCTTGTCCTTGGTCTCCCAGGTGAATCCTTCGCCCATGGGGACGATCTCGAAGTTGCCCAGCTTCTGCGCGGAGTGCAATTCGCCGTAGTCCCACGACCCCTTGATGAACTGGATCATCTTGACCTTGAACCCGACGCCGACGGCGCGGAACGCGGTGCCGATGGCGGCCGTGGTCTTGCCCTTGCCGTTGCCGGTATGGACGATGACGAGCCCGGCGCGCCGCCCCTTGGGATTCTTTTTCTTCGTGGAAGATTCGCTCACGACGGCCTAAAATAGCACCATGCGGCGTCCGCGTACAAGCGCGGGGCCGCCCGACCTCATGCGCACGGTTTACCTCGACAACAACGCCACCACCCGCGTCGTACCCGCGGTGTTCGACGCCATGCGCCCGTACTTCACCGAGTACTACGGCAACCCGTCGAGCGCCCACCACATGGGCGACCGGCCCGCGTCGGCGGTGCGCGACGCGCGCGCGCGCGTGGCCGCGTTCCTGGGCTGCGTCGACGCCGAAGTCATCTTCACGAGCTGCGGCACCGAGTCGAACAACATCGCGCTGCGCGGGGTGCTCGATTCGTCGAAGGGGCGCCATATCGTCACCACCGCGGTCGAACACTCCGCGGTGGTCAATCCGATCAAGCGTTTCGGTTCGCTCGGCTACGACGTCACGGTGGTGCAAGTCGACCGCAGCGGCCGCCTCGACCTCGACGCGTTGCGCGGCGCGCTGCGCGACGACACCGCGCTGGTGTCGACCATGTTCGCCAACAACGAGACCGGCGTCATATTTCCGATTCGCGAGATCGCGGAGATCGTGCACGCGAAGGGCATCCCGCTCCACGTCGACTGCGTGCAGGGCGTCGGCAAGGTCGTCGTCGACCTGGCCGCGCTCGGCGCCGACTTGGCGTCGTTCTCCGCGCACAAATTCCACGGCCCGAAGGGCGTCGGCGCGCTGGTCGTGCACAAGGGCACGCGCTGGACGCCGGTATTCCTGGGCGGCGGGCAGGAGCGCAACCGGCGTCCCGGCACGGAAAACGTGGCCGGCATCGTCGGCATGTCGGCCGCGATCGACTTTGCGCAGTCGCACCTCGAGCGGTGTCAAACCGAGGTGCGTCGACTGCGCGATCGCCTCGAAAGTGAATTGCTCGAACGCATCCCGGATTCGTTCGTCAACGGCGCCGACGCGGAGCGGCTCCCCAATACGTCGAACTTCGGCTTCCGCGGCGTCGACGGACACGCGCTACTCGTGCTCCTCGACGAAGTGGGCATTTGCGCGTCGGCCGGCTCGGCGTGCAAGTCGGGCGCGGGGCTGCCGTCGCAAGTGCTGGCCGCGATGGGACTCTCGCCCGAAGACGCGGCTGCGTCGCTGCGCTTCTCTCTCTCCGCGCTGACTACCGAGGACGAGATCGCGTACTGTATCGAGCAGATTCCCGCCATCGTCGCCCGCATGCGCCGCAATTTTATTTCCGCTTAATTCTCGGTTCACACGTCCCAACTAGACTCCCTCGCGTATCGAGTCCGTTCCGGATTCGTCACCGATTGCGATCCGGACTGCGAGGGAGCCCAGATGTGACCGAACCGTCAATCCCTCCCCTCGCGTCCGGATCCACTAAGCCTCCGCGTCGACACGCGTCGACGAAGCCCCCCGCGGGACGATTCCCGGTCCCGCACAGACCCGCGCGCGCCAACCTCTCCTTCCGAAGCACCAACGAAGGTCCTCCGTCGGGGGACCTCTTGTTTTCTTTCCGGCTTGACACCCGCGCGCCGTCGGATAGACTTAGCTTTCCCTAACTTGACGGCCCCACCCGCGGGCCGACGACTTTGATTCCATCGTGGAGGTCACGCGTGTTTGTGATGATGAACCGAATGACGGTACCGGACGAGTACCGCGAGAAATTCGAAATGATGTTCCGGACCCGTGCCCGCGCTGTCGATCGCCGTCCGGGCTTCCTTCGCGCCGAGATTCTGCGGCCCGAGAGCGGCAACGAATACATCGTGATGACGCACTGGGAAACGCAGGAGCATTTCGAAGCGTGGACGCACAGCGACGAGTATCGCGAAGGACACCGCCGCGTGGGCGAATTCAAGGACGCAAGCGGCAAGCTCGTCCTGACTTCCAAAGTGGAGACGTTCGAGGTCTTCGCGATTTGACGCCATGATGAGACGCGTGCGCAGCGCCCTGGCCAACATTCGGAACGACTTCCGGGCGCCGCTGCCCGGCGAGGCGGGCCGCTCGCGCCGCGAGCGCCTGCGCATGCGCACGCGTTTCCTGGTTTCGAAGTATGGGTGGAAGCTGGTGGTGGGGTTCTTCGTCTTCTACTTGATTCGCGACCTCGCGCTGTACGTGCTGCTTCCGTACCTGGCTCTCACCTTCGTGTGGTGACCTAGTCCGCCGCGTCGCCGGCGAGCGCGCGGAGGAGCCGCTCCGCCAGGCGATCGATGTCGTCGCATCCGTCGAGCGTGACGTGCGCGTGGCGGCGGGTCGGTTCGACGTAGCGCTCGTACATCGGGCGCACTTTGGCCTGGTATTGGAGGGTCACTTCCTCGCGCGTGCGCCCGCGCTCGCGCGTGTCGCGGTCGATGCGCCGGCGCAGGCACTCGTCGTGGTCGAGCGCGACAAAGACGCGCGCGTGCATCGGCGCGCGTAGTTCCGGCCAGTACAGCGCGAAAAGCCCTTCGACGAAGACGACGGGAGCAGGCGCGAGCACGCGCGTCGCGCCGGTGCGCGCGTGGGTGGCGTAGTCGTACACCGGTTGGTCGACCGCACGCCCGGCCACGAGGTCGTTCACGTGCGCGAGCGCGAGCGCCACGTCGATCGCTTCGGGGATGTCGACGTCGAGGACGCGTTCGTCGACCCCGCGCTGGTCGCGATAGTAGGCGTCGAGCGCGAGTACGACGCCGTCGCAGCGTTCCGCCGCCGCGCGGGCGATGGTGGTCTTCCCCGACCCCGACGGCCCCGCGATCCCAACCACGCGAACGGG
>CAZLLI010000104.1:0-9623 GCA_964560355.1 uncultured bacterium | reverse complement strand
CGGAGGCTGCTAGCGAACGAACTGCACGACGAAGTGCTCGGGGTTGAGCGGCTCGCCGGTCGCGCGGGGGACGAGGTCGTCCCAGCGCCAACGCTTGCCGGCCGCGAAGACGTGGTCGCGCAAGAACTCGCCCACCGCGTGTTGGTCGACGAAGGACGCCCGTCCGTCGCGCGCGCGCAGGACGCGCGACTGGATCGCGTGGTCGAGCTGCGACGCGAACAACTCGCCCAGCATGTAGTTGTGGTAGTAGACCGGCGCCGACACGATGTGGATTTTCGCGGCCCAGTCGGGCTCGTTGCGGCCGTCGGGGCGCGGGACGCCTTGGTAGCGCTCCACCAAGTCCCACCACGCGTGGTTGAGGTCGCCGTCCGGGTTCGCGTACAGCGCGCGCTCGAATCGCACCATCACCTGGCACCAGCGCGCGAAGACGAGCTGCGAAAGGCGCGAGTTGCGCTCCGATTCGCGCGCGAGGCGCTCGCGCTCGGGCTCCGGCACTCCAATCATACGGTCGATCCACTCGGCGTCTTTCGATAGGCGGCCGAACAGCATCGCGATAGCTTCGGTGGCGAATACGTGCGCGTGCTCGCGCAAGAGGAAGGGGAGGGCGGCGTCGATGTAGCGGTCGTACACCGCGTGCCCGAGCTCGTGCAGCATGGTGCCGGCCCAGTTCTCGTCGTGCTGCACGTTGGCGAGCACGCGCACGTCGCCGCGGCGATCGATGTCGAGGCAGTACGCGTGCTGCTCCTTGCCGGGTTTTTCGTACAGATCGCTGTGCGCGATGATGTCGCGCACCTCGAGCCCGATGCCTTCGAAGAAGCGGCGCGAGGTGTCCACTACGTCGCGGTCCTTGTAGTAGCGGTCGAAGTCGACGTCGAACACGCGCGGCGTCTCCTGGAAGAACGGGTCTTCGTAGTGCCACGGGCGCAGGTCGCGCGGCGCGACGCCGTAGCGCTGCGCGAGCACGACGTCGATCTCGGCCTTGGCGCGCGCGAAGGGTTCGCGCGTGGCGGCGTCCAGGCGGTCGAACAAGTCCGCCAGGTCGCCGGCCTTCTGCTCGGCGAGCTCGAGCGACATCACGTAATAGTCGGAGAAGCCGAGCGAACGCGCGACGTCGTTGCGCAGGCGCACGAGCGTGAGGAGGTCGTCGCGCACCTGGCGGCCGACCGCCTTGTCGGCTTCCCACACGCGGCGTCGGTAGTCGGCGTCGGCGCTCTGCTTCAAGACGTTGCGTACGTCGTTGCCGGTCAGCGAGCGCCCGTCGACGTGCGCGCGGTAGGTACCGAACGACTGCACGATCTTGCTCGACAAGCGCGTCATCTCCTCGATGCGCGCGGGGTCGATCTGGTTGCGCAGGTAGGTTCGATACAAGAGATCGAGCTGGCGCCGTTCGAGCTCGTCGCCGCCGCCCGCGGCCAGCCACTGCTTGACGTCCTCGAACTCGCGCGCGTTGGTGTAGACCTTCTGCAGCTCGACCTCGAGCTTGGAGTAGCTTTCGAAGTCCTCGGGCCGGCCGGAGATGGTGGCGTTCCAATAGGCGATGTTGACCTCGCGCGAGAGCGGTTCGATACGCGCGACGTGGGCGTCGAGGAACGATCGGATGGCGGTCATGGCGCTTCCAGGGTTCGAGATCGGGAGTTCCCGCACCGGCGGGGTGCGGGCTGGGTCGGCACCGGCCACGTTACCCCAGGCTGCTTCGACGGCGCCATAACAAAAATGACAATTGTTTTCGTGGCAAGCGCTTGGCGCTGGTCGTAAGATCGCGCGAAAAATCGGGCCGAATTTTTTCGGGCCCGCGGCTGTACCCGTGCCCATATGGAAGCAGGTGCGCGGGCGGTAGCCGGACCGACCATCCCGGAGCTCCGGTTGAACTTCGATAACGAACGCGAGGTCATTCGCGAGTGGAAGCGCGGCAACAAGCGCGCTTACGAAGCGCTCGTGCGCCGCTACATGTCGGACGCCTACTTAGTGGCGTACGGCTACGTCGGCAACGCCGAGGACGCGCGCGACCTCTCGCAGGAAGCGTTCGTGAAGGTGTACCAGGCGCGGGCCCGCTTCGACGAGGAGCGCCCGTTCTACCCGTGGTTCTACCGGGTGCTGCGCAACCACTGTCTCAATTTTCTGCGCCGTGGGAAGGTCGAGTATTCGATCGACGACGAGAACTCGCACCGCGAGATCGCGTCGCCCCAGCCCACGGCGCTCGAGGACATCGAGGGCGAGGAACGTCGGCGCATCGTGCGCGAGGCGGTCGCGCGCCTGTCCGACGACCACCGGGAGATCATCGTGCTGAAGAACTTCAAGGATCATTCGTACAAGGAAATCGCCGAGATCCTCGGGATCCCCATCGGCACCGTCATGTCGCGCTTGTTCTACGCGCGCCAGGCGCTGCGTGCGTTGGTGGAGGAGATCGAAAATGCCGGCGCCAAGCCGAATCGGAGGGGTGCGTTTTGAGCCCGACGTGCACGCGTTATCAGACCGACGGCATGCGCTGGCTAGACGGCGAGCTGTCGCCGGCGGAAGCCGAGGCCTACCAGGCCCACGTGCGCGGGTGCGCCGAGTGCGAGCGCGAGCTCGCGTCGCTGGGCCGCATCGTGCGCATGACCGACGAGCTCAAGCTGCGCGCCCCCGACGCCGAATTCTGGAACGGGTATTGGGAGAGCGTCTACCGTCGCAGCGAGCGACGCACCGGCTTCGTGCTGCTCATCGCGGGCGCGCTCGCGCTGCTCGGCTACGCCATCGTGCGCGCGGTGCGCTCGCCGGCGCTCCTCTCCTTCGAAGGCATCAGCGTGCTGTTGATTCTGGTCGGATTGGTCGTGATCTTCGTCTCGGTCGCGCGCGAGCGCTACCACGAGAGCAAGAACGACCCGTACAAGGAGGTCGAACGATGATCGTGGTGACCACCGACGACGTGCCCGGGCACCGCGTGGTGAAGGTGATGGGCCTCGTGCAGGGGAGCTCCGTGCGCGCGCGTCACCTCGGCAAGGACCTCCTCGCCTTCTTCAAGAATCTCACCGGCGGCGAGATCCACGAATACACCAAGCTGCTCGCCGAATCTCGCGAGCAGTGCCTCGACCGCATGCGCGAGGAAGCGACCAAGTCGGGCGCCAACGCGATCGTCGCGGTGCGCTTCTCGTCGACCGACATCTCCGACGGCGCCTCCGAGCTGCTCGTGTACGGCACCGCGGTGGTGGTCGAGCGCGCGTAGCGCCGCGCTTGCCGCCCCATTCCGACGTGCTATAGTGCGCGCATGCGTTTCGGCGAGTGGGACGTTCGCGCGTGCATCGCGGGCCGCTTCGGCCTCGACGGCGGCGCCATGTTCGGCGTGGTTCCCAAGACCATGTGGGAGCGGGCGATCACGCCCGACGCGTTCAACCGCGTTCCGATGGTGATGCGCATCCTCTTGGCGCGCGGGCACGGCCGCACCGTCGTGGTCGACGTCGGCGCGGGCGCGGGCCACAGCGAGAAGTACCGGCAGATCTACGCGTTCCAAGACACCGACCACCTCGCCGACACCATTCGCGCGTGCGGCGTCGAACCCGCGGACGTCACCGACGTCTTGCTCACGCACCTCCATTTCGACCACGGGGCCGGCATCGTCGAGCCCGCCGGCGACGACTGGCGTCTCATCTTTCCGCGCGCCGCGCACCACGTGCAAACCCGCCAGTGGAAGCACGCGTTTGCTCCCACGCCGCGCGATCGCGCGAGCTACTACGAAGACCGCTTGCGCGTCATGGAGCGCGAAGGCGTGCTGCGATTGCACGACGGACCGTGGTCGCTCGCGCCCGGCTTCGACTTGTTGGTGTTCGACGGGCACACGCCCGGGCAGCAGCTCCCGGTCATCGGCGGCGGGACGGGCTCGCTCTTCTTCACCGGCGACCTCATGCCGACCCACCACCACATCCCGACCCCATACGTCATGAGCTACGACCTCTATCCGGTTACCGTGATGGAGGAAAAGGCCGCGCTCCTCGAGCGCGCGAGCGCGGGCAGCTGGTTGCTGTGCTTCGAGCACGACGCTCACATGGCGGCTTGCCGCCTGGTCAAGGACGGCAAGCGCTTCACGCCCGGGGAGGAAGTGACATTATAAGGGGGGAATTCCGCGAAACCGGCCCCGGGGACCGGTGTAGAAGTTGCAACCCGGCCGCTTGACGGCCGCCCCGGTTTGGTTGATGATTGGGCAGGTCTTACCTAGATCGACACCTTCAGGAGGCGTTGGAAATGACACGGAAGATTGTGATGCTCGGTACCTTGGCCGCGTTTGGTTGGGCGGCTGCGATCGCCGGTCCGGCGTTCGCCTGTGACAAGGCCACGAAGTCCGCGTCGGCGGCTTCGACGAAGAATGCGTCGAACACCGCGGCCGCGTCCGGCTGTACCAAGGACGCCTCCGCCGCATCGGCGACGGCGGCGTCGACCCCGTCGTGCTGCGCCACAAACGGCGCCAAGACCACGACCGCGGGTAATGTCCACAAGGCCATGATCAAGTCGGCGCTGGTCGCCCCGGGCGCGGCGCCGATCATCAACACGGCCGCCTTCGCGGCGGGTGTGAACGGCTCGACGGTAGCGGCGGGCGCAGAAGGCTGCTGCGCGTCGAAGTCGGCCCAAGGTGCGACGGCTTCCGGCTCGTGCGAGAAGTCAGCCGCGGTCCACACCGCGGGCGCCGGCCACGCGTGCGACGCCGCGGCCAAGACGGCCGGCATGTCGGGCTCGTGCACGAAGTCGACCCAGACGGCGGCGGCCGCGGTCGACGCCGTGCCGTATCGCGAGGACAAGCGCCTCGTGCTCACCGGCATGTATGAGTGCGGACACTGCGAGCTCAACGCCACCGAGGAGTGCTCGCCGATGTTCAAGACGGCGGACGGCAAGGTGTACCCGTTGTGGAACAGCGACCGCGTCGCGGCGCTCCGCAACGACAAGGCCGCGAAGAACGTCGAGATCGCGACCGTCGTGAAGAAGGTCGACGGTGTGAAGTACCTCGACGTCAAGAGCTACAAGACGCTCTAGGCGCCGACTCGGTCGACGAGTAGAAACGAAGAAGGCCTCCCGCCGAGCGGGAGGCCTTCTTGTTCTTGCGACGTGCGTCGCGCGACTCACTTGCCCTTACCGCGCGGCGCGCTCGAGCGCGGTGCCGAGCTCGGCATCGACGAGCGCGGCGCGCTCGACTTCATGGCACCGCCGCCGCTTCGCATCGACGGCGTGTACGACCGCGACGGGGCGGTCGACTTCATCTGCGAGCCTCTTCCAGAACCCGTGCTCGAACGCGAACCACCGCGGTACCCGGGCGCGTTGCCCCGCGACTTGTAACCGCCGCCGCGCGGCACGTTGCCCACGCTCTTGCGCGTGGGGGTTCCGTTCGATCTCATGTGCGGGGCGTTCCCGCCCGAGCGCGAACCGTAGCGCGGCGACTTCGTGTAGCCGGACTTGCCGCCGATCGACGTCTTCGCGCGCGGCGCGTCGATCGCGCCCTTGCCCCCGCCCGGCGCGAAGCTCTTCGAGCGCACGCCCGACTGCGCCGGACGCGAGAGCGAGCGCTGCACGTCTTTCGACGCAATGCGCAGCTGGCCGTCGCGCTGTGCCGCAACCGTGCGCGTGTTGGTCAACGTCGACGCGTCGGCCTTGTACTTGGCCTTGAACTTGTCGGGCTGCGTGTACCCGCCCGACGGATAGCCGCCGTACCACGAGTCGTACCACCCGCACGGCGCGTACCAACCCGAGCAGTAGTAACCGCCCCACCAGCCCCAACCCCAGCCCCAACCCCAGCCGATTGAGAACGACCAGCCCGGCGCGTAATACGGATAGTACGGGCCATACCAGTAGAACGGGTCATACCACCAGGTGTCGTTCCACAGGCTCGAGTAGAACGGATCCACCGCGCGTGCTTCGACACCGTACGGATAGAAGTTCACGTCGACGTCGGAGCCGTCGGGGGCGTCGATGTTCGCGCCGCCGTCGTCGGTGCCGGCGACGTCGGTCACCGTCTCGTAACCGCGTTTGAGCGGGTACGCGAGCGCGTCGCGGCGGTCGAAGTTCTGCACCACGCGATAGTCGGTGCACATGGGATCGTCGGGGCTGCCGTCGCACGCGCCGCACAAGTAGCACGGGTATTCGACGCGCTCGTTCACATAGAAGTAGGTGTAGCCGAAGTACACGCCGCGGTGCGACACGCCGCGCACCAATTCGCCCGCGATCATGTTGGCGGCGACGAAGGGGTCGCCGTCGATGCGGTAGGGCTCGGCGCCGTTCGCGTCGGTGCCGCGCAAGTGGTCGAGCTCGCCGGCGTCGATGGCGCCGGCGTCGTCGACCGCGAGCGCGAACACGAACTCGACGCCGGTGGGCGAGTCGACCACCAGCTCCGCGCCGTCGTCGGGCACGACGTAGTTCTCGTGCGCGCGCGCGACTTCGGGCTGCGCGCGCGGATACAACAAGTGCACGTAGCCCTGCGAGTCGATGTTGAACACGATCACGGCGGCGTCGACGCGCGTCTGATACTGGAACGCGACGTTGTCGCCGGTGCCGACCACCGTCCCCATGGGGAAGGTGGCGCGCACCATCACGCCGCCGTCGCCGGCGACGTTGGCGTTGGTCACCGCGAGGGACGGAGTCGCGAATAGGAGTGAGAACCAGAGCCAGGCGGGTGTGTGGCGAATCTTCATGACACGACCTCCCGTGCGCAACGGGGAAGCTCTTTGGGGGCGTCGAGGCGGGGCGGAACGTCACCGAAATGATAGCCCATCGCCCGCGGGGCGGCAAGCATTCGGAACCGCCCCTGCGACCCGGGGGTATGCACAAAGCGGGCCCGCGCGCTCACATCGGCGGGGCACTTTTTCTAGGCAAGGTATGGCGGTTGTGCTAGACCTTGCCCGGATTCGACGCGACGCTCCGTTTCGCGGCCAAACGACACTCATCGAGGAAGGGAACCATATGGACATGTTCGCGGCCGTACCCGCGGCGCTCGGGCGCTCGCTGCCGCAGATTCTCGCCGAGTCGGGACGATTCGGACTGCTCATCCTGACCATCACCTTCGTGATGTCGGTGATCACGTGGGCCGTGGTGTGGGATCGCGCGCGCCTGTACAAGAAGCTCCGCGAGCGCGGCAACGCGCTGCGGCGCGCGATGGTGCAGCGCGGCGCCCCCGCGGTGCTGCCCGAGGCCGAGCGCTACCTCCCGTCCATCGAGGCCTCGCTCTTGCTCGAAGCACGCGGCTTTCTCGCCTCGCGCGGCGCCGACGGCGTCCTCGCGCTCGACGACCCAGCGGAAGCCGACGGCGAGCGCTCGCTCTTGAAGGGCGTGCTCGAGGGGCGCGCGATGAACGAGATCGGCGAGATGGAACGTCATTTGAATTTGCTGTCGACGACGTCGGCGGGTGCGCCCTTCCTGGGCCTGCTCGGAACCGTGTGGGGCATCATGCACAGCTTCTTGAGCATGGGCATGGAAGGAGCGGCTAGCATCGAAGTGGTCGGGCCCGGCATCGCGGAAGCACTCGTCACCACCATCGCGGGTCTCGCCGCCGCCATCCCCGCGCTGTTCGCGTACAACGCCTTCGGGCGCGCGGTGCGCCGCAAGGAGACCGAGCTCGACTGGTTCATCGCGCGCGTCCTGGACGGCACCGTGGTGTCGCGCGGATCGCGCCGCGCGACCAACCCGGGCGCGCCCGGCACCCCGGCGCGTCCCGCGCGCACCGGCGCCACCTACTGATCGCCATGCTGAAGCGAACTCCGTATTCGAACCTGGCCGACATTAATGTCACGTCTCTCGTCGACATTATGATGGTGCTGCTCATCATCTTCATGCTGACCGCGCCCTTCCTGCAGGCCGGCATCGAGGTCAAGCTGCCGCAGGCCAAGTCGACGGTGATCAAGGAAAACGAAGCCGTCGTCATCTCGATCACGAAGGACGGCAAGGTCTACATCAACGACGACCGCGTCGATTCGTCGCAATTGGCGTCGACGCTGTCGACCTTGAAGGCGGCGGGCGAAGACGTCGTGTTCGTGCGCGCCGACAAGGACGCGACCCACGGCACCGTGATGGCGGTGATCGGCGAAGTGAAGGCGGCCGGCATCAACGACGTCGGCATGATCACGGAGATGAAGCGCGACTCGAAGAAGCGTCGCTAGGAGTCGCGATGCGCAAGGGGGTCGTCATTTCGCTCGTCGCGCACGCGGTCGTCATCCTGGCCGTGTTCGTGTCGGTGTCGTTCCGCCAGGTGACGTATCTCCCGCGCGAGACCTACCGCGTGCGCTTGGTGTCGGCGGCGGCGGCGGAGACGCAGACCGGCACGCCGCCCGTGCAGGCGCCCGCCCCCAAGGAGCCGGCGCCCAAACCGACGCCGAAGGAAGAGCCCAAGGACGACGCGCTCGCGCAACCGGTCGAGAAGCCGAAGCCCAAGCCGAAGGAGCCCGACCACAAGAACCAAGAGGTGCAGCGCGCGCAGCTCGCGAAGGGCGACACCTCGTCGACCGCGAGCACCGACACGGTTTCTTCGCCCACGGCGGGATCCGCGGCGGGCGGGATCGCGTTCGACGGCGGCGATTTTCCGTTCGACCCCTTCATCGCGCGCATGCGCCAGAAGATCGCGGCGGCGTGGGTGGTACCGGCGGGCGGCGCGGGGGTCGAGCGCATCGCGGTGGTCTACTTTCGCATCCATCGCGACGGCAACATCACCCACGTTGCGGTGGAGAAGTCGGCCGGCATCTTCTTGTTCGACCAGTCGTGCCAGCGCGCGGTCCTCGAGGCGGCGCCGTTCGCGCCGCTCCCGCGCGAGTACGACAACGAGTACCTGGGCGTGCATTTCAGCTTCAAGTTCGTCCCGGCGCAGACGCCGTAGCGACGACCGTGGCCAACATAGAAAGGTGACAGCGTAGGAATGAAGGTACGTTGGATCGTTTGTTCACTGCTGGCGCTGTGTCCGGCGACGGGCGTCGCGCAGACCGACGTGTGGCCCGACCCGGTGGTCAAAGAAGACGTCTTCGTGGTCCCGCTGTGGCTGCCGCAGTTCACCGCCACGCCGGGCCAGGAGGCCAAGGCGCAGCGCATCGAACAGATCGTGCTGCAGGACCTCCAGTTCACGGGGCTGTTCAAGATCATGCGCGAAGAGCCCGCCACCGCCGGGGTGGCGGGGGTGAACGCGGTGTGCGTGCGCGGGCGCACGTTCATCGAAGGCGCCGACGCAAGCTTCGAAGGCACCATCACCGACATCGGCTCGGGCGATTTCGTGGGCGGGAAGAAATACAAGGTGACCGACAAGGAGCTGCGCCGCATCGCGCACCACTTCGCGGACGAAGTCGTGCGCCTGGTGACGGGCGAAAAGGGCGTGGCGTCGACGCAAATCGTGTACACGCGCAAGGTGGGCGAGAAGTGGGAGCTGCTGGTATCCGACTACGACGGCTACAACCCGCGCGTGCTCGTGCGGCAGACGGTTCCGCTCCTGGCGCCGCGCTGGATGGACGGCAATCGCGCCATCGCGTACACCAGCTTCCGCGACGGCAAGGCCGACCTGTTCACGCGCGTCCTCACCGAGGACAAGTCGCGCGGGCTCGCGAACTACAGCGGGAGCAACACCGCGGCGGAATGGTCGGAGAAGCAGGGCATGCTGCTCGCGGCGCTATCGAAGGACGGTAATACCGAGGTCT